>NZ_FNOL01000004.1:0-438173 GCF_900106655.1 Variovorax sp. YR634
GTCGACTACAACGTCGGCGCGAGCTACGACTTCGGCAACGGCCTGTCGCTGACCGGCTCGGTGCAGGGCGCCAACAAGAAGAGCTCGTACCTCGCGGTGGCCAACCCGGGCGTCGACCTCGGCTTCGGCACCTTCGGCCAGACGACCTACTCGCCGAACAAGGCGCGCTTCATCCTCACGCTGACGAAGACGCTGTAATCCATACAACAACGAGGTGCGGCCCAAGCTGCCGCACCATTCCATTTCCATCCGAAGGAGAAAACTCATGAAGCTGGTCACAGCCATCATCAAACCGTTCAAGCTCGATGAGGTGCGCGAAGCACTGTCGGCCATCGGCGTGCAGGGGATTACCGTCACTGAGGTCAAGGGCTTCGGTCGCCAGAAGGGGCACACCGAGCTCTACCGCGGCGCGGAGTACGTGGTCGACTTCCTGCCCAAGGTCAAGATCGAAGCGGCCGTCTCCGACGACCTGGTCGATCGCGTGATCGAGGCTGTCGAAGGCGCGGCACGCACCGGCAAGATCGGCGACGGCAAGATTTTTGTCTACAACCTCGAACAAGTCGTGCGCATCCGCACCGGCGAAACGGGCCGCGAAGCCCTCTGATCGAGTCCAGGCCCGAAAGAACAACGATTATGAAAAAACTGCTTGTCTCTCTTGCGCTCGGCTTGAGCGTGTTGGCTGCCGGTACTGCCGGCTTCGCGCAAACCCCCGCTGCGGCCACGGCCGAAGCACCGGCCGCGTCGGCATCGGCCCCCGCTGCCGCGCCTGCAGCCGCAGCAGCTCCGGCCGCTGCCGCCGACGCAGCTCCCGCGGCGCCCGCCGCCGCACCCGCTCCGAAGATCGACTCCGGCGACACCGCCTGGATGCTGACTTCGACGCTTCTCGTGATCCTGATGACCATTCCCGGCCTCGCGCTGTTCTACGGTGGCCTGGGCCGCTCGAAGAACATGCTGTCGGTGCTGATGCAGGTCTTCGTGATCTTCTCGCTGATCAGCATCCTGTGGGCCATCTACGGCTACAGCCTGGCCTTCTCCGGTGACGGCAACTTCTTCGGAGGATTCGACAAGATCTTCATGAAGGGCATCACGCAGGAGACCTTCGGCGCGCTGACCACGATTCCCGAATACGTGTTCGTCGCCTTCCAGGGCACTTTCGCGGCCATCACCGTGGCGCTGATCGTCGGCGCGTTCGCAGAGCGTGCCAAGTTCTCGGCCGTGCTGCTGTTCTCGGTGCTGTGGTTCACCTTCAGCTACGTGCCAATTGCCCACATCGTGTGGGGCGGCGGCCTGCTGGGCAAGGACGGCGCACTCGACTTCGCTGGCGGCACCGTGGTGCACATCAACGCCGGTGTGGCCGGCCTGGTCGGCGCCTACATGGTCGGCAAGCGCGTCGGCTACGGCAAGGAAGCGTTCACGCCTCACTCGCTCACGCTCACCATGGTCGGCGCTTCGCTGCTGTGGGTTGGCTGGTTCGGCTTCAACGCCGGCTCGGCTGGTGCTGCCAACGCCGTCGCCGGCCTGGCCTTCATCAACACGGTGCTCGCCACCGCTGCCGCGGCCCTGTCGTGGATCCTGGGTGAAAGCCTGCACAAGGGCAAGGCCTCGATGCTGGGCGCTGCGTCCGGTGCCGTTGCCGGCCTCGTGGCCGTCACGCCTGCCGCCGGTTTCATCGGCCCGATGGGTTCGATCGTGCTGGGCCTGCTGGCCGGCCTGGTCTGCCTGTGGGGCGTGGGCGGTCTGAAGCGCATGCTCGGTGCCGACGACGCGTTCGACGTGTTCGGCGTGCACGGCGTGGGCGGTATCCTGGGTGCCATCCTGACTGGTGTGTTCGCGGCCAAGGGCCTTGGCGGCACCGGCGGCGCAACGCCCGACACCTTCGCGATGGGCGCACAGGTCTGGATCCAGATCAAGAGCGTGGCGCTCACCGTCGTGTGGTCCGGCGTGGTTGCCTTCATCGCCTACAAGATCGCCGACCTGACCCTCGGCCTGCGTGTGTCGGAAGAGGAAGAGCGCGAAGGCCTCGATATCTCGTCGCACGGCGAAACGGCTTACAACCGCTGATCTGCTCTGGCCGGGTTGCCTTCGGGCAGCCCCGCCACTGAAACGACCACCACCACCTTTTACAAGAACAATTCTTCGTAACGAGTTTTTCAAGCGAGGTCTCCTTTGGATGTTCAGCCCGCAAGCGCTCCGGCGCCAGCGGGCTTTTTTTTGCCCTTTGCCGCGATGGCCGGGGGCACAATCGCGACACCATGTGGACCTCCCTCGAAGACAGCCTCTGCGAACTCGGCGAGTCGCCGTTCTGGCATCCCCAGGAGCGCTCGCTCTATTGGCTCGACATTCCCGGCCGCGCCGTGCTGCGCACCTGCGGCGACATCGGCTCCGCCAATGCCAGGGTCGAGCGATGGCCGCTGTCCACCGAGCCCGGCTGCATGGCGCCCGCGCGCAGTGGCGGCCTCGTGATTGCGCTGCGCGACGGCATCTACCGCGCGCGCGAGTGGGGCGGCGAACTGGTCGCGATGGCGCGCGTGGAGCACGACGTGCGCACCATGCGCTTCAACGACGGCAAGTGCGACGCGCTGGGCCGCTTCTGGGGCGGTTCGCTCAACGAAGCCAAGGACCGCGCCAATGCCGCGCTCTATTGCTTCGATGCACGCCCCGACACCGGCGTCTCGCCCACGCTGACGCAGATGGCCAACGAGTCCACCACCGCCAACGGCCTCGCTTTCTCGCCCGATGCCCGCACCCTCTACTGGGCCGACACCGCTGCGCACGTGGTGTGCGCGTGGGACTGGGACGCCGAGGGCAACTCGCTCTCGCACGCCCGCGTGTTCCACCAGTTCGACGCCAAGCCTGAGGGCTGGACGCCCGAAGCACCGATGGGCTACCAAGGCCGCCCCGACGGCGCCACCATCGACGCGCAAGGCCACTATTGGGTTGCCATGTTCGAAGGCGCGCAGCTGCTGCGCTTTGCACCTTCGGGCGAAATCGTGGCCTCTGTTCCCGTGCCTGTTCAATGCCCGACCATGCCCTGCTTCGGCGGCGATGACCTGAAGACGTTGTTCGTCACCAGCGGCCGCAAGGGTCGGCCTGCTGCCGAGATCGAGCGACTTCCCGCCTCGGGCACGGTGATTTCCATGCGGGTCGATACGCCTGGGTTGCCGGTCAGCTTCTTCGAGGACTAGGGTGGGTTGTGACGTGGTTTGTTCAGGGCGCGCGATCACGTCGACGGGGGACATTCGCGCAGGGGAGTACCCGGTGTCATTCGCACGCGCCCTGAACAAAAGCACAAGAACCGCATGGCCCTGCAACACATCCCACCCATCCAGTGCCTGCTGACCTTCGAGGCAGTGGCCCGGCTGCGTCACGCGGGCCGCGCAGCCGATGAGTTGTGCGTCACGCCCAGTGCGGTGAGCCACCGCATCCGACAGCTCGAATCGCACATCGGCTTCAAGCTCTTCGGCCGCAGCGACTTCAGCCTCACGGCCGACGGTGCAGCCTACCTCGCGAACGTGCGCACGGGGCTTGCTGCGCTGCAGGCCACGCCGCTCGGCGCCAACGCAGCCCAACGCGCCACGCGCCTGCGCATCGCCGTCACGCCGACCTTCAGCCGCCAGTTCCTCATGCCGAGGCTGGAGCTGTTCCGCAACATCTATCCAGACATCGAACTGGTGCTGCAGGTGTCGATCCCGCTGCTCGACGTCACGGCCGAGCAGGCCGACCTCGAAGTGCGCTACGGCCCCGGCGGGTACGCCGACTGTGAGCACCGGCTCCTGCTCGAGGAGCAGGTCGTGCCCGCCTGCAGCCCGAGCTACCTCAACGAGTTCGGCCCCTTCACCGGTTTTCGCACTGCGGCGGAGATTGCCAGCGCACGGCTGATCCGCAGCCCGCTCGAACCCTGGGGCACCTGGTTCGCGAGCTGCGGGCTCGACCAGCCCGAGCCCAACATCGGCTCGCAGTTCAACGACCTGGGGCTTGTGTACGACGCCGCGGCCAGCGGCTTCGGCGTGGCGCTGGTACGGCAGAAGATGGGCGCGGCGTGGTTCGAATCGGGTCGGCTGGTGGCGCTGTCCGACCAGGCTGTGCTGTCGCCGCACCGGCACTACATCTGCTGGCAGCCGGGCACGCTCGAGCGCTGGGAATGCGCGGCCTTTGCCGACTGGCTCGAGCAGAGCCTGCGCTGAACCCGCGAAGTTCTTTCAAGCGCCCGGCAAAAATCCATCAACCCGGGCCTGCCGCAATGTCCGTAGAGTGCGGGTAGAACCGAGACATCCCGCGAGCAGAAGAAAAGAGGTCGCCGCATGAACGCGCCGCTCACCCCCACGCAAAACGATTCGCTACAGAAAACAGAGCGCCAGTCCCAGGTGGTGCGAGCGCTGCAGGCTCATCTGCCAGCCCACGCCCTGATCTGGCACGCAGAAGACACCACCCCCTACGAGTGCGACGGCCTCACCGCCTACCGCGCCCGCCCGCTCGTGGTGGCCTTGCCCGAAACCGAGGCGCAGGTGGCCGCCGTGCTCAAGACCTGCCACCAGCTCGGCGTGCCCGTGGTGGCGCGCGGGGCGGGTACCGGGCTCTCGGGCGGCGCCATGCCTCACACCATGGGCGTGACCATGTCGCTCGCCAAGTTCAACCGCATCCTGAAGATCGATCCGGTCAGCCGCACGGCCATCGTGCAGTGCGGCGTGCGCAACCTCGCCATCAGCGAGGCGGCCGCGCCCTTCAACCTCTACTACGCGCCCGATCCGTCGAGCCAGATCGCCTGCACCATCGGCGGCAACGTGGCCGAGAACTCGGGCGGCGTGCACTGCCTGAAGTACGGCCTGACGCTGCACAACGTGCTGCGCGTGCGTGGCTTCACCGCCGAAGGCGAGCCCATCGAATTCGGCGGCGAGGCGCTCGACGCGCCGGGGCTCGACCTGCTCGCGCTCGTCATCGGCAGCGAAGGCATGCTGGCCGTGACCACCGAAGTCACCGTCAAGCTCGTGCCCAAGCCGCAGCTCGCGCGCTGCATCATGGCCAGCTTCGACGACGTGCGCAAAGCCGGCGACGCAGTGGCCGCGGTGATCGCGGCCGGCATCATTCCGGCAGGGCTGGAGATGATGGACAAGCCCATGACCGCCGCCGTCGAAGACTTCGTGCGCGCGGGCTACGACCTCGATGCCGCCGCCATCCTGCTGTGCGAATCCGATGGCACGCCCGAGGAAGTGGAAGAAGAAATCGGCCGCATGACCGGCGTGCTGCGTGGCTGCGGCGCGACCGCCATCGCGGTGAGCAGCAGCGAAGAAGAGCGCATGAAGTTCTGGAGCGGGCGCAAGAACGCGTTCCCCGCCTCGGGCCGCATCAGCCCCGACTACATGTGCCTCGACTCGACCATTCCGCGCAAGCGCCTGGCCGACATCCTGCTGGCCATCCAGGAGATGGAGAAGAAATACAACCTGCGCTGCTGCAACGTGTTCCACGCGGGCGACGGCAACCTGCATCCGCTGGTGCTGTTCGACGCCAACGACCCCGACGAGCTGCACCGCTGCGAGCTGTTCGGCGCCGACATCCTGGAGACCAGCGTCGCGATGGGCGGCACCGTCTCGGGCGAGCATGGCGTGGGCGTGGAAAAGCTCAACAGCATGTGCGTGCAGTTCACCGCCGCGGAGAACGAGCAGATGTTCGGCGTCAAGCGCGCCTTCGATCCCGAGGGCATGCTGAACCCCGGCAAGGTGATTCCCACGCTGCAGCGCTGCGCCGAGTACGGCAAGCAGGTGGTGCGCGGGGGCAAGCTGCAGCACCCGGATCTGCCGAGGTTCTGATGGAGACGGACAACGCACTCCACCAGATCGTCGAGCGCATCCGCGCCGCCACTGCCGACGCCACGCCGCTGTGCATTCGCGGCGGCGGCACCAAGGATTTCTACGGGGAGACGCCGCAACGCGAGCTGCTCGACACGCGCGCGCTCGCCGGCATCACCAGTTATGAGCCCAGCGAGCTGGTCGTCACCGCGCGCGCCGGTACGCCGCTCGCCGAACTCGAAGCGGCGCTGGCGGAGAAGGGCCAGTGCCTGCCGTTCGAGCCGCCGTGCTTCGGCAGCAACGGCACCGTCGGTGGCATGGTCGCCGCAGGCCTCAGCGGCCCGGCGCGCGCCAGCGTCGGCGCGGTGCGCGACTACGTGCTCGGCGCCATGATCGTCAACGGCCGCGGCGAGGTGCTGACCTTCGGCGGCCAGGTGATGAAGAACGTCGCGGGCTACGACGTCTCACGCGTGCTGGCCGGCTCGCTCGGCACGCTGGGCGTGATCGCCGAGGTGAGTCTCAAGGTGCTGCCCGTGGCGCCCGCCGAAGCCACGCTCGAGTTCGCTTGCAACCAGACCGATGCGTTGCGGCTGCTCAATGAGTGGGGCGGCCGGCCGCTGCCGCTCAACGCGAGTTGCTGGTTCGAATACGAAGGGCAGGGCACGCTCTATCTGCGTTTGCGCGGTGCGGTCGCCGCGGTGGAAGCGGCATGCACGCACCTCGGCGGCGAGCGCAAGGACAACGCGCGCGCCGCCGCCGACTGGCAATCGCTGCGCGACCAGCAACTGCCGTGGTTCGCCACGAACGAAGGCACGGATGCGCTGTGGCGCCTGTCGGTGCCGCAGACCGCGCCCATGCTCTCGCTCGACGGCGCCGCGCCGCTGATCGAATGGCACGGCGGCCAGCGCTGGTACAAGGCTGCGCCCGAACAGGCCGCGCGCATCCGCGAGATCGCACGCGCGGCGGGTGGCCATGCCACGCTGTTCCGTCTGCCCGACCTAGGCACGCAACAAGGCAGTGTCCCGCGCTTCGATGTACTGAGCTCTCCTGTCGAACGCATCCAGCGCGCGCTGATGCGCGAGTTCGATCCTCACGGCATCTTCAACCGCGGCCGCCTGCTCGCCCCCACGTAAAACAACAAGAACCGACAGACATGCAAACCGAGCTCGCCCCCGAATTTCGCGGCACCGACGAAGGCCGCGAAGCCGAAGCCATCCTGCGCAAATGCGTGCACTGCGGCTTCTGCACCGCCACCTGCCCGACCTACCAGCTGCTCGGTGACGAGCTGGACGGTCCGCGCGGGCGCATCTACCTCATCAAGCAGGTGCTCGAGGGCAAGGAGCCCACGCGCAGCACGCAGCTGCACCTCGACCGCTGCCTCACCTGCCGCAACTGCGAAAGCACCTGCCCGAGCGGCGTGCAGTACGGCAACCTCGTCGACATCGGCCGCAAGATCGTCGACCAGAAGGTGCCGCGCCCCGCGATGGAGTCGGCACAGCGCTGGCTGTTGAAGGAGGGCCTGTCGTCGCCGCTCTTCGGCCCCGCGATGAAGCTCGGCCAATCGGTGCGCGGCCTCCTGCCCGAGGCGCTGAAAGCCAAGGTGCCCGCGAAGCAGGAAGCCGGCGCATGGCCCACTGCCACGCATGCACGCAAGGTGCTGATGCTCGCGGGCTGCGTGCAGCCGTCGATGATGCCCAACATCAACAGCGCCACCGCGCGCGTGCTCGACGCAGCCGGCATCCAGGCGGTGATTGCGCCGGCGGCCGGCTGCTGCGGCGCGGTGAAGTTCCACCTGAACGACCAGGACGGCGGCAAGGCGCAGATGCGCGCCAACATCGACGCGTGGTGGCCCTTGGTGGAGCGCCGTCCTGACGAAGGTGGAGTCGAAGCCATCGTCATGAACGCGTCGGGCTGCGGCGTCACCGTGCGCGAGTACGGCCACATCCTCCAGCACGACGCTGCCTATGCGCTGAAGGCCGCGCGCATCAGCGAGCTCACGCGCGACCTGAGCGAGCTGCTGCCCGATCTCGTGCCCGCGCTCAAGGCCCGCGTGAAGGCGCCTGCGGGCGTGGTGGCCTATCACCCGCCGTGCACGCTGCAGCACGGCCAGAAGCTGCGCGGCGGCGTCGAGACGCACCTGCGCGCGCTCGGCTTCGACGTGCGCGTGGCAATGAACGAATCGCACCTGTGCTGCGGCTCGGCCGGCACCTACTCGGTGCTGCAGCCCGAGCTGGCCTATCCGCTGCGCGACCGCAAGCTGGGCCACCTGAAGCAGCTGCAGCCCACCACCATCGCGTCGGCCAACATCGGCTGCATCACGCACCTGCAAAGCGGCAGCGGCGACACGCCGGTGCGGCACTGGGTCGAACTGCTGGATGCGGCGCTGTCTGACAAGGCCTGATCGCACAAGCAGGAGGGTGTTGGTCCGACTCGCGCGAAGCCGGTTCGCGGCGCATCATGGCTGCACCGAATCTGCAAGGAGCCAGTGCCATGTCCCATGTTGTCGCATCCCTTATTCCTTCCACGCTGCGGCGCGTGCTGCTGGCCTGCACCTGCGCGGCCGGTGCGATGGCCGCGCAGGCGCAAGGCGCCATGCCGCCCTGGCAGGGCGCGGGCCCGGCGCGCTATGTGTGCGGTGGTATCGGCTCCGACGAATCGACGGCCATGCGCGCCGCCATGAAGGACCATCCGCTGGCATTGCTGTTCGCGCGTGCCGATGGCGCCTACCTGGCCAATGTCGACGTGACGATCAAGGGCGGTGACGCCAACAACGCCGCAGCCCTGGCGTTCCGCGCCAGCGGCCCGGTTTGCCTGGTCGACCTGCCGAACGGGCGCTACGTGATCGATGCGGCCATGCCCGGCGAAGGCGCCAAGACCCAGAGCGTGACGGTGGGCGGGGGCTCGAAGACGGCCGACTTCAGGTTCTGAGCGGCCAGGGCAGGGCAGGGGGCTTCAGCCCGCCGCCAGCGCGGCCTCTACGTCGCGCGTGAGCGAGGCTGGCGTGTCCAGCGGCGCATAGCGCTTGAGCACGTTGCCGTCGCGCCCGATCAGGAACTTGGTGAAGTTCCACTTGATGGCCGTGCTGCCCAGCAGGCCCGGCTTTTCCTTGGTGAGCCACTGGTAGAGCGGCGCGGCGTTGCTGCCGTTCACGTCGATCTTCTCCATCATCGGGAAGCTCACGCCGTAGTTCCTGGTGCAGAAGGCGCCGATTTCCTCGTTGCTGCCCGGGTCTTGCGCGCCGAACTGGTTCGACGGAAAGCCCAGCACCGTGAGCCCCTGGTCGGCGTACTTCTCATGCAGCGCCTCCAGCCCCGCGAACTGCGGCGTGAAGCCGCATTTGCTGGCGGTGTTGACGATCAGCAGCACCTTGCCCTTGAAGGCGGAGAGCTTCACCGGCTTGCCGTCGATCTGGTTGGCCTCGAAGTCGTAGACGCTGGTCATGCTGTTGTTCCTCAGATGGGAGAAGAGGCGCGATCATCGCGCCGCGCGGGCGTTCGTGCAAACGCCGCCCAGACGGCGCCCAGCACGATCAGCGCGCCGCCGGCGAGGATGCGCGGGCTCATCTCGGCCGCACCCAGCGCCACCGACGACACGCTCGCGAACAGCACCTCCGACAGCATGATCACCGAGGTCGCGGCGGCCGCGAGCCGGGCTGCGCCGTACTGCAGGCACACATTGGCGAAGACGAACGCTATGCCCAGCGGCACCGCCCAGCCGAGCCAGCCCGGCGAGGCGTGCAGCGGCGAATCGAACGCGCCGAGCGCGGTGCCGCCCAGCGCCGTGATGCCGGCCACGAGGGCGCAGCCGCAGAACATCGCCAGCGCGCGCGACTCGCCCGGAGCCTGCCGCAGATGGCGCAGCGCGATGTTGGTAACGGCAAAGCCGAAGCCCGCCGCCACGCCCAGCCAGTCGGGCAGGCTCGACGGCACCGGCCAGTCGGCGCCCGGCGCCTTCAGCACCACCACCACGCCGGTCAGCGCCAGCGCCACGCGCGCGAGCGCGCCGCCGGTCGGCCGCTCACCCAGCAGCAGCCAGCCCAGCAGCACGCTCCACAGCGGCATCAGATAGAACAGCAGCACCACGCGCACCACGTCGCCCTGCGTCACGGCCCAGTTGAAACCCACGTTGGTGAAGCCGGCCGCGAAGCCCAGCACCGCCAGCATCGGAAAGGCCGCGAAGCCTTTCCACGCGTGCCGGCGCATGAGGCCCATCACCGTCGCGATGGCCAGGTAGATGAGGCAGGTGGCCCACAGCGGATGCATGCCATGGCCTGCGATCTGGCGGAAGGGAAACCACGAAACGCCCCAGACGAAGGCATTGAAGATCAGGGCGAGCGCGGGCATGGTGGCGTTGGAAAAGGGTGGAGCGCCGGGCGCGCCGGCCGTTTCACCAACGCGGGCGCGCGATGTCAGTGATGCTTGTCGCTACGGGCGATGGCCAGGAGGTGCTCGACCTCTTCAGGGTACTTCTTGAGGTTGTTCTCGTGCCAGCGCTTGATGAGCCACATGCAGCCCGCCACGACGAGACCGAATGCGCTGATTGCGCCATAGGCCGAGAGGCCCAGCCCCGTGCACACGCTGTAGAAGCCGCCCAG
Organism: Variovorax sp. YR634; assembly: GCF_900106655.1. Taxonomy (NCBI): domain Bacteria; kingdom Pseudomonadati; phylum Pseudomonadota; class Betaproteobacteria; order Burkholderiales; family Comamonadaceae; genus Variovorax; species Variovorax sp. YR634. The sequence goes on from NZ_FNOL01000004.1 coordinate 10,378, forward strand.
CAGAAGAATGCAGGCCTGCTCGTTGAAGTTCTGCACCGCGATGGAGCGGCCCGCGCCCATCAGGTTGTGGCCACGGTGCTGCAGCAGCGCATTCATCGGCACCACCAGGAAGCCGCCCAGGCCACCAAGCAGAATCAGGAACGGCACCGCCAGCCACACGTTGCTGATGAAGTTCATGCAGATCACCATCAGCCCCATCGCGATGCCCATGGGGATCACGCGCGTGGCCATGTCCAGCCGCATGCGCATCGAGGCGACGATGGCGCCCACGGCCGTGCCGATGGTCACCACACCCGTCAGCGCCGAGGCCTGCGTGGTGTTGTAGCCCAGCGCCAGCGAAGCCCAGGCCAGCACGATGTACTTGAGGTTGCCGCCAGCGCCCCAGAACAGCGTGGTGGTGGCCAGCGAGATCTGGCCGAGGCGGTCGCGCCACAGGCGGGCGTTGCAATGCCAGAAGTCGGGCAGCAGCGCGGCGATGTTGCGCGCCATGCCGTGCTCGGGGTTGGAGCGCAGCGGGCGCATCTCGACGCCGGTGTGCGGAATGCGCGTGTTGAACCAGGCCGCCAGCACGTAGACGAAGATCAGCACCGCGATTGCGGCCTCGGCCGGCGTGTCGATGCCGGTGTCGATGAACGGGAGATCGAAGGCCAGCAGCTTGCTGGAAATGGCATGCCCCACCAGCGTGCCGCCGAGCACGATGCCCAGCAGGATCGACGCGATGGTCAGCCCCTCGATCCAGCCGTTGGCCTTGACCAGCTGGGACGCCGGCAGCAGCTCGGTCAGGATGCCGTACTTGGCCGGCGAGTAGGCCGCAGCGCCCAGCCCCACGATCGAATAGGACAGCAGCGGGTGCGAGCCGAACAGCATCATCAGGCAGCCCACCACCTTGATGGCATTGCTGATGAACATCACCTTGCCCTTGGGCAGGGCGTCGGCAAAGGCCCCCACCAGCGGCGCCAGCACCACATAGAAGACCGCGAAGATCGGCACCAGTGCCGCGCGCTGCCATTCAGGCGCGCCCGAACTTCGCATGAGATCGACGGCAACAACGAAAAGCGCTTGGTCGGCCAGCGACGAAAAGAACTGGGCCGACATGATCGTGTAGAAACCGCGCTTCATCGATGGGCTGGCTGGCCAGAGGGTCTGCTGGCGGTAGTGAAAAAGTGTCGCGTTGCGGGCGAATGGGCGGTTATAGCACGGGGGTGCGACGCGGAATCCGGCGTCCCCACGGTGTTCGACCTCATTCCCGAAGATGCTAAAACGTGGTCTGCATTGTCCCCGAGTCTCTCCCGGAACCACCCATGCCGCGTCCCATACTCGCCACTGTCCATACCGACGCCCTGCGTCATAACCTCGACCGGGCGCGCCGCTCGGCCCTTGAAGCCCGCGTCTGGGCCGTCGTCAAGGCCAACGCCTATGGCCATGGCATCGAGCGGGTCTATGAGGGATTGCGCGGCGCCGACGGCTTCGCGCTGCTCGATCTGGCCGAAGCCGAGCGCGTGCGCGCCCTCGGCTGGCGCGGCCCGGTGCTGCTGCTGGAGGGCGTGTTCGACGCTCGCGACCTGGAGCTGTGCTCGCGGCTGGACCTCTGGCACACCGTGCATTGCGACGAGCAGATCGACATGCTCGCCGCCCACAAGACCCTGAAGCCGCAGCGCGTGTTCCTGAAGATGAATTCGGGCATGAACCGCCTGGGCTTCACGCCCGAGCGCTTCGGCTCCGCCTGGACCCGTCTCAACGCGCTCACGCAGGTCGACGAGATTTCGCTCATGACCCACTTCAGCGACGCCGACGGCGCGCGCGGCATCGGCCACCAGGTCGAGACCTTCGAGCGCGTCACCCGCGACCTGCCGGGCGAACGCTCCATCGCCAACAGCGCCGCCACCCTGCGCCACGCCGACCAGACGCGTGGCGACTGGGTGCGCCCCGGCATCCTGCTGTACGGCAGCGCGCCCGACTTTCCCGAACACGATTCGGCGCACTGGCAGCTGCAGCCCACCATGACGCTGTCGACCCAGCTCATCTCGGTGCAGACGCTGAAGGCCGGCGACACCATCGGCTACGGCTCCAACTTCACGGCCGAGGGCCCGCTCACCATCGGCGTGGCGGCAGTCGGCTATGCCGACGGCTATCCGCGCCACTGCAACACCGGCACGCCGGTGCTGGTGAACGGCGTGCGCACCCGCATGGTCGGCCGCGTGAGCATGGACATGATCACCGTCGACCTCACGAACGTGCCCGACGCGAAGTTCGGCAGCGAGGTCACGCTGTGGGGCAAGTCGGCCAAGACGGGCGCCGTGCTCCCCATTGACGACGTCGCGCGAGCCGCGGGCACCGTCGGCTATGAACTGATGTGCGCCGTGGCGCAGCGCGTACCCTTCGCTCCCGTCGAAGGTCAATGAAGATCCTTTCCAACTGGCGCTCCGTGCGCCTGTGGGAAACGCAGGTCGAACGCGACCTGCATCGCGACTACAGCCTGCGCACGCACGGCATCCTGATCGGCACCTTCACGCTGCTGCTGATGTGGGGCGTGTCGGCGCTGCAGATGCACCTGCTGCATGTCGATTCGCTGGCGGTGCGCTACTTCCTCACGCTGGGCGTGGGGTACCTGGGCTATCTGCTGGTGCTGCGCTGGTGGGCCAGGCGGCTGGTCGAGGGCCGCAGGACGGACTTCGATGTCGATGCGCCCGACGTTGACTTCGGCAGCGGACGCGGCGGCGGCTCCCAGAGCCACGTGAGCGTCGGCGATGCCCATGGCGGTGGTGGCGGCGGCGATGGCAGTGCCCTGTCCGACGTGGCGAGCGGCGCGCTCGAAGTCGCCGGTTCCGCGGACGAAGGCGCGATCATCGTCGTGCCGGTGGTCGCCATTTTCCTGATCTGCGTGGCCATCTTGTTCGGCGCCGGCTCGCTCGTGCTGCTGTACTTCAGCTGGGACGCTCTTCTGGCCGTGGCCATCGAAGTCGCCTTCTCGTACGTGTCGGCGCGCGCCGCGGTGCGGGTGGCGCGCGAAGGCTGGCTCATTGCCGCCGTGCGGCTCACGTGGAAGCCGCTGCTGGGCGCGGTCGCGAGCGCGGTGATCCTCGGCGCGCTGCTCGATCACTTCATGCCGCAGGTCAACTCCTTGCCCGAGGCGGTGCGCGTTCTGCTGAAGAAGCACTGAGTTCACACGGCGCGAAACACCTCAGGAAAATCGCCCGTCTTCTGTCCGTCGCGCCACGCGAGGCCCGCGGTGTCCAACGGCCCGGGCAACAAGGACGGACGATGCCTCAGCCTGAGTTCGTCGTCGGCGTAGAGGATGGCAAAGGCCCTGCGCTTCTCGTTGAAGTTCACGCCGGGGCCGGCATGGTGCAGCGCCCGGTAGTTGAAGACCACCACGTCGCCCGGGTCCACCTCGTAGCCCACGATGTCGAAGGCGCTGCGATTGGCTTCGATGTCCGGCAGTTCGAATTCATCGTCCAGCACCTCGATCTTGCTGCCGCTCAGCCCGTAGTGCGTTTTCCAGAGGTGCGAGCCGCGCACCACCTCGATGGCGGTCTCGCGCGGCATGTGGTCGACCGGCATCCATACACGCACGATGCGGTGGCTGTCCGCCAATCCATAGGACGTGTCCTGGTGCCAGGGCGTCTCGGCGGCAGGGCCGCGGCCTTTGTAGAACAGCTGGTCGTAAATCCAGCGCAGCCGTCTCGTCACGGTCAGCTGCTTGGCGATCTCGCCGGCGCCTGACTCGAACACCACGCGCTGGAGCATGCCGTTCTTCATCGAAGGCATCTGGTCGATCAGCAGATAGAGCGGGTCGGCATCCACCACGGTCGCGTAGGGCGAAGGAGCGCGGCGCTGCTGCTCGATGCCGTCCTGGGCCAGCTGGATCCATTCGGGCGAGATGATCTTGCGCAGGCACACCACGCCATCCCTCAGGAACCGAAGGCGCTCGTCGATGCTTACGCTGCGAAGCAAAGGGTTGCTCATAAAGATCTCCAAGGCCTGCTTGCCCGTTTTCAGGCACTCTCCCCTGTCGTTGTCGCTCGCATGAAATAGAACAGCCAGCCGATCATCAAAGCGGCCATGCAGGCGAAGCCCCAGGTCATGGCGCGGATGGTCTGGATGTAGGAGATGGGCGGCGTTGCCGCGAACATCAGAATGGCGAACACCACGGCGCCGACGATCGAGCACAGCAAGAGGGCACCTGGCCGCGCGGCCGCCCTGAAGCCCGTCCGCAGGCACATGGTCAGCCCGAAGATCGCGGGCGCATAGAAGAAGGGGGAAAAATCCATTCCCCTGTAGTTCGGGCCGAATGCCAGAACGACGAGGCGGGGCCCCAGCAGGCCCAGCAAGACGCCGACCCCTTCGGCAATCACGAACCCGAGCAGCACGAACTTGATGAAATCGCGGAAGGCTTTTTTTCGTCCTTCGGAATTCCAGTTCGCCGCCAATTGCGGAAGCAGGTAGTAGCCAAGCGCCGACAGCACGTACTGCATCGGCAGCAGGAAGGTGATGTAGATCTTGAGCAAGCCACCCTGCTCGGAGTCTGCCGAGGACCCAAGCAGCAGGATGGCCCCTCCCGTCATGATCCAGCTCATGAACTGGGAGAGGCTGGCTTTCCAGCCATAAGCCATCGATTCGCCGACCGTCAGCCCTTGCGCATTCTTCGCTGCCGGGAGCGGAAGCATCACGTTCCCCGCACTCCTGAGCACCAGAAAAAGAAACGGGACCTGGATGATGGAAATCAGCAGCAGGGCTTCCATCCACGTCGCGGGCTTTTCGGCTTTCAGGATGGCGACATATCCCACGCCGACCAGCACACCGGTGACGCAAAGAATCCCGTACCGCCGCCCAGTGAGCAGGAGGCTGCGCGAGATCCAGAAGATCTCGTAGCCGACGATCAGGGCCACGCCCACCCAGTGCAGCTGCCCGGGAAAAGCCGCCACTTGCCAGGCCGCGTACCCCAGAAAAGAAAAAAGAACCACCAGGGCCCACGAGAGCCATGCCGCGGATCGATGCGCGTAGTAGCGCTTGATCAGCAAGGGCTCATGCACCATGGCCATGTGCAGGATGTATTGAAAGCTGCTCACCGCCAGGAATGCGGAGGCAACGCCGAAATCCGAAGGCGAAAGCACGCGAGCCAGCGCAAAGCTCAGGAGCAGTTGGCTCGCGCTGTATATGCATTGGTCTGCAACGGCGTAGATCGGACCACCAAGGCGTTTTCCGAGTCCGGACAGATGCTTCATCCCGCTCAGTCCGATATGGACAGCAAAACGGGATTGGCAGTCGCCTTGACAGAAAAGCTCCCGCCCGACGGGTTTCCGCAACTGCCTTCACGCATCTGGGGGAAGAAGTCGACGCGCGTGCATTTCTTGCCGCTGCCTGCGGGGACCGACACGGTTTGTTCGGGGCCCTGCGTCCAGACCACGTGCAGCAAGGACTCGCCGCGACGCAGCACCAGTTGGCTCATGCCCTTGGCATCCTGGTACGAAACCTTCTGGGAGTGCTTGGCGATCTTGAGAAACTCGGTCAGCGCGGAATAGGCCTCTTTCTTTTCTCCGGCTTTGGACTTGATTCCGAAGTTGTCTTCCTTCGAAAAGTAAGACTGGCCCCTGTCGCGCCACGAGTAGAGGTTCAGGAGCTTGATGCCCGCGGCGGCATTGATCAGGTACTCCCTGAAGATCAGCGAAGCCTGTGCGTTGCGGTCGCGAACCGGCATGTACGAGGCGTAGCCCCATTCCGAAGCGACGATGCCGGTCTTCTTCAGTTGCCGCTGGTCCAGTTGCGCACGCAGCTTCTGGTAGTCGGCCAGCGCTGTTTCGGGAACCGAGCGGTATGGATGGATCGAGATGTCCGTCAGGCAGTCGGTCCTGGCGGCCGAGACAAAGGCATCCTCCAGCTCCGAAGGAACCTTGCCTCCGGCGAAGGGCAGCTTCGCGAAGCCGTATCCGATGACGATGTTCGGCTGGATCTTTTGCTGCGCCAGCTTGTTGCACAGCTCCGACGAGGCAGTCCCGAAGTTCGAAAGAAGGTTGGGCTGCAGGAAGGTCTTGTTGTCCGGCTCGTTCCATATCTCCCAGACGGCGACATCTGTGGTGTGCGCCTTCATGAAGTCGCTCGCAAAGTCCGCGAACATGGTTTCCTTGCTGCGGCTGCCACCACGCAGGTCCGAGGGCTCGTGTCCCCAGATCTCGCGGCCGCCGAACAACGTGACGATGGCTTCGAGCCTGGCCTTGCGCACGCGCTGGATCAGGCCCGGGTAGTCGATCAAATTGGGGTTGACGCTTTTCAGCGGAGGCCGCACGCCGAACCGCACGAATTCGAAACCGGCCGCACGTATTTCATGCAGGTCGTCGTCCGTGATGGTCGCGGGATCGATCTGCACGCTCAGCGCAACCGGGTACTCCGAGGTCAAGCCGTCGATGCCTCGGGCATTGGCCGTGCTGATCGACGCTGCAATGAACAGCAGGGTGCCCAGCAGCCCGACGAGGCCTCGGGCAAAGAATCCAGAAATCTTCATGGCAGGACCGACTCCTTGTACAGATCGACGATGGCGGTGTTCATTCGCTGCGAAGTGAACTTCTCTTCGAAGATCTTTCGCCCGGTCTGTCCCATCTGCCGCAGGGTTTCATTGGGGATGCCGTCGATTTCCCGCAGCATCTGGTCCATCTGCTCCAGGGAAAAGAGCCGGCCGCTCCTGTCGTCTTCAACGATGTCGACGAGGCCGCCCACAGCGGATGCAAAAACCGCCTTGCTCCTCGCCATGGCTTCGACAGCAACGAGCCCGAAGCCTTCCCATCTCGACGGAACGATGATGGCGTCGCAGTCCTGGTAGACGGCGTCCAGCTCGTCTTTTTCCAGCCAGCCCTTGAACTCGACCCGATCGGACTTGGGAAGAAAAAGGTCATTCCGCACGGCCTCGCCGACGACGATCAGCTTGAAGTTCGGCTTCACCCTGTTGTACGAGTCGAGCAGGACGTCGATTCCCTTTTGCCGGTCCAGGCGGCCGACGAACAGGACTTTTCGCTGGCTGCGTTCGGCTTCATCAGGAAGCAATTGACTCGGCAGCCTGGGGCTGACGGAGTCGATCCCGTTGGGAATGCATGTGCATCGCCTGATGCCGGATTTCGACGCGATCCTGACCTCATGGCGACTGATGCAGATGATGGCGTCGCTGCGCGAGGAAAGCAGCCGCTCGATCCAGCGATAGGCCGACTTCTTGTAGCGGGACGCAGCCTGATCGAAGGCCCAGCCGTGGGAGCAATAGACGATCTTCACTTCGCTGGGTATCTGCCCGAGCATGGCCATGACCCGGACGATGCCCCCGGCAATCGAGCTGTGCAGGTGGAGCACGGAAGGGCGCTCCGATTCGATGATCTTCTTGACGCGCGCGGCGTAGCCAACCAGGGACAGGGGGCTGCGGGCGGTGGGCACCACGTGTGCGCTCTCGGGGTTCAGCCAATCGACCGTTCCGGGCAATATGAACTTCACCTGGCTGATTTCCGGAGAGTTCTTCTGGAAATTCGAAACGATCCGAAGATAGGTTTCCAACCCGCCCTTGAGCGTTTCGGCAACGTGCAGTACTTTCATGGAGATTCGCTCCTCAGATCAATGCGTGGGTTCCGGCGATGACTTCGGTCTTCAATTCGTCGAGTCTTCTGCGGTCGGCATTTTTTTCGTTGAGCAGATTCAGTACGGAGGCCTTCAGCTCTTCCCGGCGCGGCGACAGGCCGAACAAATACTGGGTTCGGTCCGTCAGCTGGAAAAAGGACTCGACCTTCTTGTCCCAATTCATCCCGATGGAGGGAATGTTCAGGCTGTAGGCGACGATGTTTGCGTGCAGCCGGTGCGCCGCAATGCACGAGCAGGCGCTGATCAGCGCAACAAGATCGTCGGGGCGTTTCGGAACGACGAACGAGAAGCCCGGTGCGGCTGCCCGCGAAGAAGAAATCTCGGCAAGGATCTTGTTGTCCTCCGCCGCGCCGTTCGTGAAATACAGCACCCGCGCGCCTTCCGCCTGCAATGCTTCTGCCAGGCCCGAGAAGAATTCTGCGGACCCGCTGGTGCGCGTGTCGCCATATTCGGAATTCATCACCAGCGCATCGAGGCTGCTGACGCAGATTCCCACGTCCCACTTCTTGTCCGGGGAGAGCTCTTCCGAAAAGGCGCTCGCGCAAACCAGCGCGGGGTCGGGAACGACCTTGATCTCGCTGCGCGGGATGTCGAAGAACGCGTGCAGGTTGTTCGCCGAGTCCACATCGCGCGTCGCGTAGAAAACGGGGGCAGCGTTCCTGAGGAATTTCTTGACCAGAAATTTCCCCCAGAACGACCATTTGGCCGTGACGCCAACCGAGACCACCGCGACCTTCTTGCCGCGAAGCAACCTGCTCAGCAGAAACAGCTTGGCGGGAAAGTTCAGCGCCACGTCGCAGAACAGCTGGCCACCGCCGATGAGGACCAGATCCGCATCGTTGACCGCGACGCTCCATTGCCTGCGCCAGCCCAGGAGGTAGTTCTTGAGGCAATACGCGAAAACGATTGCCGATCGCAGCAGGGCCGGCATCTTCTGGAAGATTTCGAACGCGCCGCCGCCACGCAGATTCGATTCGTCGAACGCGACGCGGCCGGCGATGTCGAGGAACTCCACCTTCGCCTCCGGATATTTCATGCTGGCGATGTGAGCCAGCGACGCCGCGATGACCCCGTCACCCAGGTTGTCGCTGTACGGCACCGCACAAATCAGGATTTTTTTCATCTGGAGACTGCTTTGTTCTCGGAAACTTTGATGGCAATGATGTAGAGCATTACGGAGGTCAAATGCCTGGTGAAGCTGCCGAGATCTGGTTCAAATATCAATTGCACAAGAATGTGCGCCATGAAAAGGCTGCCGAAAAACCGCGGCTCGAATCGATCCGGATCGCGTTTGGACTTTCGCCGGGCTCTGTACAAAATGATCAGCATGGCTGCGATCATCAATTGCATGAACGCGTCGCTCGCAGTCTGAAAATAAAGAACCGGCGTGATCAGCACTGTTGCGGCATAGACGTAATTGACCAGAAATCCGGGGCCACTGGCGGGAGACGCAATATTGGTAAAAGCCGTTCTGTTATCGCTGCCGATCTGTTCCGCGTAGGCATTCGATGTATCTCGCGGCGATTGAAGCGTCTGCAAAATGCTGGAAGGCGCCGCCATGATCGCTCCGACGACCACGATGGCGGCCAGAATGTGATATTTAAGAGGGCGCCGCCACAGGTAATAGACCATGAAAAACACACCGACAATCAGCAAATAATATTGCCGTACGAAGACCCCGTAGATCGCGTAAAGAAAAAGGAAGGCGCCGACGGTAAGTACTTTCGACGTTCGAAAATAGATGGTCGAAACGGTGATGAACATGGTCATGATGAGCACGACCGTCTCCTTGGACGGCGCAAACATGTTCAGCATGATGCAAGGCGCAATCAGCAGCAGCCTGGCGAAAAAGTCACCAGCCTTGCGAACGTCGTGAGTCGCGAAAAACAAAAATATGACGCTCACGCCGCAGGTGAAAACGTCCAGGTTGTCGACCCCAATAATGGCGAACAGCGCGGCGGTGACAGCAAACGAGTTGTCCATGTCGCCCGTGCCGCCGTAATTGAGAATCTCGATGATCTTTGCCGAGTCCACGCTCCATTTCTCGGGAAGCATTTCCCTGAAATACGCGTAGATGATCGTGTATACGAGCACGATCAGTATTCCGGCAATCGAGAATTGATTGAAGCGGCGCGTGCTTCTTCTTCTCACCACCGGTCCCGGAATGGCGTGGCTCATCCGCATGTGGATTCCAATCCAATCATTTCGAAAGCGAAGGAAAATCTGTCCGGCCGGCCCGGCCGGAGCCGATCATCCGGGACCGATGAAATTCATCGGGACCCGTGACCGGCAGCAACCACCCAGATGGTTCTGAAGAAGATGTCCACGTCCTTCCCGACGGAAAGGGTCTCGACATACCTCACGTCCAACGCAACGCGTGCGTTGTAGGTCAGCTGATTGCGACCGCTGACCTGCCACAGGCCCGTGATCCCGGGGCGAACAGCGCAGTAGTGCGACCAGTTCTGGCCGTAGAGCTCCTTCTGCTCGAGCATGCAGGGGCGGGGGCCGATGAGGCTCATGTCGCCCGTCAGCACGTTCCAGAATTGCGGCAGTTCGTCCAGGCTGGTCTTGCGGATGAATTTGCCGAAACGCGTGATCCGTGGATCGTCGTCCAGCTTTTGGTATTCATCCCATTGGCGGCGTGCCTCCGGATTGCTTTTCAGATGCTCCTCGAGCACCTGGGCCGAGTTGGCGATCATCGAGCGGAACTTGTAGAACCTGAATATTCGCCCATCTTTTCCGTAGCGCGACTGGTAATACAGGACCGGAGATCCGGAGCTGATCAGCACGAAGAGGCCGATCAGCACGAAGAGCCAGCCGAATGCCGCAAAAAAGAACAGCGCGGCGGCAATGTCTACCGACCTTTTCCCGATCCGCAGTACGGCCGGATGATGAATTCCGGTTTGCGAGCCGCCTCGGGACATTTCGCCGCTTGCGTCCGAAATATTCCAGCCTTGCGGTACCAGCGATTCTTCAGGGTGGAGATTTCCCATGGGATTTCCCCGCCCGGATTTGAAGCGCGACAAGATTTCTCGTCGAAATGATTTCATTTTTGACGCACCTTTCCTCACGCAGGCAAAAGCCTGCATGTCCTCTGTTATGGCCTTGGTTTTTTGGCCGAGACGACCCGCACAAATGCCTCGTAGGATCTGCAATGCAGAAACTATTGCGCGGCCAAATGACTCGATGAAGGCAATACGAATGGACTAATTGCCATTTGTAGTGCCTTATTACTCCGAATACTAATTGAGTATTTAATCAATGAGTCAGGGCGAAATCCCGGCTCATGATTTTGAATTTAACTCCAATTTTCACGGTCTAGGTGGAATCCCTGTTGGTATTGTATGTATATTGTAAATGCTTGTAAGCCCCATATTTGTAACTCCCGCTGCCGGCGTGGCGGCGGGTTAGATCAATAGCATTCAGAATTACGCCATTTACCGTGCGACCTGCATGCGCAAGTCTTCTGACGCTCTCATTCAATTCGCCGAGCTGGGTCTTTTCGGCGCGTGCAACGAGTAGCAAAGTGCTCGCAAGCGGGGCGACCGATGCGGTATCCGCGGCAACGAGGACCGGGGCCGTGTCGATGATGACGAGGTCGTATAGCGGAGATAACTTTTCCAGTACCTGGGCAAAGGAATCGCTCGTCAGCAGCTCGGCCGGATTGGGCGGAAGCACACCCGTGGTAATGATGTCCAGATTCGGCAGGGCCGACGGGCGAATCGCTTTCTCGAGGTCGAGCGTGCCGGCGATCAATTCGGACAGGCCGGAAGACCGCTGGATCGAAAGGAATTGATTCACGCGGCCCTTGCGCAAGTCCGCGTCGATCAGCAGAACCTTCTTGCCGGTTGCCGCGGTGATCGCCGCGAAGTTGACCGAGATGAAGGTCTTGCCCACGCCAGGCGTCGCGCCGGAGATGAGAAGGCGGTTGTTGGTCGCTTCCAGCATGGCGAACTGCAGCGCGGTGCGAAGGCTGCGCAGGCTTTCCACCGCGGGGTCTTCGGGGAACAGGTGCGCCAGGACATGCTTGCCGACGACCTTGTTCTCGATGTTCCTCTCGACCGTGCGCTGGGCGGCGCTCAGCGGAATGCTGCTGTAGACGTTGAGCCCGGTGTGGCTTTCGATTTCTCCCGGATTGCGGATGCCGCCGAAGAACGAGTTCCTTGCAATCGCGGCGCCGATGCCGGCAGCCAGCCCCAGGATCACAGCCAGCGCGATGACCAGGGGCCGCTTGGGCCACACCGGTTCTTCCGGAACGATGGCGTCGTCCAGCAGGCGCACGTTGCCCACCTTGCCTTCCTTGGCCAGCCGCATTTGCAGCGAGCTGTTGAGAAGCGATACGTACAGGTCGGTGTTCACCTTGATGTCGCGCTGCATGCGAACGGTGTTCTGCTGCAGCTCCGGCATCTTGCGGATGCGCGCATCGACGGTTGCGAGCGCGCTCTTCCATGCGGCGACCTGGGTGTCCAGCGTCTGGACGGCGGGATGCTCGCTCGTGAAGCGCGCCGTGAGCTCGCGCCGCTTCTGTTCGGCCTCGAGCAGCTTGGACTGCAGGTCGATGGTCTGGGTCAGCGCGTTCTTTGCCTCGTCGTCGAGACTGACCGTGCCGTTCTGGTTTCTGTAGCGGTTGTAGATGTCTTCGGACTGCTCCAGCTGCTTCTTGAACTGGGGCAGCGCGCCGTCCAGGAAGCCCAGTGTCTTCTCGGCCTCGGCCGCCTTGCGCTCCATGTTCTGGCGAACGTAGAGGCGACCGATTTCGTTGAGCAGCTGCGTCAGCTTTTCTGCGTCGCCGCTTCTCCAGCTGACATCGAGCACGCCCGACTGCTTGCCCTTTTCCACGACCTTCAGGTTGTCCTGCAGCGCCAGGAGCGTGAGCTGGGTCGAAGACCGCACGAGCTGGAACTGCGCGCCCGGCTTCGCGTTGATGCTGCTGACCAGCAGGCTCACGCTTCCGTTCGGAACGCCGGGAACGTTCGCTACCAGCAAGGTGCCGATGGAGCCCTTCATCGGCGTGTCGATGTCGGGGTTGCTCAGCTCGTACTGCCCGTCGGCCCCGAGGGTCAGCGTGAACGGCTTCTCCTCGAAATCAGCGGGAACGTCGAACCTCGGAACGAGGATGCTCTCGGTGCCCGTCACGTAGCCCGAAAGCCCCATGAAGCCAGGGTCCGACAGCTCGGTGGCGCGGCGGGCAAGCCAGCTGCCCACGATGGGGGCATACCGCGGCCGTGCGCTGATGTAGAGCTTGGTGTTCTCCACGGCCTTGCCGAGGATGGCGCGCGAGCGAAGGATTTCGATCTCGCCCGCGGCCGGCGTCTTCACGCTCAGCAACGAGGAGGCGGCATCGCCCAGGAAGCTGCCTGCGGAGTTGCCGGAGTCTTCCACCTGCACCGCGACGTTGGCTTCGTAGAGGGGCTTGCCGAGGAAGGCATAGGCCGCGCCCAGGAGCACGGTCACGGCAACGATGGCCGCGACGAGCCAGCGGTGGTCGATCAGGATGTCCAGGTACTCGGCCAGGTTGATGCCGTCGCCATCCTCTTCCAGCGCTTGCATCGGCATCGGCGCGGCTTGCGGGGGTGCGTTCATGTAGGTTGCTGCTCGGGTTTTGTGATTTTCAGAATGCGGTCGATCCATGTCCGGACGCCGGCATCGATCAGGGCCAGGGCGTGCTCGAACGCTGCCTCGTCTTTTCCATACGGGTCGGGCACGTCCTGCGCGACCGAGAACTCGGCAATGCGGAAGACCTTGCCGCGCACGAAGGGGTAGGTCGATTCGAGATGGCGGCGCTGCTCCCGGTCCATCACCAGGATCAGGTCGGCCTGCCGGCACAGCATCTGGCTCACCTGCTGCGCGACGTGGTCCGAGATGTCGATGCCGCGCTTTCGCATGAGCGCCTGCGCCATCGGGTCGGCCGGCTTGCCGACGAGCGCGCCGGTGCCCGCGGAGAACACGCGCAGATGCGGCAATCCCGCGGCAAGCAGGCCTTCCGCCATCGGGCTTCGGCAGATGTTGCCGATGCAGACTGTCAGTACGGATCTCATCGGTGGTTCATGTAGACCTGGTCGCTGTAGTAGAGCGCCTGGGTCGCCGGCAGGATCAGGCTGGCCACCCGGCTCCAGGTGGCCAGCGGCACCGAGTCGATGTAGACCACGTCGCGCGGCTGCAGCGGAAAGCGCTCGGCCAGCGCCAGCGCGGCGGGGTTCTTCGCATTCAGGTGGAAGACCGACGGCGAGCCCTTCGTGTTGTTGGCGTTGTTGCGCACGACGTAGATCTGCCCCGTGTTCGCCGTGCCCAGGCTTGCGCTGCCGGCCTCGCCCAGCGCCTCGTTGAGGGTGAGCCTGCCGTTGTGCATGGTCAGCGCCGAGGGCTTGGCGACTTCGCCCATCACGAACACCTTGCTCTCGTCGCGGTTGCGCACCTGCACCACGTCGCCGTTCTGCAGCGGGATCTTGCTGGCGTTGCTGCCCAGGTCCTGCAGCTTGGGCAGGTCGATGAGCGTGGTCTTGTCGCCGCGTGTCAGCGTGATGAACGAACGGTCGCCGCTGGACGTGATGCCGCCGGCCCGGTTGAGCGCTTCGGACAGCGTCATCGGAACGTCGGTGAAGAGCTGCAGCCCCGGCGTGCGCACTTCGCCTTCCACGAATGCACGGCGGCTTCTGAAGGACTGGATGCGCACCGTCACCTGCGGGTCCTTGATGTAGCGCGCGATGCGCTTGGCGATCACGTCGGACGCCTCGATCTCGGTCAGGCCCTGCATCTGGACCCGGCCGATGTACGGAAAACTGATCTGCCCGTTGGCGCCGACGATGAAGCCCGGCGCCACGCTGATGCCCGTGGGGTCCGTCTGCTGGGAAATCACGGCGCCGGCGTTGGGCAGCAGCTCGGGGTGGTCGTAGACGATGACGCCCACGACGTCGCCCGGGCCGATCGTGTAGACCGGGGCTTCGCCGAACAGGGCCTTCACGTCGGGCGGAATCGCCGCCGGCTGCGCCTCGGCCATCGCGCGGATGAGGCTCGGCGAGATGGGGACGAGCGCCTCCTGCGGCGTGCCGTCGGCAGCAAGAGATGGCGCCGGACTCTGATCGGGCTCGTAAGCCACCACGGAGCCAAAGCCCGGTGCGCAGCCCTGAAGCATCAACGCGCCGGCCAAGGCGGCACTCCACCCCATCAGGTACAGGTAGCGTGTCAAATGGAACTCCATTGCGAACTTGGTTTTTTCAACAACTGCGATTCATATGCAAAGCCCGAGCCCGATTTGCGCCGGTAATTCTTTTTATTACCAAGACGCTTTTCCGGCTTGACCGGAGATTTATCGGGAGAGCAATGAAAAAGAAATTGTCGCTGCCTTCGCGGCAGCCCTATTTCGTGGAGTAGACGCAAAAGGCGTGTCCATTCGTGGTGCGACCACGCCGGGGGCAGGGTTATCCCTTGCTTCCCCTTCCGGAGACCCTTTTTCATTGGGAAGCGAGGGGGCAAACGGCTGGTCAGGATGCCGTCAGCCGAAATGGAAAATGCAACTTATTAATTACCCCATTGATACGGGAAATCGTGGCTCTCGAACCACAGAGGCCACCCGCATAGGGTTTTTGACATTGCGTTCTACTTTGTAAGCAATTGTCAACTGAGTAGGACGTAGCCGACAAATCGTGGGCTATGAGCTTCAGTTCGTCCAGTTTGAGCGTCGAGCAACGACGCGGGAGGGTACCTAGTCGGCCGCTGCCCAAGGTGAACTGGCGGTAGGATTTTTGAATTACTTCCGAATTCCTTGCCCTTCGCCGGGGCCAGGAGCACCAAGACCGTGCGAAATCTGCCCAGGAAATCGATGAATGATTTCAGGCTAATTGCCGATTCAATTCAGGGGAAATGCGATTTGCGACAGCCTGATTGAGACTTTTGTAGTGTTTTTTATTTGCATCATTCGGGAGCCGAAGGATGTTTCAGATTTCAATCAATGAAACTGTGCCTGGCTCATCGCGAGGCCGGGCAAATCAGAAAAAAGAATTCAGATCCGGCCGTGCCGACGCCGTGGCAGGTGAGATCGAAAAAACAAATTGCACCAATTCCCTGCCAAATTGAATGCGAATGTGTCAGGCGAAAAGGCTCAAAGCCTATTGCTCACGGTCGTCGCCGGGGTGGCCGAGCTGGTTCTTCGCCGAGCGCACGCCCCGCAAGACAAGGTACAGAGCGCCGCCGCCAACCAGCAGAAAGCCGGCCACAGCCAAGCCGCCCATGCCGAAGGCCCACCACCAGAACAGGCCGCTGATGGGCAGCAGCACCAAGGCCACCAGAAGTTCGATGAAGATCAAGCGCATCTATCTGTCTCCCCCTTCGCTCAAGCACGCATATAGCCTTGTTGGTGTGTAAGAAATCGCTACGTGCATTCGAATGGCGAGAGGATAGCCCAAGAAGAAAAAAGGGTGTACAGGGTTCTGCAGACGCTGCATTTGCAGTCTGCGGACCGAACCTGTGCGCCGCCTGACCTTGGATCCCGGTGCGCTGCGCCGGCGCTCAGTAAAGCCCGAGTTGCCGCGTTCTCAGGCGTGCCAGCCCCAGCAGCGCATCGGTGAACGGCGTTGCCACCGCCGTCAGCTCGCCCAGTTCGCGCACCACCGTTACAAGCGCATCGAGCTCCACCGAACGCCCGGCTTCCACGTCCTGCAGCATCGAGGTCTTGAACGCCCCGAGCTTCATGGTGATGGCGTGCCGGTCTTCCGGGCTCTGCGTGATCTCGATGCCGATGCGCCGCCCGATCTCCTTGGCCTCCAGCATCACCGCCGAGATGAAGCCGCGCACGTAGTCGTCGCCCATGATCAGGTCGGTGGTGCAGCCGGTGAGCGCGCTGATCGGGTTCACCGTCATGTTGCCCCACAGCTTGAACCACACGTCCTTCTGGATCTGCGGCGACAGCGTGGTGTCGATGCCCGTGCTCTTCAGCAGCTCGACCAGCTTCTGCACGCGCGGCGTGGCCTCGCCCGAAGGCTCGCCAACGATCAGCCCGTTGCCGAAGTGATGCCGCACCACGCCCGGCCCGTCGAGCGAGCAGCTCGCGTGCACCACGCAGCCGATCACGTTGCGCGACGGAATGGCGCGGGCAATGGCGCCTTCGGGGTCCACCGCCGCGAGCCTGTGGCCCGTGATCTCGCCGCCGAAGCCGCCTTCGAGGAACCACCACGGCACGCCGTTCATCGCGACCAGCACGATGGTGTCGGCGCCGATCAGCGGCCCGATGCGTTCGGCAACGGCGGCCAGGGCCGGTGCCTTCACGGCGATGACCACCAGGTCCTGCACGCCGAGCGCCTCGGGGTCGGCCACGGCGTTGACGGGCACGCGCGTGCGCACCTCTCCACCCGTGCTGCCGCGCATGAGCGACAGGCCGTCGCGCTGCAATGCCTCGAGCGTGGCACCGCGCGCCACCACGTTCAGCCGTTGGCCCGCCTGCGCGAGGCCGACGCCGATCCATCCGCCGATCGCGCCGGCGCCGTAAATACAAATCTTCATGGGGGTCCGTCGCTTCAGGTTCAGTTGCGGTACGTAGGGTCGATGCGGTCCACCTGGCGGACGAGTGCATTGAACACATCCTGCCCGGCGCCGTGCTCGGGGCTGAACTGCAGCGCGTCGCGCGTGCAGCGCCGCGCGATCTCCTCGCTCACCGGAATCGCCTGGCCCATCGAGAAGGTCGCCATCTGGATTTCGCAGGCGCGCTGCAGTGTCCACAAAATCGCAAAAGTCTGCGGCAGCGTCTGCCCCCAGGCCAGCAGGCCGTGGTTGCGCAGGATCACCGCATTGCGGTCGCCGATGCTCTTGAGCAGGCGCGGGCCTTCATCGGCATGGATCGTGATGCCCTCGAAGTCGTGGTACGCCACCATGCCGTGCAGTTGCGCGGTATAGAAATTGGTCTGCTGCAGGCCGCCCTGCAGGCAGGCCACGGCCACGCCTGCGGTCGTGTGCGTATGCATCACGCAGTGCGCGCCGGGCAGGCCGTCGTGAATGGCCGCGTGCACCGTGAAGCCGGCCGGGTTCACCGGGTAGGTCGAGCCGTCGAGCACCTTGCCCTGCAAGTCGATCTTTACGAGATTGCTGGCCGTGACCTCGCTGTAGTGCAGGCCGAAAGGATTGATGAGGAACTGCTTCTCGCCACCCGTCACGCTGTCGGGCAGCCGCACCGTGATGTGGTTGTAGATCATCTCGACCCAGCCCAGCATCGCGAACACGCGATAGCAGGCCGCGAGCTCTTCGCGCGCGGCGCGCTCGTCGGGGTGGATCGAGGGATGGACCAGCGCCGAGGGTGCTGGAGTGGCGAGTGTGTTCATGGCAGTTCCTTCATGTGTTTCAACCTTCCGCGGTGAAGCCGACTTCCTTGACGATCGGCGCCCACTTGGCGGTGTCTTTCTTGAGCAGTTCGGTCAGCTCGGCCGGCGTGGAAGACATCGCTTCCAGTCCGAAGGTGCCGAGGCCGTCGATCACGTCCTTCTGCGCCAGCGCGTTCTTCATGGCCGTGTTCAGCTTCGCCACCAGTTCGGGCGAGGCCTTGGCCGGCAGGAAGAAGGCGAACCATTCGCTGTGGGCCATGTCTTTGATGCCCTGCTCGCCGAAGGTCGGCACGTCGGGCGCGAAGCGGCTGCGCTTGGAGCCCGACACGCCCAGGATGCGCACCTTGCCCGACAGCAGATGCTGCGTGATGTCGCCGATGGGCCCAGACACCGCCGAGATGTTGCTGCCCAGCAGGTCGAGCATGGCCGGCTGCGTGCCGCGATACGCCGCGTGCTTCAGTTCGACGCCGCCCTTCTGGCCCAGCAGCGCACCGATGAAGTGCGGCGTGGAGCCGGCAGCGGGCGAGCCGAAGTTGGCGCCGGCCGGGTTGGCCTTGGCCCAGGCCAGGAACTCGGGCACGCTCTTCACGCTGGCCGGCACGGCCGGGCCCACGGCAAAGCCGAAGTCGAAGATGCAGGCCAGGCTCACCGGCGTGATGTCGACCATCGGGTCGTACGGCAGCTTCTTGTAGATGTGCGGGTAGATCGTGAGGATCGAGGTCGGCGTCTGCAGGATGGTGCTGCCGTCGGCCGGGCGGCTCTTCACGTAGCTCACGGCAATCTGGCCGCCCGCGCCGGTGCGGTTCTCGACCACCACGGTCTTCGCGTATTCGGGGCTGAGCCTTGTCGCAAGGCGCCGGCAGGTGGTGTCCGACGTGCCGCCGGCCGCGAAGCCGGTGACGATGGTTGCGGTCTCGATGTTCATCGCTTGCGCGAAAACGTTCTGGCCAAGGCTGGCCATCAAGGCCGAGGCGCTGGTGGTCTGCAGGATCTGGCGGCGCGTGAAGCTCATGGTGTCTCTCTCCGGACGTTGGTTATGGAGGATCAAGACTCGTCGCGCAGCCAGGTGACCGCGCCCGAGTGGGTCACGGCGCCCTGGTGGGCAGGGCGCACGGTGAGCGCGTATTTTTCCAGCAAGCCACCTCGGGCGACCCCCACGTTTACCTCACGTCCGGCGAGCCGCGCCGTGATTTCTTCAGCCGTGAGTTCGACCGTGATCGAGCGTGCGTCAGCCCGCGCGTCGATGGCGATCACGTCGCCGTCGCGCAGCGCCGCAATCGGGCCGCCGTCCGCGGCTTCAGGCCCCGCGTAGCCAATGCACAGGCCGCGCGTCGCGCCCGAGAAGCGCCCGTCGGTCAGCAGCGCCACCTTGTCGCCCATGCCCTGGCCGTAGAGCAGGGCGGTAATGCCCAGCATTTCGCGCATGCCGGGGCTGCCCCTGGGGCCTTCGTTGCGGATCACGATCACGTCGCCGGCCTCGTACAGCCGGTTCTGCACAGCGGTCTGCGCTTCTTCCTCGGAATTGAAGACGCGCGCCGGGCCGCGAAACACCAGGCCCTTGAGCCCCGCCGTCTTGAGCAGGGCACCGTCCGGGCAGAGGTTGCCCTTGAGCACCGCCAGCCCGCCGTCGCGTGTGATCGGGTTGCCGGCCTCGCGCACCACGCGGCCGTCGGGTGCAAGGGCACTGGTCAGTTCCTCGGCCATCGTGCGGCCGGTGAAGGTGAGCGCGTCGCCATGCAGGAAGCCCTGCTCCAGCAGCGTGCGCAGGATGACGCCCGCACCGCCGATGTAGAACACGTCGCGCGCCAGGTACTGGCCGCCCGGACGCAGGTCGGCGATGAGCGGCGTGCGCGCGAAAACCTCGGCCACGTCGTCGAGGTGGAACTTGATGCCCGCCTCGTGCGCAATCGCAGGCAGATGCAGCGCCGCGTTGGTCGAGCCGCCCGTGGCCGACACCACGGCGCAGGCGTTTTCCAGCGCCTTGCGCGTGACGATGTCGCGCGGCAGCGGGCTGTCGCCCATCACCGCCTTCATCAGCGTCTTTGCGGCGCGGCGCATCAGCGGCGCGCGCTCGCTGAACACGGCCGGCACCATGCTGGAACCGATGGGCGCCAGGCCCAGCGCCTCCGACACCATGCCCATCGTGTTGGCCGTGAACTGCCCCGCGCAGGCGCCGGCCGTGGGCAGGCAGGCGCGGCTCATGGCGTCGAGTTCGTCGTGCGTGGCGGTGCCGGCCAGCACCTTGCCGATGGTCTCGTAGGTGTCGACCACGTTCAGGTCGCGGCCGTCCGGTCCCGGCATCTGCCCCGGCAGTGCGGAGCCGCCGTGCACGAACACGCTCGGCACGTTGCAGCGGACCATGCCCATCATCAGCCCCGGCAGGTTCTTGTCACACGCGCCGATGGCGAAGATGCCGTCCCACTGGTGGCCGCGCGTGGAGGCTTCCACGCTGTCGGCGATCAGCTCGCGCGAGATCAGCGAGAAGCGCATGCCCGAATGCGCCATCGTCAGCCCGTCGCTGATCGACACCACGGGGCATTCGTGCGGCGTGCCGCCGCCGGCGTAGATGCCGGTCTTGGCATGCTGCGCCTGGTCGCGCAGGTTGAGGTTGCACGGGCTCATCTCGCCGCCCGTATGGAACACGCCGATGTGCGGGCGCGCGATGTCCTCGTCGTCCTGGCCCAGCGCATGGAGAAAGCTGCGCGTGGTCGCGCGGATCGTGCCCTCGCGAATGGTGGCGGAGCGAAAGCGCTTGGTGGGGTCGGTGGGCGTGGTCATCAGGCTGGCGTTGGCTGCTGGCTGGATTACGGACGGGTCAGAACATGCCGTTCTTGTTCGCGGCGGTCTCGGGCACGGGCTGCACCACGTCCCAGTGCTCGACGATCTTTCCGTTCTCCAGCTTGAAGATGTCGACGATGGCGCTGCCGCGCGTGCCGGGCTCGCGAACCGCGTTCACATGCAGGATCACGTAGTCGCCGTCGACGAAGCTGCGCTTGATCTCGCTCTTCGAGTTCGGGAACTTCTCGCGCAGGAACCCGATGAACTTGCGAAAGCCCTCGGGGCCGTCGGCCGCCGTGGGGTTGTGCTGCACGTAGCGGTTGCCCACGTATTGCAGGGCCGCATCGGCATCCTTCTGGTTCAGGCCCTTCTCGTAGAAGGCGAGCACGGTCTGGCGGTTGGCTTCCTGCTGGGCGGTGGGGCCTTGCTTGCCGGCGCCCATGGGTGCACAGGCGGCGAGGAACAGGGCGGCTGTCGCGGCCATGGCCGCCAAAGTCATGCGTTGCATCAAGGGTGCTCCGGTGTGAAGGAAATCAGTAGCCGTTGGGCGAGGCAGCGCCCGGCGTGGTCTTGTACTTGGCCAGCAGCTGCCTCGCCGCCGCCGCCAGCACGATGGTGTCCACGCCCACCGCCACGAACAGCGCGCCGGCCGCAAGCCACTTGCGCGCCTGCTCCTCGGTGGTCGACAGGATGCCCGGCGCCTTGCCGGCCTTGCGGATGCGTGCGATGGCGTCGGCGATCACGGCCTGCACCTCGGGGTGGTTGGGCTGGCCCACGAAGCCCATCGAGGCCGACAGGTCGGCCGGCCCGATGAACACGCCGTCCACGCCCGGCGTGGCCGCAATGGCGTCGAGGTTCTTCATCGCCTCCACCGTTTCGGCCTGCACCAGAAGGCAGGTCTGCGCGTTGGCTTCGTGCAGGTAGTTGGGGTAGGCCTGCCAGCGCGAGGCACGCGCCAGCGCGCTGCCCATGCCGCGGATGCCTTCGGGCGGGTAGCGCATGCCCTGCACCAGCCGCGCGGCCTGCTCGGCCGTGTCGACCATCGGCACCAGCAGCGTCTGCGCGCCGATGTCGAGGTACTGCTTGATCAGCGTGGTGTCGCCGACCGGAATGCGCACGATGGGGTGCGAGCGCTCCGACTCGGCCTGCGCAGACCACGCGCTGGAGATGCCCTGCAGTTGGGCGAGCACCGAGCGCACGTCGTTGGGTGCGTGCTCTCCGTCGACCAGCAGCCAGTCGTAGCCGGTGCCGGCGAGGATCTCGGCCACGTAGCCGTCGGCCAGTCCGACCCAGAGGCCGATCTGGGGCTTGCCCGCTTGAAGGGCCTGCTTGAAGGTATTGATGGGTGTTTGCATGGCGTCTTTCTTCTTTCAGACAAGGCGGAACGAGATGGCGCCGAGCGGGCCGTAGTCGGCGTGGAAGGTGTCGCCCGGCACGGCAGTGGTGGGCCGCGTGAACGAGCCGGCCAGCACCACTTCGCCGGCTTCCAGGCATTCTTCCCACGGCGCCAGCTTGTTCGCGAGCCACGCCACGCCGGTGGCCGGATGGTTGAGCACGGCCGCGGCCACGCCCGATTCCTCGATCACGCCGTTCTTGTAGAGCAGCGCGCTCACCCAGCGCAGGTCCACCGCATCGGGCTTCACCGGCCGGCCGCCCATCACGATGCCGGCATTGGCTGCGTTGTCGGAGATGGTGTCGAACACCTTGCGCGGCGCCTTGGTGTGGCGGTCGAACTGTTCGATGCGCGCGTCGATGATCTCGATGGCGGGCACCACGTAGTCGGTGGCGGCCAGCACGTCGAAGATGGTCACGTTCGGCCCCTGCAGCTTCTTGCCGAGGATGAAGGCCAGCTCCACCTCGATGCGCGGCGCGATGAAGCGCTTGAACGGAATGTCGCCGCCCTGCTCGAAGAACATGTCGTCGAGCAGCGTGCCGTAGTCGGGCTCGTCGATCTGGCTGGACTGCTGCATGGCGCGCGAGGTGAGGCCAATCTTGTGGCCGCGCGCGACGCGCCCTTCGGCGATCTTGTTCTTCACCCATTCGCGCGAGATGGCGTAGCCGTCCTCGATGGTCATCTCTGGAAAGCGCTTGGAGAAGTGCTCGACCTGCACGCGCGACTTTTCGCTTTCGTGCAGTTCGGCGGCCAGTTGGGCGATGGTGGCTTGGGAGAGCATGGACTGGCTTCGTTCAGGTCTTGTTGAACAGGGGATGCAGGTTGCTGTGCTTGCCGTCGTACACCTGCCCCGGGCTTTCGTCGATCTGCAGCGTGATGCCGATGTGGCGCTTCTCGAAGATCGGCGCGAAATGCGCGCGCACGTCGGCCAACAGTTCGTCGCCGGCTTTCTTCTTCACCGCCTCCGAGCGCCCCGCGGCCATGCGGATGTTGAGGTACACGAAGGCGTAGTCGGCCTTGCCGTCGGCCACCGCGTAGTGCGCGGCAGGGTAGGCCAGCACGCGCGTGCCGCCGATGGGGAACACCGGCTTGTCGGCCTCGTCGCGCTGCTTCAGCATGGTGTCGGCCAGCGTGCGGCACAGCGCCGACATGTCGGTCTCGGTTTCGATGTTGGGCGTGTAGAGGATCACGAGATGGGGCATGAGTGCTCTCCGTTTATTCCACCGACATCGTCGCGGCCGTACACGTCACGGCGAAGATCGGGATGGCCTTCATGTGAAGAATCTCGCCCTTGCCGCGCGCGGCCGCGGCCACGCTGATGAAGGTGCGGATCTCGAAGCCGCCCTGGCCCGCTTCGCGGTAGGTGGCCTCGTCGCCGTAGTCGTCCTGCGAGAGCAGGCCCTCGCGGTCGTTGGCGCACCAGCGCTTCATGAACTCAGCGTCCCACGCGGCATTGACCTTGCCCGAATCGGGCGTGGCGGGCCAGTGCGAGATGCCGCCCGTTCCCACCAGCGCGATGCGCTCGGGCGCCTTGTCGCAGGCGCGGCGCAGCGCCTCGCCGAAAGCCCAGGCGCGGTGTAGCGGCGTGAGCGGCGGGCCCTGGCAGTTGATGTTGACGGGGATGACCTTGGTGTCGAACTCCGGCGTGAGGAAGTTCAGCGGCACCATGATGCCGTGGTCGAACTTCCACTCCTCCGCGTAGGCCACGTCCGCCGTCTGCATCACCTCGCGGATCAGGCGCTGCGACAGCGCGGCATCGCCAGGGATCCTGTGCTTCTCGATGCCCAGCCACTTCGGGTCTTCGATCGGGCCCTCGTAGCTGTCGGCCATGCCAATTGCATAGGCCGGCATGTTGTTCATGAAGAAGTTCGCGAAGTGCTCGGCGGCGATCACGATCACCGCGTCGGGTTTCGTTGCACGCATCGCTTCGCCGAAGCGGTGGAACTGCGCGTGGAACTCGTCCTTCACCGCCGGGTCGGCGAGATGTGCGCGGCCGGTGATGCCGGGGGCGTGGCTGCACACGCCTGCGAATACGAGGCTCATACGCCTGCCACCTTCTCGTCGGTTCCGGTTGTCATGGCGTAGATGCCGGCGCGCACCGGGCCGTACTTGCGCACGCCTTCGCGCATGGCTTCGAGGTAGTCGGCCCATGGAATGCCGAGCAGCGGTGCGAAGTGCATCAGCAGCTGGCCATTGCAGCCGAGCACGTAGAGCTTGCCGATGTCGCCGGTGTCGATGGCCTCGCGCTCTTCATCGGTGAAGTCATAGGCGCCCAGCAGCGTAGCGCGCGTCTCGCCACCTTCGGCATAGCGCCGCTGCACTTCCTGCTCGCGATTCAGCGCGAACAGGAATTTCTGCATCGCATAGAGGCTCATCGTTCAGCCCTCCACCTGGATGTTGGCCTTGCGGATCACGTCGCCGTACTTCGCAATCTCGCTCTGTATGAAAGCCGCAAAGCGCTCCGGCGTGCCCGACAGCGACGCGATGCCTCCCTTGTGAAAGGCCTCCGTCACCACCGGCCCCGCCAGCGCGCGGTTCACTTCGGCGTTCATGCGTTGCACCACGGCGTCGGGCGTGCCGGCGGGCGCCAGCAAGCCGTTCCATGAATTGGACTCGATGGGCACACCCTGTTCCGCCAGTGTGGGTATGGCCGGTGCGTACTGCGAGCGCTGCGCTGTCGCCATGCCCAGCGCGACGAGCCTGCCGTTCTGGATGTGGCTGCGGAACTCGGGCCAGTTGCCGAACATCATCGTCATCTGCCCGCCGAGCAGGTCGGTGAGCGCCGGGCCCTGGCCCTTGTAGGGCACGTGCACGATGTCCAGGCCCATCTGCAGCTTGAGCATCTCGCCCGACAGATGGGCCGAGGTGCCGTTGCCGAAGGAGGCGAAGCTCAGCGTGCCGGGCTTCGCCTTGGCTGCGTTGCGCAAGTCGGCGAGCGTCTTCAGGCCGCTGGCCGGATGCGTGGCGAGCACGTGTTCCGACATGCCCATGAGAGCGACGGGGCGCAGGTCCTTCTGCGTGTCGTAGGGCAGCTTGCGGATCAGCGTCTGGTTGGCCGTGAAGCTGTTGGCCACGCAGACGAAGGTGTAGCCGTCGGGCGCGGCCTTGGCCGCTGCATCGACGCCGATCACCGTGCCTGCGCCGGGCTTGTTGTCGACGA
This sequence comes from Variovorax sp. YR634, assembly GCF_900106655.1. Classification (NCBI taxonomy): domain Bacteria; kingdom Pseudomonadati; phylum Pseudomonadota; class Betaproteobacteria; order Burkholderiales; family Comamonadaceae; genus Variovorax; species Variovorax sp. YR634. The sequence continues at coordinate 35,627 of NZ_FNOL01000004.1, forward strand.
TGACGGGTTGGCCCAGCGTCTTCGACAGCTCGACGCCGACGAGGCGCGCCACGAAGTCGGTGGTGCCGCCGGGCGTGAAGGGCACGATCACGCGGATCGGCTTGCTGGGCCAGGTGCCCTGTGCACGCGCCAGCGAGGGCAGGGCCGCGAATGAGGCCGCGCCTTGCAGCAGCGTGCGGCGTTGAATGCTCACGCCACGCCCCAGTGCGGAATGTGATGCGAGCCCAGCGACACCGCCACGTTCTTCGGCTCGCAGAACACTTCGTAGCTCCAGGTGCCGCCTTCACGTCCCGTGCCCGAGGCCTTGGTGCCGCCAAAGGGCTGGCGCAGGTCTCGCACGTTCTGGCTGTTGACGAAGCACATGCCGGCTTCCACTGCGGCGGCCACGCGGTGCGCCTTGCCGATGTTCTCGGTCCACACGTAGCTGCTCAGGCCGTACTGGATGTCGTTGGCCAGTTCGATGGCGTGGGCCTCATCCTTGAAAGGAATCAGGCAGGCCACAGGGCCGAAGATCTCGTCCTGCGCGATCTTCATGCGATTGTCGACGTCGGCGAATACGGTGGGCACCACGTAGTTGCCCTTCTTCACGCGATCGGGCAAGTTGCTCGGCGCTTCGAGGCCGCCGCACAGCAGCGTTGCGCCTTCCTTCGGGCCCAGCTCGATGTAGCTGCGCACCTTGGCCAGGTGGGCCTGCGAGATCATCGGGCCGACGATGGTCTTCTCGTCGAGCGGGTCGCCCACGGTGATGCGCTTTGCGCGCTCGGCGAACTTCGCCGCGAAGTCGGCGTAGATCGACTGCTGCACCAGGATGCGCGAGCCGGCCGTGCAGCGTTCGCCGTTGTTGCTGAAGATCATGAACACGGCCGCGTCGAGCGCGCGGTCGAGGTCGGCGTCGTCGAAGATCACGAAGGGGCTCTTGCCGCCCAGCTCCATGCTGAACTTCTTCAGGCCCGCGCTCTTCACGATGCGGTTGCCCGTGGCGGTGGAGCCGGTGAACGAAATGGCGCGCACGTCGGGGTGCGCCACCAGTGGTTCGCCCGCTTCCTTGCCATAGCCGTGCACCAGATTCAGCACGCCGGGCGGAATGCCGGCTTCGAGCGCCAGCTCGCCCAGGCGCGCGGCCGTCAGCGGCGAGAGCTCGCTCATCTTCAGCACTGCCGTGTTGCCGAAGGCGAGGCAGGGCGCGACCTTCCAGGTGGCCGTCATGAAGGGCACGTTCCACGGGCTGATGAGCGCGCACACGCCCACCGGATGGAACAGCGTGTAGTTCAGGTGCGTGGGCGTGGGGTAGGTGTGGCCGTCCACGCGCGTGCACATCTCGGCGAAGTAATAGAAGTTGTCGGCCGCGCGTGGAATGAGCTGCTTGCCGGTCTGCGCGATCACCTGGCCGCAGTCGTTGGTTTCGGTCTGCGCGATCTCGGGCACGTGCTTGGCGATCAGGTCGCCGAGCTTGCGGATCAGCTTCGCGCGCTCGGGCGCGGGCATGCCGGCCCACTTCGGAAAGGCTTCCTTCGCGGCGGCCACGGCCGCGTTCACTTCGGCTTCGCCGCCCGAGGCGACCTCGGCCAGCACTTCCTGCGTGGCGGGGTTGACGGTTTCGAAGTAGTCCGTGCCGGCCACGCTCTTGCCGGCGATCAGGTGATCGACTCTCATGCTTTTCCTTGAATGGTGTTCTGAAGCGCGCCGATGCGCTCGATCTCGGTGACGACGACGTCGCCCGGCTGGCAATCGACCACGCCGTCGGGCGTGCCGGTGAGGATCAGGTCGCCCGGCGACAGCGTCATGAAGCGGCTGAAGTACTCGATGAGGAAGGGCGCGTCGAAGATCATGTCGCGCGTGCTGCCTTGCTGCGTGACGGTGCCGTTGACGGTGGTGCGCAGCGCGAGCGCCATGGGGTCGGGCACGTCGGCGGCGTCGACGAACCACGGGCCCAGTGGCGTGCAGGTGTCGCGGTTCTTCACGCGCAGGTTGGGGCGATACCAGTTCTCGAGGTAGTCGCGGATGGCGTAGTCGTTGGCTACCGTGTAGCCGCCGATGAAGTCGTAGGCGTCGTCGCGCTTCACGTTCTTCGCGGTCTTGCCGACGACGATGGCGAGCTCGCATTCGTAGTGCATGAACTTCACGTCGGCCGGGCGGTGCGTGTGCTGGCGGTGGCCGATGAGCGTGCTCTGGCCCTTGACGAACACCAGCGGTTCTTCGGGGGCCTTGAATTCGAGTTCCTTCGCGTGGTCGGCGTAGTTGAGGCCGAGCGCGAGGATGGTGCGGGGGCGTGCAGTCGGCGCGAGCGGGGGCAGCCAGGTGAGCTGATCCTGCGGCACGATGCGGCCGTCGTCCAGGCGCACGGCAGCGTCTTGCTGGCCGTTGAATTCGTGGCTCGTGCCGGTGTGCTCGCGGCCTTCGAAGATGACGCGTGCGTGCTTCATGCGGCTTCCTTCACCAGCGTGTTGCTCAATGTCTCGAACCCCGGCGCGGAGATGTCGATACGATCGCCGGCGCGGGCCAGCGGGCGGCCGGGACCGCAGCCGAGCATCAGCACGTCGCCGTGTGCGAGCGTCATGAAGTCGCCGACGTCGGCGAGCAACTGCTGCGCCGGCCGCACGAGCTGCGAAAAGTCGATGGACTGCTTCAGATCGCCGTTGATGCGCACCTCGACTCGGAAGCTCGCCGGGTCGGCGACCTCTTGCGCGTCGCGCAGCACGGGGCCGATGCCCAGGAAGCCGTCGACGCACTTGAACTTCACCGGCGGCCGGAAGAAGCTCGCATGCGGTATCGACAGGTCGTTCATCAGCACGAAGCCTTCGACGTTGCCCTCTGCGCCGATCACCATGCCGATGCTCGCGCCGATTTCCACCTCGGGCACCGCAGCCGGCACGGCGATGTCGCTGCCGTGCGGGCTCCATGTGTTGGCCGTCTTCACATAGAGCACGGGTGCCTTCGGCGGCGCCTTGTAGGGCGGCTGCGTCATCTGCGGCGCGAGCGCATCCACTTCGGTGCGGAAGTTCAGCAAGGTGCCGTACACCGTGCCTGTGGGCAGGAAATGGCTCATGGCGAGGGTTGCTCCAGTGCGATCAGTTCGTCGAGCAGCCCGTAGAGCTGCGTGAGCTTGGCCTTGCCGAGCGACTTCTCCATCCACTCGTAGTGCGACTCGATGCTGGTCGACAGCCGCTTCACGAGCTTCATGCCGTGCGGCGTGGCCTCGACCACGGTGCGGCGCTGGTCGGCCGGATCGCGGGCGCGGGTGATGAGGTTGTCGCGCTCCATGCGCGCGAGCACGCCGGTAAGGCTGGGGCCGAGGATGAAGGCCTCTCGTGCGACCCGGCCGGTATCGACCGCGCCGTGTTCGCCCAGCACGCGCAGCACGCGCCATTGCTGGTCGGACAGCGCGTGCTCGCGCAGGCTGGGCCGGGTGTGGGCCATCACGGCTTCGCGGGCCTGCAGCAGCAGGCGCGGCAAATTGCGGTGCGTGAATGTCGTGCTCAAGGCTTGTCTCTTCCGAAATTACTTAACATGTTAAATGATTGGCCGTTTCTTTCCAAGGCACCGGGCATCAGGGTTTGTGCGGACACCTAAACTCAAAGGATGGCCAAGGACAAAACAACTTTCGTCTGCAGCGAATGCGGCGGCACCAGCCCCAAGTGGCTCGGCAAATGCCCGAGCTGCGGCGCCTGGAACACACTCATCGAGCAGGTCGCGGGCGCGGGCAACGGGCCAGCCAACAACCGTTTCGGCACGCAGTTCGCGTCACTCGCGGGCGCGTCGGAGCTCGCGACCCTTTCCGAAATCGAGGCGACCGACATCGCGCGCACGCCCACCGGCATCGACGAGCTCGATCGCGTGCTGGGCGGCGGCATCGTCTCGGGCGGCGTCACGCTGATCGGCGGCGACCCGGGCATCGGCAAATCGACGCTGCTGCTGCAGGCGGTCGATGCGTTGCAGCGCGCGGGGCAGAACGCGCTGTACGTGACGGGCGAGGAAAGCGGCTCGCAGGTGGCGTTGCGCTCCAGGCGGCTCGGCCTCGATCACTCGCAGGTGCAGGTGCTGGCCGAGATCCAGCTCGAGAAAATCATCGCCACGCTCGACGCCACGCGCCCCGCCATCGCGGTGATCGACTCGATCCAGACGGTGTATTCCGATCAGCTCACCTCGGCCCCCGGCTCGGTGGCGCAGGTGCGCGAATGCGCGGCGCACCTCACGCGCTTTGCCAAGACCAGCGGCACGGCCGTAGTGCTGGTGGGTCACGTCACGAAGGAGGGCGCTCTCGCGGGCCCGCGCGTGCTCGAACACATGGTCGACACGGTGCTGTACTTCGAAGGCGACACGCATTCGAGCTTTCGCCTCGTGCGCGCCATCAAGAACCGCTTCGGTGCGGTCAACGAGATCGGCGTGTTCGCCATGACCGAGCGCGGCCTGAAGGGCGTGACCAATCCGAGCGCGATCTTCCTGAGCCAGCACCCCGAGCCGGTGCCCGGCAGCGTGGTGCTGGTCACGCTCGAAGGCACGCGGCCGATGCTGGTGGAAATCCAGGCGCTGGTCGACAACGGCGGGCCCAGCCCGCGTCGCCTGTCGGTGGGCCTGGACCGCGACCGCCTCGCCATGCTGCTGGCCGTGTTGCACCGCCACGCGGGCGTGGCCTGCATGGACCAGGACGTGTTCGTCAATGCGGTGGGCGGCGTGCGCATCAGCGAACCTGCGGCCGACCTGGCCGTGATGCTCGCCATTACGTCGAGCCTGCGCGGCAAGCCACTGCCCAAGGGCTTCATCGCTTTCGGCGAAGTGGGGCTGGCCGGCGAGGTGCGGCCCGCGCCGCGCGGGCAGGAGCGTTTGCGTGAAGCGGCCAAGCTCGGTTTCAGCGTGGCCGTGGTGCCCAAGGCGAATGCGCCGCGCAAGGGTACGAAAGAGATCGAAGGTTTGACGATCCACGCCGTCGAACGCATCGAAGAGGCGATGGACGTGGTCCGCCGCCTCGATTGACCGTCGGGAAAAAAATGCCCGGCGCGCCTGTGACGCGCCGGGCTACCCTCCCTATCCCCCGATGTGTGTCGTGAACGCCGGTCCGCTGCTGGGTACGCATTGGCCGCTGCCCAACGTGGCCGGGTTCATCGTGTACTGGCATCCCGGGTCGCCGCTGCGGCTGCCGGTGGCGTTCGCCATGCCGGTGCCTTGCGAGCCTGCGACCCGGGTTGCCTCTCCCTGAAACTGTTCGCGGCCGTCCATGCTGCTGATCGCCGTGCCGACGAGGGTGAGACGAACGAAGGTGACGGAACGCGGGATGGTCATACGCTTTTCGGTGGCCCGGGCTTGCTGTGCCCGTGAAGCGAAATGTGCCGCGTGGCGCTCGCGTGCCATGCGCTTTTCGGGGTGAGTACCGTCCAGCGCGCCCAGGGGTAGTCAGGGCCGCTACTTCGGCGCCCGCCCCGGGGCGGCGACAATGCGCGCCATGGATTTCAAGAAACTTCTGGTGCCCGTGGGTGCCATCCTTCTCCTGGGGCTGGCCTGGCGCAGCGGCGGTTGGGGCGGTGTTGCCCTGGCCGGCGGCGCGATCGTGATGTTCTTGCTGCTGCACTTCAACCGCGCGATGCAGGTGCTCAAGCGCGCGGCCGAACGGCCGGTGGGCTATGTGGCCAGCGCCGTGATGCTCAATGCCAAGCTCAAGCCGGGCGTGACGCTGATGCACGTGATCGCGATGACGCGCGCCCTCGGCGAGCTGCGCTCGCCCAAGGACGAGCAGCCCGAGCACTATCGCTGGACCGACGGCGGCGGCTCGTATGTCGATACCGTGTTCAACGGCGGCAAGCTGCAGAGCTGGACGATGACGCGGCCCGAAACGGCGCCCGAAGACGACAGCACGCAGACCCCCGCGGCCTGATCAGCCCGCGCCCGCCTTGCGCCTTGGCTGCCGCCAAGGCGGATTCGCTTTCGCATGGTGACGCGCCTCCTTCACGAATTCGGTGCACACGTGCGTCATGAGGTCGGCCGAGCGGTAGACCAGGAACACGTCGAAGTCCGGCAGCGCATCGGTGATCGACAGCTTTTCCAGCAGGCCGGGCTGCAGCCGCAGCGGCCCCGCGCCGTGGAAGACGAAATCCGACCACATGCTGATCAGGTCGGTCTGCGTGGCCAGCTGCAGGCCCAGCAGATTCGAAGCGCTGTGCACCATGCGCCTGGGCATCTCCAGGCCGTGCAGGCGCATCGTGCTCACCAGCGGGCTGCCGGCGTCGTCGACGGGGTCGAGCACCAACCAGTCGGCGTCGAGCAGCGGCTGCAGCTTGCGCACGCGCCGCAGCGGATGGCCGGCACGCACCGATAAATGCATCGCCACTGAGAAAAGCGGCTCCCACTGGAGGGCGCTGGTGCCCGGCCCGTTGCAGGTGGAAACCAGTCCCAGGTCGAGCCGGCCCTCGCGCAGGCCTTCGAAGATCTGCTGCGGCCGCAGCTCGAAGCCGCGCATCGCCACGTTGGGAAAGCGCTGGCGGAACGAAGCCATCGCATCGGGCAGCGGCCCGCTCGATGCCACCGCGGTGAAGCCGATGTTGAGCTGCGCCTCGTCGTGCCCGCGGATCGCCTCGATGTCTTCGAGCGCATGCCGCAGTTCCTGCTCGACAAGGCTCGCGCGCTTGACCAGCGCCGCGCCGTAGGGGGTGAGGCTCACGCCGCGCGTGGAGCGCGACATCAGCGTCACGCCGAGTTCGCGCTCCAGTTCCGAAATGGTCTTCGACAGCGCGGGCTGCGTAGTGTGCAGGCTGCGCGACGCCTCATGGATGCTGCCGTGCTGTGCCACCGCCAGCAGAACGCGCAACTGTTGCAGCTTCATCGTGGTGCCGATCTCCCGAAAAAAGGCGTCCTGAGGGTTGTCCCGATGGCTTCCGGTGCCTGTTTATGACGGGGATGCCGTTTGGTTATCAGCATGAAAATATGTGATTCTTTGCCGCAGCGCTTTGCCTGAATACTCCGCCGCCAGAGGCCGATCCGGCCCCCCGCAACCTGTTCGTGGAGTGACATTAGATGAGCGAAGCCGCATTGCCCGCAAGCCCGATCCGGGGCCCTTCACCAGCCGCCGCTACTGCCGTGCAAGGCAAGGGAAGGCAGAGCCAGTTCCGCCTGATCGCCGCCTGCTCGCTGGGCAATGCGCTGGAGATGTACGACTTCACCGTCTACAGCTTCTTCGCGCTGCTGATCGGCAAGCTGTTCTTCCCCTCCGACAGCCCGTACGGCTCGCTGCTGCTGGCCGTGGCCACCTTCGGCATCGGCTTCGTGATGCGGCCGCTGGGCGGCGTGATCATCGGCAACTACGCCGACCGCAAGGGCCGCAAGGCCGCGATGACGCTGACCATCGGCCTCATGGTGCTCGGCACGCTGTGCATCGCGTTCGCGCCCAGCTATGCGTCGGCCGGCGTGTTCGGCTCGCTGATGATCGTCGCGGGCCGGCTGCTGCAGGGCTTCTCGCTGGGCGGCGAGGTGGGTGCGGCCACCTCGATGCTGATGGAGGCCGGAGGCATCAAGGGACGGGGTTTCCGCGTGAGCTGGCAGCTTGCGAGCCAGGGCGTGTCTGCGCTGCTGGGCGCGCTCACGGGCGCCGCGCTGTACGCCGCATTGCCGCAGGCGTCGCTCGAAAGCTGGGGCTGGCGCCTGCCGTTCCTGCTCGGCCTGCTGATCGCGCCGGTGGGCCTGTACATCCGCTCGCAACTGGAGGAAACGCACGTTGCCGAAAGCCACGAGTCCAGCCCCATCGGGCGGCTGATGCGCAACCACGGCGGCCTGGTGCTCAAGGGCATCCTCGCCACCACGGCGGGCACGGCGACGATGTACCTCGTGGTGTTCTTCATGCCCACCTACATGATCCGCGTGCTGCACATGCCGCCGTCGCTGTCGCTGCTGTCGGGCTGCGTCACGGGCATCACGCTGTTCGTGGTGTCGCTGGTGGCGGGGCGATTGGCCGACAGGCTGCCGAACCGCAAGCCGCTGGTGATCGGCTCGCTGCTGTTCAGCGTTGTCGCCGTCTACCCGGTGTTCTGGATCATCAGCCACTACCCGAGCGTGCCGCTGGTGCTGGCGCTGTCGGCACTGCTGACCGCGAGCGTGAACATCGGCACCACGCCGATGTTTCTGATGTTGCTCGAGATGCTGCCGGCCGGCGTGCGCGCCAGCGGCATCTCGGTGATTTACAGCGTGGGCGTGACGGTGTTCGGCGGCTCCTCGCAGTTCATCGTCACCTGGCTACTCGCGAAGACGGACAACCCGATGTCGCCGGCCTTCTACATGATGGTCTGCGGCGTGCTAAGCCTGTGCGCGCTGCTGAGCCTGCGCGAACGCAAGGCCGATTGATCGAAGAACTTCACCGAGAGCGAACCCTTTCACATGACCCGCGAACTCAGCCCCCAGACCACGAAGCTCCTGTCGCGCCTGCTCCCCCAGGCCGATGTCGACACACAGGCTTTCGTCGACATCCGCCGCCAGATCCACGCGAACCCGGAGCTCGGCTTCGAGGTGAGCGCCACCAGCGAACTCGTTGCCAACCTGCTACGCAGCTGGGGCTACGAGGTGCACACCGGCATCGGCAAGACCGGTATCGTGGCGCAGCTCAAGCTCGGCAGCGGCACGCGCCGCCTCGGCATCCGCGCCGACATGGACGCGCTGCCCATCATCGAGGCCACCGGCCTGCCGTATGCCAGCCGCAACCCCGGCCGCATGCATGCCTGCGGCCACGACGGCCACACGGCGATTCTGCTGGCCGCGGCCAAGGCGCTGGCGACGACGCGCAACTTCGACGGCACGCTGAACCTGATCTTCCAGCCCGATGAAGAAAACCTCTGCGGCGCGCGCGCGATGATCGCGGACGGCCTGTTCGAGCGCTTCCCCTGCGATGCGGTGTACGCGCTGCACAACGCGCCGGGCGTGCCGGTGGGCACGGTGCTGGCGGTCGAAGGCCCGGTCACGCTGTCGTCCGACGTGGCCGACGTCACGATCAAGGGCGTGGGTGGACACGGTGCCATGCCGCACCGCGCGCGCGATCCCGTCGCGGCGGCTGCGGCGGTGGTGACAGCGCTGCAGACCGTGGTGGCGCGCAACGTGGCGCCTGACGACACGGCGGTGGTGTCGGTCGGCTTCATTCGCGGCGGCGCCACGCACAACGTGATTCCGCAGTCGGTGTCGCTGGGCCTGAACGTGCGCGCGGCGCAGCCCGAGACGCGCGCGCTGGTCGAGCAGCGCATCCGCGAGATCGTGAGCCTCACCGCGCAGGCGCACGGCGTGGAGGCCGAGATCGACTACCGCCAGCTGGTGCCGCCGGTGGTCAACACCGCGGCCGAGACGCAGCTGATGGCAAAGGTATGCACCGAGCTGGTGGGCGAGGAGAGCGTCATCACGAAAGTGCCCCGGGGTTTCGCGGGCAGCGAGGACTTCGCGTGGATGCTCGATGCGTTGCCGGGCTGCTATCTGCTGCTCGGCAACGGGGAGGGCGAGTTCGGGGGCTGCATGGTGCACAACCCCGGGTATGACTTCAACGACCAGGTGCTGCCGCTTGGAGCCGCATGCTGGGTGCGGCTGGCGCAGACCTACCTGGTCGCCTGAGCCATAGCGGCCTTAGAACGGCGCGTCTTCTTCCTCGGGCGCATCGGCAGGCACGGTCGTCGTGGGTGCGGCTGCCACAGCCGGTTTCTGCGCTTCGTCGGGCAATGCCGCCGAGAACGCCGCCTCGCCACCTAGAGCATCGAGCAGCGCCGGCACCAGCTGGCCCAGTTCGCCCGTGGCAATTGCCACGTCTGCGTCGAAGTTATCTTCCTTCTTGCCGCCCGCGGCGCCGTCGCCCGTGCCTTCGAGGAAGGTGATCTTGCGGATCAGCATGCCGTGCGTCAGCTCGAAGGACACGCGGTCGTCCCACGTCAACGCGAGCCGCGTCGGGCGCTTGCCGTCGGTGATGTGCTGCTTCACCTCGTCGATGTCCAGCGGGTGCTTGGCGTAGCGCACCACGGCCTTGGAGTCGTCGGAGGCCTTGAGCTCGCACTCGCGGTCGATGGTGAAGCCGGCCGGCGGCTCCTGCGTCAGCAGCCAGTTGGCCATGGCGGCTGCGGGCTCGATCTGCGTGTTGATGAGGGCCACGGCAAAGCCGTCGAGCGACTTCACGAGGCTGGTGACCACTTCATCGGCGCGTGCGGCGTTGCCGCTGTTGATCACGAGGCGGTTCTCGGCCTTGTCGATCCACACCGCCACGCGCGCACTGCGCGTGAAGGCCATGGGCAGCAGCTCCAGGGTGATGTCTTCCTTGAGCTCCTTCTTTTCCTTCTTGCCGGGCTTGCGGCCGGTGGTGGCTTCGATCTGCGCGCAGCGCTCGTCGAGCTTGCGGCGCACCACGGAGCCGGGCACGGTCTTGCTCTCGATCATGTATTCGACCAGCCACTGGCCGTCGATGGATTCGACCAACGGGCCGTTGGCTTCGCCGCGGGGCTCGACCCAGCCGGCGGACTTTTCCTGCGAGGGGCCGCAGGGCTCGAAGCGCTGCTTGCCGAGCCCTTCTTCCGCCTCGGCCAGTGTTTGGGACCAGGCAGGTTCGATGCGATAGACGATGACGTTCTTGAATACGGACACGGAAACCCTTTTTCCACTGGTTTGCACAACCGGCCATTGTCGGGCACCCCGTTCCGGCCCCGGCCGTAAAATCGAAAGCTTTTGCGACTTCCCCCGTCGCACCCCACCCCACACCGCTTCCCAAACAAAGGAATCAGGAAATGAGCTCGATCCCCCCCTCGCTGGACGACCGTGACGGCAAGATCTGGATGGACGGCGAACTCGTGGACTGGCGCGACGCCAAGATCCACGTGCTGAGCCACACGCTGCACTACGGTTGCGGCGCCTTCGAGGGCGTGCGCGCCTACAAGACGGCGGACGGCGGCACGTCGATCTTCCGCCTGGCAGAGCACACCGAGCGCCTGTTCAACAGCGCCAAGATCCTGCGCATGAAGATCCCGTTCACGCCCGAACAGCTCAACGAGGCCCAGAAACAGGTGGTGCGCGAGAACAAGCTCGAAAGCTGCTACCTGCGTCCGCTGATCTGGATCGGCTCCGAAAAGCTCGGCGTGAGCCCCAAGGGCAACAAGATCCACGCCATGGTCGCGGCCTGGTCCTGGGGCGCCTACCTGGGCGAAGAGGGCATGAAGCGCGGCATCCGCGTGAAAACCTCCAGCTACACCCGCCACCACGTCAACATCACGATGACGCAGGCCAAGACGGTGAGCAACTACACCAACTCGATCCTGGCCAACATGGAAGCGCTGGACGACGGCTACGACGAGGCGCTGCTGCTCGACGCGAGCGGCTTCGTGTCGGAAGGCGCGGGCGAGAACATCTTCGTGGTCAAGGGGGGCGTGGTGTACACGCCCGACCTTTCGGCCGGTGCGCTCAACGGCATCACGCGCAACACCATCCTGCACGTGTGCAAGGACCTGGGCCTGGAGCTGGTGCAAAAGCGCATCACGCGCGACGAGGTCTACATCGCCGACGAGGCCTTCTTCACCGGCACCGCTGCTGAAGTGACGCCCATCCGCGAACTCGACCGCGTCGAGATCGGCAACCGCGGCGACGGCGGTGCCCGTGGCCCGATCACCGAGAAAATCCAGTCTGCCTTCTTCGACATCGTGAACGGCAAGAACCCCAAGTACGCCCACTGGCTCACGAAAGTCTGAGAGAACCCATGTCCACCAATGCAGTCGTCGAACTCCTGGCCAAGGAGCTCAACCATCAGGGCGGCGTTTTCTGCCCCAGCCCCAAGGCCGACATGAAGCTCTGGAACAGCCACCCGAAGGTGTACCTCGACGTGGCGCGCACCGGCGAGGCCAAGTGCCCGTATTGCGGCACGGTGTACCGGCTGAAGGCCGGCGAGACGGTGTCGGCGCGGCACTGAGCCGAGCCGACGCAACCGCCCCTTTACTGCAGTTCAGGCAGCAGCCTGGGGGGCGGTTTCTTTCTTGCGCCAACGCGACGGCAGCAGGTCGCGCCACGGATCCGGGTCTTGCTTCTCCTGCGCCAGCCGCAGGTAGACCATCGCGATGAACAGCAGTGCCAGGCCGATCTGCGCGTCGCGCATGGCCGAATTCACGCTCGACGCGATCAGCGCGATCAACGTAGCTGCCAGCGCATAACGGCCCGCCATGTCGGGCCGTTTCCACGCCTGCCAGACGGCGGCGACCATGATGACCAGCAGGCTCAGCAAGGCCGGCAGCCCGCCTTGCGCGCCGACCCACAGGAAGTCGTTGTGCGGCATGTTCGAGTCGGCGAACAGCGCCGGGCCGCGCTTGTGCCACTGCTCGGTCCAGCCGCCGATGCCCCAGCCGGTGAGCGGCCGGTCGGCAATCATGAGGCCCGTGTCCTTGTACATGTAGTAGCGGATGACCCAGCTGCCCTTGAAGATGGCGCCGGCCTGCGCCTCTTCGATTTCCTGCACGCCGGTCTCGACCTTGTGCTGGAGCTGCGGCAACTGGTACAGCCCGGCCCCCAGCACCACGGCCCCCAGCACCAGCGCGCTCACCAGCATCTTCAGGTGGTTGCGCCACTGGTGGATGCACACCACCGGAATCACCAGCAGCAACGCGAGCACCGAGGTACGCGAAGTCAGCGGCAGCGCCACCACCACGCCCAGTCCGAGCAGCAGCACGAAGGCCGGAATGGCACGCAGCGGCTTGTGCGCGGCGATCTGTGCAATGCCCCACACGGCGGCGGTGGACGCCACCACGCTGAACAGCAGGGCGTTGCTGATCGACTTGTTGCCCACCTCCATGACCACCGCGCGCAGCGGCGACCAGACCGGAAAGCCGATGGCGTAGTAGGCCACGATCAGCAGGATATTCAGCGCCGCGATCAGCAGGAAGCCGCGCAGCGCCCATATCGCTTCTTCGCGCGTGAGCGCCATCGCCATCAATATCGTGAGGCCGATGCGCACCCCGTGGAACAGGTTGGAGCCGGTTTCGGGGTAGTGCCGCCCGAAGGCCAGCACGAGGAAGGTCCAGGCCAGGTAGGCCACCACCGGCCACCACAGCGGGTTGGCGCGCAGCCGCGCGTAGCGCTCGCGCAAGCCGCCGGCCACCAGCATGGTGAGCAGCAGCAAGATGGCCGAAAGGTAGGTGACGCCGACCGGCATGAACACCACCAGCCCCCAGAACATGGCCGCGGGCCGAACGATGTGCGATCTCTGCATAGGGGCGGGATTTTAGGTTGGCATCTGGGAGCCAACCTGACCACGGCCCCGTGCGGGCGAGGGTGGCGCGGTCAGTGCCCGCGCGCTACGGCCGGCAACCGGATCACGAAGCTGGCGCCGCCGCCCGGGCGGTCTTCGCAGCGCACCGTGCCGCCGTGCCGTTCGGCGATCGACTTCACCAGCGCCAGCCCCAGGCCCACGCCGCCGTTGCGCTCGCTGGCGCCCGGCAGACGGTAGAAGGGTTCGAAGATGCGTTCGCGCAGGGCCGTGGGCACGCCGGGGCCGCGGTCGTTGACGCGCACGGTGGCATAGCCGTTGGCGCTGCCCAGCTCCACCGCGATTTCGCCGGCGCCGTATCGGCGGGCGTTTTCCAGCAGGTTGCGGATCGCGCGGCGCAGCAGGCGCGACACGCCCGGCACGGTGAGCGTGGCGTTGTCGGTGCCTTCGGCCAGGTCGAGCTCGGCATTTACCTGCGAGCACTCTTCGGCCGCCAGGCCGGTCAGGTCCACGGCCTCGATGGTGCCCATGTCGGCCTCGCTGGCGTCGAGCCGGCTGGCCAGCAGGATTTCGTCGATGAGCTGGTCGAGCTCGCCGATGTTGCGCGAAATTTCCTCGCGAGCGGCCGGGCTCGGGCGCTCGCCCATCAGCTCCAGGCCCATGCGGATGCGTGTGAGCGGCGAACGCAGCTCGTGCGAGGCGTTGGCCAGCAGCGATTTGTGCGAACGCACCAGCTGTTCGATGCGTTCTGCCGACGCGTTGAATCGTTTTGAGAGATCAGCCACTTCGTCCTGCCCTTCTTCGGTCACCCGCACCGAGAGATCGCCCTCGCCCCATCGCTGCACGCCGCGCTGCAGCGATTCCAGCCGCTGCGTGATGCGCCGAACGATCGGGTACACGCCTAATGCCACCGCCACGCCCACCAGCGCGATCATCCAGCCCAGCCCGAAGGGCGTGCGCCACGGCGCGAAGCCGCCGGAGCCGGTGGGTCGCTCGCGTGGCGCCACGCGCAGCGTGATGGCCTTGCCGTCGCTGAGCGTCACGTCGAACTCCAGGCCCTGGCCCGGTACGCGCAGGGCGGTGCCCGCGCCGATCGGCTTGTCCTGTGCGTCCAGCACGACCACGTTGCGCGGCACCGGTGCCAGGCGCTCGCGCTCGGCCTCCGCTGCTTCGCGCACGATCCAGTTGGCCATCAGCGTGAGGATGACGACGCCGCCCACCACCGCGAGCCAGATGCGGACGTAGAGGTGGCGTGAGTAAAGGCTGCGCAGCATCGGCAGCCGCTCAGTCTTGCTGTTTCGCGAACACGTAGCCCACGCCGCGCACCGTGAGGATGCGCTTGGGGTTCTTCGCGTCGACTTCTATGGCCGCGCGGATGCGGCCCATGTGCACGTCGATGGAACGGTCGAAGGCTTCGAGTTCGCGGCCGCGCACGGCCTCCATGATCTGGTCGCGCGTGAGCACGCGGCCCGCGCGCTCGGCCATCGCCACCAGCAGGTCGAACTGGTAGGAGGTCAGGTCGGCCAGCGCTCCGGCCACAGACACGGTGCGTGCATTGCGGTCGATTTCCAGCGTGCCGAAGCGCATCACCGTGGAGGCTTCGGCCTCGGTGGCGTTCTCGCTGCGGCGGCGCAGCACGGCGCGGATGCGCGCCAGCAGCTCGCGCGGCTCGAAGGGCTTGGGCAGGTAGTCGTCGGCGCCGATTTCGAGGCCGATGATGCGGTCCATCGGGTCGCCCTTGGCCGTCAGCATCAGCACCGACACCTTCGACAGCGGGCCGGGCAGCGCGCGGATGCGGCGGCAGACTTCGAGCCCGTCGGTGTCGGGCAGCATCAGGTCGAGGATCACCAGGTCGGGCGCGTGCTGCTGCAGCTGCTCGAGCCCGGCGGCGCCGTCGCCGGCATGGTTGAACGCGAAGCCCGACTGCGTCAGGTATTCGCCCACCATCTGCGCCAGGCGGGCGTCGTCTTCGATCATCAGGAGTTGGGGGGTGCTCATGCGCTTCATGGTCGTCCACAGGGAGCAAGCAGGCTTGAACGCTCCGTAAAGTTGGGTAAACCTCGAATATCCCTGTCAACCGGCGATGCTGCGAAAAGCATAGCGCCGGGGGCAGGGGGCACGGTACTCAGCCCCGGCTGTGCGGCCTCAGCTGCAGCCGCAGCGACAGCGTGGGAGACAGCGGCAGGTCGATGGGGGCCGAACCGTTGCCATTGTCGATGTGCGCCAGCGATTCGAACAGCGGCAACGCCTGCGCCATGGGGTTGATTTCGGCGAGTGACTTCGCGGCCTCCGAGCGCGGCGGAGTGGCGTTGTCGTTGGGCTCGCTGCCGGCCAGCGACCAGTCGAGCGCCGCCACGGTCCGTTCGGTCGGTTCGCTGGCGATCACCAGCGCCAGCGCCAGCAGGCCGCGGCTGTCGGTCACGGAGGTCAGCGCACCCACCGTGGGCGCGTCGTAGCCCACCAGCAGCACCGGCTCCTGGTCGCAGGCGCATTGCACCGCAGCTTCGAGCAGGCCCGAGGCAAAGCTGTGCTCGTAGGCCGACACGGCGTTGCTGGCCGCCATGCAGCCGGTGCCGATGGTCCAGTAGCCCACGGCCGCGTTGTGCACCGAGTTGTGGAACTTGGTGGGCGACAGCATCTTCGGGTCGCTCGCGAGCGTGCTGCACATGTAGTCGTTGATCGACAGGTCGCCGTGCGCCGAGGTGAACACGCAGGGCACGTCGGCAGCGTTGCGGCCCGAGCCGGCCAGGGCGGCGGCCGCCACTTCGAGCGCCAGCGCCACGGTATCGGGCGCGCGGCGGCGCTCGGCCGGGGCCAGCACCTGTGGCGACGGGCGCTTGGCGGGCGGGTCGGCCAGCGTGCCTTCGCCGCGGAAAGCGGCGCGCGCGGCCTCCCAGCCGGGCAGCGTGGGTGTCCAGAAGGCGGGGCCTTCGATGTAGAGGGTCGGGGGCGTGGGGGCTTGGTTCATGTCGCTCATGCCGCCTTGCCGAACACCAGCGAACAGTTGTTGCCGCCGAAGCCGAATGAATTGGTCAGCGCATAGCGCACCTCGCCGCGCGCCGGTTCGAGCCTGATCTGCGGGCCGAAGCCTTCGTCCAGCGTGTGGGTGTTGACGGTGCCCGGCATCACGCCGCGCTCGATGGCCAGCAGGCTGATGACGGCCTCGACGATGCCCGCCGCGCCCAGCGTGTGGCCCATGAAGCCCTTGGTCGAGCTGGCGTGCGTGCGCGCCGGGAAGCGGCGCGCCACCAGCGCGCCCTCGACCTCGTCGTTCTTCTGGCTCGCGGTGCCGTGCATGTTGATGTAGTCGATGGCCTCGGGCGCGAGGCCGGCGCGCGCCAGAGCCTCGTCGAGCGCGCGTTCGGCGCCCAGGCCCTCGGGGTGCGGCGTCGACATGTGGTGCGCGTCGCTGGCCTCGCCGTAGCCCAGCAGGTGCAGCGGCGCGGCGTCGGCGCCGGTCTGCACGCGCTCGACCAGCGCGAAGCCCGCGGCCTCGCCGAGGCTGATGCCCTTGCGGGTGGCGTCGAAGGGCCGGCACGGCTCGCTCGACACCAGTTCGAGCGAGTTGAAGCCGAACAGCACGCTGCCGCACAGCGTGTCGGCCCCACCGACCACGGCCGCGTCGGCCAGGCCCAGGCGGATCAGCCGCTCGGCCGAGGCGAACACCTTGGCGCTCGACGAGCAGGCGGTGGAAATGGTCTCGCTCGGGCCGCTGATGCCCAGCACCTGCTGCGTGAACATGGCCAGCGAGTGCGGCGTGTGCACTGCGGCGCGGCGCTGGTTGGGTGGGAACATGCCCTGTTCGTCGAGCTGGGTGTAGGCCAGCTCGGTCTCGCCGATGCTGGCGGTCGAGGTGCCCAGGATCAGCGCGATGCGCGAGGCGCCGTACTTTTCGCGCGCGGCAGCCACCGCCTCGATGAAGCCGTCGGCATGCAGGCCCAGCCAGGCGAGCCGGTTGTTGCGGCAGTCCCAATGGGCGAGCGATTCGGGCAGGCGGATCTCCTCGAGCCCGTCGACGCGGCCGATCCAGGTGGGCAGAGGGGCGTCGCCGAAGTCATTGGCGCGCAGTCCGCTGCGCGACTGCGCGAGCGCGTCGGCCAGCACGTCCTTGCCGACACCCACGGCGGAGGTCGCCGTGTAGGCGCTGATTTGGAGAGGAGAAATTCGGGACGGCACGATCTTGTAGGGGCTTGCTGGCAGGCTCGCGGACGATGGGCGCGCAGGAAGAGGGCGCGAGGGGGAAAGGAGAATGAAAGAAACGAATGTATACCGGCACAGCCTACCAGTTGCGCGGCGCGCGCAGCGTCGGCTGTTTCCTATAGGGCCCAGGCCCTATTGACGGTCGGCGGGCCTTGTGATGGCCGTCATCCGCGAGGCCAGCGCCACCAGCACCAGGACCGGCACGCCCAAGAGCGCGGTGGCGACGAAGAAGGTGCTGTAGCCGTAGGCGTCGACGAAGACGCCCGAATACCCGGCGATGAACTTCGGCAGCAGCAGCATCAGCGAGCTGAACAGGGCGTACTGCGTGGCCGAATAACTGATGTTCGTGAGGCTCGACAGGTAGGCGATGAAGGCCGCCGAGGCGATGCCGCCGGCCAGGTTGTCGGCCGAGACCACGGCGATCAGCGCCGTCAGGTCGTGCCCGCGCGAGGCCAGCCAGGCAAACAGCAGGTTGCTGGCCGCGCTCAGCACCGCGCCCAGCATCAGCACCCGCATCACGCCCAGGCGCATCGACAGCACGCCGCCGACGAAGGCACCCACCAGCGTCATGATCACGCCGTAGATCTTGCTGACCGAGGCCACCTCGTCCTTGGTGAAGCCCATGTCCACGTAGAAGGGGTTGGCCATGATGCCCATCACCACGTCGCTGATGCGGTAGATGGCGATCAGCGAAAGGATCAGCATGGCCTGCCATTTGTAGCGGCGGATGAAGTCGGCGAAGGGCTTGTAGAAGGCGTGAATGAACCAGACGACCAGCGAGAGCGCCCGCTGGGGAATGCGCACGCGCCATTTCATGCGCGCGGCCCATATAACCAGCGCTGCGTAGGCGAGCACGACCGGCGACACAAAGATCAACAGTGCCGTGATGAGAATCACAAAGTGAATCTGGAGCGCCACGGCAGCCGGAACGAGCAGAACGACGGCCAGCGCAAGCATCGCGCCGTAGACGGGAATCCCGGTCGTTGCGATCTGCTCACGCGTAGCGGCCATCTCGGCCGTTTCAATCTGGCGCTCCTTCGGCGCTGGTTCGGGCGACAGCAGCACCGTGATCACGCCCACCGCCATCGAGGCCGCCATCACCAGGTAAGCCGTCTTCCACGCCCCGTTCTGGTAGGCCGCCGCGCCCGTGACCACGGCCGCCGGTGCCACCTCGGCCCAGGCCGCGACCCACAGGACGCCCGCGCCGGCCCAGATCATCGCGAGCCGGTAGCCGGTCTGGTAGGCGGCCGCCAGCGCGGCCTGCTTGCGCGTTTCGGCCGATTCGATGCGGAAGGCGTCGAGGGCGATGTCCTGCGTGGCCGAGCCGAAGGCCACCAGCAGCGCGCACCAGATCAGCGGCGTGAGGCCCAGCCGGGGGTCGTTCAACGCCATGCCGATCAGCCCGGCGATCACCACGCACTGCGCCAGCAGCAGCCAGCCGCGTCGGCGTCCCAGCAGCGTGGTCAGCGGCGGCAGGGGTAGCCGGTCGACCAGCGGCGCCCAGACCCATTTGAAGCCGTAGGCCAGGCCGACCCAGCTCAGGTAGCCGATGGTGGTGCGGTCGATGCCCGCTTCGCGCAGGCGAAAGCTCAGGGTGCCGAGCACCAGCAGCAGCGGCAGCCCGGCCGAGAAACCCAGCGCCAGCATGCGCAGGGTGGCGGGTTCCAGGTAGACCTTCAGCGCGTCGCGCCAGGGCGGTGAGGGGGCGGTGGGGTTTTCTGCGGGCGAGGCGGACATGAACCCCGGATTGTCCATGAGTGGCGGGGGACATCGGCCAGGGCCTTTGTCTTCATTTGTTCCTATGATCCGCCTCCTATGTGCACACGCTGCGATCGCCCTGTTTCCGCCATTTCTGCCGCTTCCACGTGGAATCCCCGGCGGGCCTTTCTTCTGGCCGCCGCCGGCGCGGCCCTGAGCGCACCGGCGCTGGCGCAGGTCGATGTCGGCAACGCCTCGGTGGCGCGCAACCTCGTGCCGGCCGACAGGATCGAGGCTGCCGGCGTGCAGCAATACGGCCAACTGCTCGAACAGGCGCGCTCCAAGAATGCGCTCGCGGGCGACAGCAACCCGCAACTGCAGCGCCTGCGCGCGATCGCCAAGCGCCTCATTCCCTTCGCCACGCCGTGGAACTCGCGCGCCCGCGACTGGAAGTGGGAGGTCAACCTGATCGGCAGCAAGCAGATCAACGCCTTCTGCATGCCCGGCGGCAAGATCGCCTTCTTCACCGGCATCCTCGAACAGCTCAAGCTCACCGACGACGAGGTCGCGATGGTCATGGGCCACGAAATGGCCCACGCGCTGCGCGAGCATGCGCGCGCCCGCATGGCCAAGAGCGCGGGCACGGGCGCGGCGCTCTCCATCGGTGCGCAACTGCTCGGCTGGGGCCAGGTGGGCGACCTGGCGGCGCGCGCCGGCACGCAGCTCCTCACGCTCAAGTTCAGCCGCAGCGACGAGACCGAGGCCGATCTCGTGGGGCTCGAACTCGCGGCTCGCGCGGGCTATGACCCGAAGGCTTCGGTGTCGCTGTGGAAGAAGATGGCCGCGGCGTCGAAGAACCAGGGCAGCCTGAACTTTCTCTCGACGCACCCGAGTGGGCCGGATCGCATCACGAAGCTTGAAGCGAACCTGCCGAAGGTCGAGCAGCTCTACCGCGACGCGAAGAAGAGCTGACCTGCATGACGCTCTTTCCCCTTGGGGAGAGGGCGGCGGTCTCTAGATAAGAGCCGCGCCTCATCGTCTGCACCTGTCCTCTCCCCGAGGGGAGAGGGAGCCAATCCCGACACGTTTCAGATCCGCGCCACACCGCGTTTCCGCTGGCACGCCGCTTGCATCTCAACTTGTACACATGTTTGGATGCCTAATGATGGTGCATGAAGAAAACGGAGAAAGCGGATCGCCCGCCGCCGCCTGGATCGCGAAATTCGCGGCCCCCGTGGCGGACGCAGCGGCTGGCAAGGCCCTGGGCTTTGCCCTGCCGCTCGCCGGGCTGAGCTTCGCGGTCAAGGACAACATCGACGTCGCCGGCGTGCCCACCACGGCCGCCTGCCCGGCCTTCGACCGCCTCCCCACGGTCCACGCAGCCGTGGTGCAGCGCCTGCTCGAAGCCGGTGCATCCCTGGCTGGCAAGACCAACCTCGACCAGTTCGCCTGCGGCCTGAACGGCACGCGCTCGCCATACGGCGAGGTACCCAACGCCTTCGATGCGCGCTATGTCTCGGGCGGCTCCAGTTCGGGCTCGGCCTATGTGGTGGCGGCCGGCGAGGTCGACTTCGCGCTGGGCACCGACACCGCCGGCTCGGGCCGCGTGCCGGCCGGGCTCAACAACATCGTCGGACTCAAGCCTTCGCGCGGCCTGCTGAGCACCTTCGGCGTGGTGCCCGCCGCGCAGAGCGCCGACTGCGTCTCGATCTTCGCGCGCACCGTCGCCACCGCGGTCGACGTGCTGCTCGCCGCAGTCGGCCACGACGCGCGCGACCCGTACTCGCGCGACCTGGCCCTGAGCCGCAAGCCGCTGCCCGCGCACTTTCGCTTCGGCGTACCCGACAAGCTGAGCTTCTTCGGCGACGCCGCCGCCGAACGGGCGTTCAACGACGCGACCGCGCGGCTGCTGGCCATGGGTGGCTCGCCAGTCACCATTTCCTACGCCCCGCTCGCCGAGGCCGCCGCGCTGCTCTATGAAAGCGCGCTGGTCGCCGAACGCTACGCCGCGGTGCGCGAGTTCTTCGACGCACACGGCGACGACGTGATCGAGCCCGTGCGCGGCATCCTTGCGAGTGGCCGCAACTACAGCGCCGCCGACGTGTTCGAAGCCCAGACGCGGCTGCGCGCCATCGCTCAACAGGTCGAGCCGATGTGGCGTGACATCGACGTGCTGCTCGTGCCCACCGCGCCCACGCACTACACCCGCGAGCAGATGCGCGCCGACCCGGTGGTGCTGAACCGCAACCTCGGCGCGTACACCAACTTCGTCAACCTGCTCGACTACGCCGCGCTCTCCGTGCCCAGTAGCCTGCGCGCGGACGGCCTGCCCTTCGGCATCACGCTGATCGGCCCCTGCGGCAGCGACCTCGCGCTGGCCGACCTGGGCCAGCGCTACCACCACGCCACCGGGCTCGCGCAAGGCGCGACCGGCGTGCCGTTGCCCGAGCCGCGTGCCATTCCTGGCCTCGCCGCGCCGGACGCCGGCACGCTGCCCATCGCCGTGGTCGGCGCGCATCTCTCGGGCATGCCGCTCAACAGCCAGCTCACCGAGCGTGGGGCGACGCTGCTGCGCGCCACCACCACTTCGTCCTCCTACCGCCTGCATGCGCTGCCGGGCACCGTGCCGCCCAAGCCCGGCCTGCAGCGTGTGGTCGAAGGCAATGAAGGCGCTGCCATCGCGCTCGAAGTGTGGGCTGTGCCACTGGCGCAGGTCGGGAGCTTTCTCTCCCTCATTCCGCCGCCCCTGGGCCTCGGCAGCGTCGAGCTGGCTGACGGCAGCTGGGTGAAAGGCTTCATCTGCGAGGGCCACGCGCTGGCCGGTGCGCAGGACGTGACCCTCCATGGCGGTTGGCGCGCATACGTCGCGAGCCGCGCCACCCCGAGTTCCAACTGACCAGGAGTTCCGATGAGCACCCAAGACAAACCTCCCGCATCGCGTCGCCGAAAGCTGCTGCAGGCCGGCGCCGCGGGCCTGGCCGTGCTGGCCGCGCCCGCCATCGTGCGTGCGCAGGGAGCCGCCAAGCTGCGCATCGGCTTCTGGCCCGTGGCCGCCGGCCTGCCGTTCTTCGCGGCGGTCGACAAGGGCTACTTCAAGGAAGCCGGCCTCGACGTCGAACCGCTCAAGTTCGCCGGCGCGCAGCAGGTAATGGAAGGCATGCTCGCCGGCCGCTGCGACGGCAGCGCCAACGGCACCGGCTCGGCCAACCTCGCCATCGGCGAGATCGCGCAGCCGGGCCTCTTCAAGATCTTCTGCACCAACCCGAGCAACGCGAAATACGTGCTCGACGAATTCATCGTCGCCAAGGACAGTCCCATCAAGACCATGGCCGAGCTGGCCGGCAAGAAGGTCGCCTCGGGCCCCGGCATCCAGAACGTCACGCTGTGCAAGACCATGCTGGAGCGCGCGGGCGCCAAGGGCGCGACCGTGAGCGAACTGCCCATCGGCCAGCACGTGGCCGCACTGGTCGCGGGCCAGGTCGACGCCTGCTACACGCTGGAGCCCACCGGCACCGTCGGCCGCATGAACGGCACCACGCGCGTCATCGAGGCCGGCGTGGTCGCCAAGTACATCCTCGGCGACCCGATGGCGCCCTGGCACGGCGGGGCAGCCAGCCTCACCACCGAGTTCATCAAGAAGAACCCAGAGATCGCCAAGAAGTACATCGCCGCCTACGCGCGCGGCGTGGAGCTGGTGCGCACCAAGCCCGACGAGGCCCGCCAGTTCATGAAGGGCTACACAGCCATCGAAGGCAAGCTCACGGCGGAAGTGCCGCTCGCGTCGTACATGCTCTACAACGAGTTCAAGCCCAGCGACGTCGCGTACTTCCAGAAGTTCTACGACCTGTTCACCGACAAGGGCATCTTCGAGAAGAAGGTCGTGGTGGACACGCTCCTCTACAAGGCCTGACGACCATGGCCGAAGCAAGCTCGACCACGGCCGCGCCGTGGACCCCGCCGGCCAGCACGGCCACTGCCGCGCCCAAGCCGCCGCTGCGCGACCGCATGCTGCCCTTCATAGGCCCGGTGGTGCTGTTCATCGTGTGGGACCTGGTGGTGCGGCTCGGCTTCATCAAGCCGATATTGCTGCCCACGCCCGCCGACACCATCGCCGCGCTCATCACCGGCCTGGCCGGCGGCCCGCTGCTCACCGACTTCGCCATGACCGTGTGGCGCACCGTGCAGGCCTTCGTCATCGCGGCGGCCATCGGCGTGCCGCTGGGCGTGCTGCTCGGCAGCAACGAGAAGGCGTACCGCAGCGTGGAGTTCCTGATCGACTTCTTCCGCTCCACGCCGTCGTCCGCGCTCATTCCGCTGTTCCTGCTGATCTTCGGCGTGAGCGACGTCAACAAGGTGGCCATCGCGGCCTTCGGCGCGCTGCTCATCGTGGTGTTCAACAGTGCCTACGGCGTCATCAACGCACGCAAGCAGCGCGTGATGGCGGCGCGCGTCATGGGCGCCTCGCGCTGGCAGGTCTTCAAGGACGTGCTGATCTGGGAAAGCCTGCAGCCAAGCTTCGTCGGCCTGCGTTCGGCGGTGTCGATGGCGCTGGTGATCGTCATCGTGGCCGAGATGTTCATCGGCTCCGACACGGGGCTCGGCCACCGCATCATCGATGCGCAGCAGGTGCTCAACGTGAAGA
Source organism: Variovorax sp. YR634 (assembly GCF_900106655.1). Taxonomy (NCBI): domain Bacteria; kingdom Pseudomonadati; phylum Pseudomonadota; class Betaproteobacteria; order Burkholderiales; family Comamonadaceae; genus Variovorax; species Variovorax sp. YR634. Next base: position 59,347 of record NZ_FNOL01000004.1, read on the forward strand.
GCATGTACGCGGCGATTCTTGCGGCGGGTGCGCTGGGCTATGCGCTCAATATCCTCTTCCTCATTGCCGAGCGCCGCATCGTGCACTGGAGCGGAAGATGAAAGTCACGCAAGACATCGTCGTCAACGGCCCGGTATACGCCGACGTGCCCAGGCCGGCCTTCAAGCCCGGCCCGGCAGGCACGCACATCACCATCCGTGGCCTCACCAAGTATTTCGCGGGCTGGCCGCTGTACGAGAACTTCGACCTCGACATTCCCAAGCACGCCATCGTCTCGGTGTTCGGGCCGAACGGCTGCGGCAAGTCCACGCTCATCAACATGATCGCGGGGCTCATTCCCATCGATTCGGGCGAGATCCTGTTCGACGGCAAGCAGCGCAAGGACACCAAGATCGGCTACGTGTTCCAGAACTACCGCGAGGCGATGTTCCCGTGGATGCGCACCATCGACAACATCGCCTATCCGCTGAAGCTCGAAGGGCGCAGCAAGGCCGAGGTCGACCGGCGCATGGAAGAGCTGGTGGCGTCCTTCGACGTGAAGTTCGACCTGAAGCGCTTTCCGTACGAACTCTCGGGCGGCCAGCAGCAGACCGCGTCGATCATGCGTGCGCTCGCGCCCAACCCCGAGGTGCTGTTTCTCGACGAGCCCTTCTCGGCGCTCGACTTCGAGATGACGCTCTTCATCCGCGAGAAGCTGCAGGAGGTGTTCATGCAGACCGGCACCACCATGCTGCTGGTGTCGCACGACCTCGAAGAGGCGGTGTACCTCGCCGACGAAGTGCTGCTGCTGACCAAGCGGCCCACCAAGGTCGCCGAGATCCTGCGCTATGGCGACGCACGCCCGCGCACCGTCGAGACGCTGAGCACCGAGAGCTTCGTCGCCATGAAGAAGCTCAGCCTCGACATCTTCCAGCGGGAGGTTCGCCGGTGACAGCCGAGATCAACATCCCCGATGTGCTCGCTGAAGTGAGCGCAGTGTTCGCGCGCTACGAGGCGGCGCTGGTCGGCAACGACCGCGCGGTGCTCGACGAGCTCTTCTGGAACAGTCCGCACACGCTGCGCTACGGCTTCTCCGAGAACCACTACGGCCACGCCGACATCAGCGCATTCCGCGCATCGCTGCCCCAGCAGAGCCCGCCGCGCGAACTGCTGCGCACCGTCATCACCACCTACGGCCGCGACTTCGCGACCGCCAACGTCGAGTTCCGCCGCGAAGGCAGCCGCCAAACCGGCCGCCAGAGCCAGACCTGGTTGCGCACGGCCGATGGCTGGCGCGTAGTCGCCGCCCACGTGAGCCTGCTCGGCTGACCCGCGGGCACATTCTTTGCACCCACCTCAAATCCAAGACCGGAGTACGTCATGACCAGCCAATTCAATCGCCGCGATTCCCTCAAGACCCTGGCCGCACTTGGCGCGGCAGGCAGCCTCGGAAGCTGGAGCGCCCTTGCCAGCGCACAGGCCAAGCCCAAGCCGCTCACCCTGGGCGTGATCTACGTCGGCGCACGCGACGACTACGGCTACAACCAGGCGCACGCCATGGCCGCAGCCGAGATCAAGAAGCTGCCCGGCATCAAGGTGGTCGAGGAAGAGAACGTGCCCGAGACCGCCGCCGTGCAGAAGACCATGGCCGGCATGATTTCGCAGGACGGCGCCAAGCTGCTGTTTCCCACTTCGTTCGGCTACTTCGATCCGCACATCCTCGCGGTCGCGCCCAAGAACCCCGACGTGCGCTTCTCGCACTGCGGCGGCCTCTGGACCGAAGGCAAGCACCCGAAGAACGTCGGCAGCTTCTTCGGCTACATCGACGAGTGCCAGTTCCTGAACGGCGTCATCGCCGCGCACATGACGAAGAGCAACAAGATCGCCTTCGTCGCCGCCAAGCCCATTCCGCAGGTGCTGCGCAACATCAACGCCTTCACGCTCGGCGCGCGCTCGGTCAAGCCGAACATCACCTGCAGCGTGATCTTCACGGGCGACTGGTCGATGGCGGTGAAAGAAGCCGAAGCCACCAACAGCCTGGCCGACCAGGGCTGCGATGTGTTCACCATGCACGTCGACGGCCCCAAGGTGGTGGTCGAGACGGCAGCCAAGCGCGGCAAGATGGTCTGCGGCTACCACGCGAGCCAGGCCAAGCTGGCACCCAATGCATACCTCACCGGCGCCGAGTGGAACTGGCTCACCGCCTACAAGACCGCCATCGAAGCCGCGCAAACCGGCAAGCCGCATCCCAACTTCCTGCGCGGCGGTTTGAAGGAGGGCTACGTGAAGATGTCCGCCTACGGCCCCATGGTGCCGGACGCCGCGAAGAAGCAGGCCGACGACATCAAGGCGAAGATGATCGCGGGCACTTTCGACATCTTCAAGGACGGCATCAAGGACAACAAGGGTGCGGTCGTGGTGCCGGCCGGCAAGGTGCTCAAGCAGACCGACCTGGAACTCGAGAAGATGAACTACCTCGTCGAAGGCGTCGTCGGCCAGGTCTGAGCCGCGCAGCAACAAGCATCGCCATGCGCCACGCGCTCAAGGAATTCGCACTACCGGTGTTCGCCATTGCGGCGGCACTGCTGGTGTTCGGCCTGCTGGTGGCCTTCGCGGGCGTCGATCCGGTGGAGGTCTGGGCCACGCTGTTCAAGGGCGCGTTCGGCGACTGGTTCTCTTGGCAGAACACGCTGCAGCGCGCTGCGCCGCTGATGCTCACCGCGCTGTGCGTGGCGCTGCCCGCGCGCGCGGGGCTCATCATCATCGGTGGCGAGGGCGCGCTGGTGCTGGGCGGGCTGGCCTGCGCGGCGCTGGCGCATGCGGTGCCGCTGCCCGGCAATGTCATCGGCACGGTGATCGTCTGCATTGCGGGCGCCATCGCCGGTGCGGTGTGGATCGTTCTCGCGGGCTGGTTGCGGCAGTTTCGCGGCATCAACGAAACCATCAGCAGCCTGCTGCTGGCCTACATCGCCATCGGCATCTTCAAGCACCTGGTCGAAGGGCCGCTGCGCGACCCGGCGAGCCTGAACAAGCCTTCGACCTATGCATTGAACGACGGGATGCTGATAGGCGGCATCGGTGGTTCCGACGTGCACTGGGGCCTGGTGATCGGCATCGTGGCCTGCCTGGGGCTCGGCTGGTGGCTGCGCGCCACGGCTTCGGGCTTCTCGGTGCGCGTGGTGGGTGGCAATCCGCGCACCGCGCAGCTTGTGGGGCTGCCGGCCACTCGGCTCATTCTTTCGGCCTGCGGACTCGGCGGTGCGTGCGCGGGGCTGGCGGGTGCGGTCGAGGTGGCGGCGGTGCACACCAATGCCAATGCCTCGCTGATCGCGGGGTATGGCTACGCGGGCATCCTCGTGTCCTTCATCGCGCGGCACAACCCGGTGGCCATCGTGCCGGTGGCGATCCTGTTCGGCGGCTTCGGCGCGGCGGGCAGCTTGCTGCAGCGGCGGCTGGGGTTGCCCGATGCGTCGGTGCTGGTGCTGCAGGGTATCGCTTTCGTGCTGATCCTCGCGAGCGAGGGCCTGCGCACGGTCAACTGGAAGAAGTTCGGCGACCGCATGCTGCCCGAGGCAAGGAGCTACACATGACGGCCGACCAATGGATCGCGCTGGTTGCCGGCATCGTCGGCGGCGCGCTGCGCGTCGGCGCTCCGTTCCTTTTCGTGAGCCTGGGCGAATGCCTCACCGAGAAATCGGGGCGCATCAACCTCGGGCTCGAAGGTGTGCTGGTGCTGTCGGCCATGGCGGCCTTCGGCGGTGCCTACCTCACCGACTCCGCATGGCTCGGCGTGCTGATCGGCGCGGTGGCCGGTGCGGCGCTTGCGCTGCTGCACGGCCTGCTGTGCTCGCTCGACCGTGTGAACGACGTGGCGACCGGCATCGCGCTGATGCTGCTCGGCACGGGGCTCGCGTTCTATCTCGGCAAGCCGCTCATCCAGCCGCAGGCGCCGCAGATTCCCGCGATCCCGCTGGGCTTCTGGAGCGACAACACTGTCGTGCGCTCGGCACTGCAGCTCAATGCGCTGGTGCCCATTGGCGTCGCGCTCGCAGTGCTGCTGTGGTGGGGCTTCGCGCGCACGCGTGCCGGGCTGCTGGTGCGCATGGCGGGTGACTCGGCGCAGGCCACGCGCGCGCTCGGCTACTCGGTCTCGGGCCTGCGCATCGCGGCGACCACGGCGGGCGGCTTCATCGCCGGGCTCGGCGGTGCGTCGCTCACGCTGTTCTACCCGGGCAGCTGGAACGAAGGCATCTCCAGCGGCCAGGGCCTGATCGCGGTGGCGCTCGTCATCTTCGCGCGCTGGAGCCCGCTGCGCTGCGTGGGTGCGGCGCTGCTCTTCGGCGGCGCGGGCGCCATCGGCCCGGCTCTGCAATCCATCGGCATCGGCTGGGGCTACCACCTCTTCAACACCGTGCCGTATGTGCTCACGCTGGTGATTCTGGTGTTCACCTGCAAGCCGGGTAGCGCGGCCGTCGGCAGCCCCGGCGAACTCTCGTCGACAAGGAGTTGAACGTCATGAGCGGTCTCGGAGGCCTCAACAAGTCGCCGCACGGCGTCGTCGTCGGTCTGGTGCAGTTGCAGCTGCCGAGCGTGAAGACGCCGGCCGACCTCGCCGCACAGGCGAAGCGCATCTGCGAGATGGTGGGCAAGGCCCGCCGCAACCAGTCGACCATGGACCTCGTGGTGTTCCCGGAGTACGCGCTGCACGGACTCTCGATGGACACCAACCCCGAGATCATGTGCACGCTCGACGGCCCTGAAGTCGCGGCCTTCAAGAATGCCTGCTTCGAACATCGCATCTGGGGCTGCTTCTCCATCATGGAAGCCAACCCCGGCGGCAATCCCTACAACAGTGGCCTGATCATCGACGACCGCGGCGAGATCAGGCTCTACTACCGCAAGCTGCACCCGTGGGTGCCGGTCGAGCCGTGGGAGCCCGGCAACCTGGGCATTCCGGTGTGCGACGGACCCAACGGCAGCAAGCTGTCGCTCATCATCTGCCACGACGGCATGTTTCCCGAGATGGCGCGCGAGGCTGCATACAAGGGCGCAGACATCATCCTGCGTACGGCCGGCTACACCGCGCCCATCCGCCATGCGTGGAAGATCACCAACCAGGCCAACGCTTTCTGCAATCTCGCGTACACCGCGAGCGTGTGCCTGTGCGGCAGCGATGGCAGCTTCGACTCGATGGGCGAGGGCATGTTCTGCAATTTCGACGGCACCGTGCTGGTCGAGGGCGGTGGCCGCGTCGACGAGATCATCACCGCCGAGCTACGCCCCGACCTCGTGCGCGAGGCCCGCACCGGCTGGGGCGTGGAGAACAACATCTACCAGCTCTATCACCGCGGGTATGTCGCGGTGAAGGGCGGCGCACAGGACTGCCCCTACACCTACATGCACGACATGGCCGCCGGCACCTACAGGCTGCCGTGGAGCGCCGAGGTGAAGGTGACCGACGGCACGAGTTGCGGCTTCGCGCCGCCGCAACGCAACTACGCAGGATGACGACCATGACCACCACCATCGCCAATACCACCGAACGCCACGTGGCCGCCGAGCCCTATGCCTGGCCCTACAACGGCGCGCTGCGGCCCGACAACACCGCGCTCATCGTCATCGACATGCAGACCGACTTCTGCGGCAAGGGCGGGTACGTCGACGTGATGGGCTACGACCTGTCGCTGGTGCAGGCGCCGATCAAGCCGATCGCGCGTACGCTGGCGGTGCTGCGGCCGCTGGGCTATCACATCATCCACACGCGCGAAGGGCATCGGCCCGACCTCGGCGATCTGCCGGCCAACAAGCGATGGCGGTCGCGGCAGATCGGTGCGAATGGCGTGGGCATCGGCGACGACGGGCCGTGCGGGCGCATCCTGGTGCGGGGCGAGCCGGGATGGGAAATCATTCCCGAGCTTGCGCCGCTGCCGGGCGAGATCGTGATCGACAAGCCGGGCAAGGGGTCGTTCTACGCGACGGACCTCGAACTGATCCTGCGTACGCGTGGCATCGAGAACATCATCCTTGCGGGCATCACGACCGATGTTTGCGTGCACACCACGATGCGCGACGCGAACGACCGGGGGTTCGAGTGCCTGTTGTTGTCGGACTGCACGGCTGCGACGGACTACGGCAATCATCTTGCTGCGCTGAAGATGATCACCATGCAGGGCGGCGTGTTCGGGGCGCATGCCACCTCGCAGGCCTTGCTGGCGGTTGTATGACGCTGCTTTGTTCGGGGCACGATCACGCCGACGGGGTACCTTGCTCCGCGAATGTCCCCCGCCCTTCGGGCTCCTCCTTTATTTCGCTGCGCAAGGCACCCCATCGACGTGATCGGTCAGAGCGGTTATTGATAGGCGGCACCCCGAACACGCACCGAAGGGATGGCAAACGAACATGAGCGCCACATCACCCCACGCCATCGGCGGCCTTCCCTCAGGCACTGGTGCACTCGCGCTCGACACCTACGAGCTCACCAAACGCTTCGGCGCCTTCACGGCCATGGACCGCGTGACGATGCGCGTCGAGCCCGGCACGGTGCATGCGCTGCTTGGCGAGAACGGCGCGGGCAAGAGCACGCTGGTGAAGTGCGTGGCGGGCTTCCAGCGCGCGGAGGAGGGCAGCATCCTGATCGACGGGCGCGAGCAGGACATCGCCAACCCCATCGTGGCGCGCGCGCTGGGCATCGGCATGGTCTACCAGCATTTCACGCTGGCGCCCGGCATGACGGTGGCGGAGAACCTGTTGCTCGCAGGCGGCAAGACGCCGGCGCTGATCGACTGGAAGACGAAGCGCGCGGAACTGAAAGACTTTCTTGCGACCACGCCGTTCAGCCTCGACCTGGACGTGCGCCCTTCTGAGCTCGCGGCCGGCGAGAAGCAGAAGCTCGAACTGCTCAAGCAGCTGTACCTGAAGCCGCGCCTGCTGATCCTGGACGAGCCCACCTCGGTGCTTACGCCACAGGAGGCCGACGAGGTGCTGGGTCATGTGCGCGAGTTCGCGCGCAGCGGGCTGTGCACGGTGCTCATCATCACGCACAAGTTCCGCGAGGTGATGGCGTATGCCGACAGCGTGACGGTGCTGCGGCGGGGCAAGGCGGTGCATCACTGCCGAGTTGTGGACACCAGCCCGGCGCAACTGGCGCAGGCCATGATGGGCGGCGAGCAGGCAACGACATCGACGCCTGTTGCCAGGAAGCCCGTGCCTGCCAATGCGCCGGTTGCATTGAAGGTCGAAGGACTCAAGGCGCAAGGCGATCGCGGCACGCTGGCTCTGCACGACCTGAGCTTGTTCGTGCGCGCAGGAGAAATCCTCGGCGTGGCTGGCGTCTCCGGCAATGGGCAGCGCGAGCTTGTAGAGGCGCTCGTCGGTCAGCGTCCGCGCCTTGCGGGCAAGGTCACGGTAATGGGGCAGGCCTATGGTGCGCATCGCGCCGAGAACCGCAAGCTCAAGGTCCGGAGCCTTCCCGAAGAGCCGCTGCGCAACGCCTGTGTGGGTGACCTCAGCGTCGCGGAAAACATGGCGCTGCGAGACTTTGATCAACCGCCCTTGTCGCGCGGCGGTGTACTGAGCTTTCCCTATTGGCGCAGCAGGGCGCGCGAATGGATCGCGGAGTACGGCGTGAAGACGCAGGGCGAAGGCGCGCCGATCCGCAGCCTCTCCGGCGGCAACGTACAGCGCGCGGTGCTGGCCCGGGAGCTGGCCGGCGACATCAACGTGCTGATCGCCGCGAACCCGGTGTTCGGCTTGGACTTCGCGGCCGTCGCCGAAATCCACTCACGCATCGTGCAGGTACGCGAGAAGGGCGGGGCGGTGCTGCTGATCAGCGAAGACCTGGACGAACTGCTCGAACTGGCAGACCGCATCGTCGTGATGAGCGAAGGCCAGATCGTGTTCGAGACTCCGGCTGCCGGAGCCGAGCGGCATGTGATCGGAGCCCACATGGGCGGCGGTCATCACGAGCCGTTGAAGGCGGCGGCATGAGTGCTCTGTTTTCTTTCGAGGTGCCGCACCCTCGCCCACGGAACCAGCGAGCAACAGCATGCGCATAAACGAAGCCAACCCCTTCCCCTACGAGTTCGACGTAGCAAAGACAGCGCTGGTCCTCATCGACATGCAGCGCGACTTCATCGAGCCCGGTGGCTTCGGCGAAACGCTGGGCAACGATGTCTCGCTGCTCGAAGCCATCGTCCCCGCAACCAAAGAAGCACTGCGGGCGTGGAGACAAGCCGGCGGCCTCGTAGTGCACACAAGGGAAGCGCACGCCGCCGACCTCTCCGACTGCCCACCGGCCAAGCGAAACCGCGGCAATCCCACGCTGCGCATTGGCGACGAAGGCCCCATGGGCCGCATCCTCGTGGCTGGCGAGCCTGGCAACCAGATCATCGAAGCGCTCACCCCCATCGACGGCGAGATCGTCATCGACAAGCCCGGCAAAGGCGCGTTCTATGCTACCGGCCTGCACGAACTGCTGCAGCAGCGCGGCATCACCCACTTGCTGTTCGGCGGCGTCACGACCGAGGTCTGCGTGCAGACCAGCATGCGCGAAGCCAACGACCGCGGCTACGACAGCCTGCTGCTGGAGGATTGCACCGAAAGCTATTTCCCGGCATTCAAGGCGGCCACGCTCGACATGGTGCGCGCCCAGGGCGGCATCGTCGGCTGGACCGCGCCGAGCGCCGCACTGCTCGAGGCGTTGAACAGCAGCCCTTCTTCTTGACGCCGACGCCAGCGACTACCATTCCACACGTGTCTACCGTTCGAACCCGCCCCGAATCTCCCGTTACTGCCACCGATACGGCCGTTTTCCGCACGCGGGCCGACGAGGTCTACGCGCAGCTCAAGCGCGACGTGGCCGATTTCATCCTCGTGCCCGGAGACCGCTTTACCGAGAGCGAGATCAGCGACCGGCTCGGCGTATCGCGCACGCCGGTGCGGCAGGCGCTGTTCCGGCTGCAGCAGGAAGGCTTTGTCGAAGTGCTGTTCCGCAGCGGCTGGCGCGTGCTGCCCTTCGACTTCGACCAGTTCGAGCAGCTCTACGACCTGCGCATGGTGCTGGAGACCACCGCCGTGCACCGGCTGTGCGAGACCGACCGCCACATCGATCGCGGCCTGCTCGACACGCTGGCCGGCATCTGGCTGGTGCCCGCGGCGCAGCGCAGCAGCGACATGGCGCAGGTGGCGCAGTGGGACGAAGCCTTTCATTGTTCGCTCGTGGCGGCTGCCGGCAACGCCGAGATGGCGCGCGTGCACGGCGACGTGACCGACCGCATCCGCATCATCCGCCGGCTCGACTTCACCAAGCAGCCGCGCATCGATGCCACCTACGATGAGCACGCGAAGATTTTGAAGGCCGTGCGAGCCAATCGCGGCGACCAGGCCGCGATGCTGCTGCGCGCGCACATCGAGACCAGCCAGGCCGAGGTGCGCAAGATCACGCTGCACCAGGTGCATCTGGCGCGGCACGCGGGGAAGGCCTCGGCGCCGCGCTGAACGAGCCTGCTGCTGCCTCAGTCAGCGGTGATGTTGCCGCGCTTGACGACTGCGGCCCAGCGGTCCGCATCCTTCTTCATCAGCGTGCCGAATTCGGCCGGCGTCGAGCTGGCCGGCACCATGCCCTGCGACTCGAACGACTTCGCTACCTCGGGCTGCTTCAGCACTGCCGCGATCTCCTTGTTGAGTCGCGCCACCACGTCAGGCGGCGTGCCCTTGGGCGCGAGCACGCCGTACCACATGTCGACGTTGTCGGCGGTCACGCCGGCTTCGGCCAGCGTCGGCACGTCGGGCAGTTGCGGCAGGCGCTTGCCGCTGCCGGTGGCAATGGCCTTGAGCTTGCCCACCTGGATGTGCTGCAGCGCCACGTGCACCGGCAGGAACATGTAGTCGATGCGCCCGCCCAGCAGGTCGGTCACCGCGCCGGCCGTGCCCTTGTACGGCACGTGCAGCATCTCGGTGCCCGTGCCTTGCATGAACAGCGCCATCGACAGGTGATGCGGCGTGCCGACGCCCGGCGTGGCGTAGGTCAGCTTGCCGGGCGCCGCCTTGGCCGCGCTCACCATCTGCGACACCGTCGTCGCCTTCTGCACGTTCGGGTTCGTCACCAGGAGCAGCGTGCCCCACGAGGTGAGCGACACCGGCGCGAAGTCGGCCACCGGGTCGTAGCTCAGCGAGCGATACAGGCTGCGGTTCATCACCAGCGTGTTGACCTGCACCATCAGCGTGTAGCCGTCGGGCTTGGCGCGAGCCACGCGCTCGCTGCCGATGTTGCCGCTGGCGCCGGCCACGTTCTCCACGATCACCGGCTGGCCCAGCAGGGCGGGCAGGCGGGCCGAGAGCTGGCGCGCCACCAGGTCGATGCCGGTGCCGGGCGTGTAGGGCACCACCAGCGTGATCGGCTGGTCGGGCCAGGCGCAGGCGGCGGTGGCGCCGGCTGCGAAGAGCAGGGCGGCAAGGGTCTTTTTGATAAGCGAACGCATGGTCGTGTCTCCGTGTTCTTTTCAGTGATGCTCAAAGGTAGGAGGCGCGCGCCTTCAGCGCCACCGGGTCGTAGCCGGCCACGCGCTTGTAGTTGTCCGAGATGGCCTGCAGCTCGGCGACGGGCACGACGTCCTCGATGTTCCGGAAGCGCTTGCCGCCCGAGCGCTCGAACACTTCGCGCAGGATCGCGTCGGGCGGGTTGCTGCGGTTGGTCAGCACCACGTTCGTGGTGGCCTTGACGCGCACGCGGTCGTAGTCCTCCAGCGCGGCGGTGCCTACGCCCAGGTCCTTCAGCGCACCGGCCAGGAAGCGCGCATCGATGATCGCCTGCCCGGCGCCATTGGAGCCGCGCGGCACCATGGGGTGCGCCGCGTCGCCCAGCAGCGTGAGGCGGCCGTGCGTCCAGCGCGGCAGCGGGTCCTGGTCGACCATCGGGTACTCGAGGATGGTGTCCGACGCGAGGATCAGCGCGGGCACGTCGAGCCAGTCGAAGTGCCAGTCGGCAAACGCAGGCAGGAAGTCTTCGAGCCGGCCCGCGCGGCTCCAGTCGCGCAGGGCGGGCTGTGGCGCGTGGATCTCGGCGACCCAGTTCACGAGCTGATTGCCGTCGGCGTCGATGTCGTTGCGGATCGGGTAGATCACCATCTTGCCGACCGCGAGCCAGCCCGCGCGCACCATGCTGCCGCCCGAGAGAAAGGGCTTCCAGCGCGCGGTGCCGCGCCACATGTTCACGCCCGAATAGCGCGGTGCGCCTTCATCCGGGTACAGCTGCTTGCGCAGCGCCGAGTGGATGCCGTCGCAGCCGACCGCGATAGCGCCGCGCACCGAAGGCGCATCGGCAAAGTGCACGGTGACGCCCCCGGCGTCCTGTGTCACGCCCGTGCAGCGGCGGTTGCACACCACGCTGTCGGGGCCGAGGCGCTTCAGCGTCTCTTCGTACAGCACCGTCTGCAGGTCGCCGCGGTGAATGGAGAACTGGGGCCAGTCGTAGCCCGCGTGTTGGCCGGCGGCCTCGCGGAAGATCAACTGGCCGTGCTCGGTGAAGAACACGGCCTCCTGCGTGCGCACGCCCACCTTGTCGAGGGCGTCCAGCAGCCCGAGTTCGGTGAGCTCGCGCACGGCATGCGGCAGCAGGTTGATGCCCACGCCCAGCGGCTTCAGCTCGGGCACGGCCTCGTAAACGCGGCAGGGAATGCCGGCCTGGTGCAGGCTCAGCGCCAGGGTCAGGCCGCCGATGCCGGCGCCCAGGATGATGACTTCGTTGCTCATGAATGGTCGGTCGTTGCGTTCGGTTTTGTCTCGGGCCGCATTAGGAACGCAAGCTGGTCATTTGGGAAATTTAGATGTGATATGGATTTATCATGAATCCTTATGAACCTATCGACCCGCCAGATGCGCGCATTCCTGCAGGTGGCACGCATGGGCAACTTCACACGCGCGGCCGAGCAGGCGCACATCACGCAGGCGGGGCTCAGCATCCTGATCCGCGAGATGGAAAGGCAGCTGGGCTGCCGGCTGTTCGACCGCACCACGCGCGTCGTGAGCCTCACGCCTGCGGGGAGACGCCTGCTGCCGGTGGTCGAACGGCTGGTGACCGACCTCGACGACGTGGCGGCCGAGCTGGGTGCCGAGGGCGACGCCGCGCGCCAGACGCTGCGCATTGCGGCCACGCCGCTGGTGTCCTCGCATCTGCTGCCGCAGGTGTTCACCACCTTCCGCGCGGCGCATCCGCAGGTGAGCCTGCGCCTGTTCGACGCCGACCTGCGCGACGTGGAGGCGATGGTGGCGGCCGGCGATGCCGACGTGGGCCTGGGCTTTTTCTTCAAGGCCGCGGCGGGGCTGGAGCGCACGCCGGTAGGGCGCTTTCACCTGATGCGGGTGGCGCCTTGCGATGGTGATGGCGAAGAGCCGCCTGCCATCGGCACCGCGCCATGGTCCGTGTTGCGCAGCGCCGAACTCCTCGGCCTGCCGCCCGGCAACCCGATCCAGAAGGTGATCGACCAGCATCTGGCCACCATCGGCCGTGCCGACGCGCAGCGGCCCGCGTTCAACTTCTTCGGCACGCTGATCTCGATGGTGGAGGCCGGCTTCGGCACGGCCGTGATGCCGACCTTCGCGCTGGCCGCCTGCCGCCGGCACCGCGTGCGCACCGACGTGCTGACCAAGCCGAAGGTGGGGCTCGACTTCTTCCGCATCACCAAGCGCGGCGCGCGCGAGACCGAAGCCATGCAGGCCTTCGTCGCCACGCTGGAGAAGGCGCTGCCCGCGCTGTCGCGCTAGCGGGCGTCCGCGGCCTGCGCCCCGGCGAGCCGCTTGCGCAGGAACTCCGCGAAGGCATAGGCGATCACCGGCAACTGCCGGCCGCGCAGGCTGGCCAGTACCAGTTCGCCACGCGGAAAGCCGCGGTCCTCGATGTCCCGCGCCACGATGTCGGGGGCTTCGGCCGCGGCGCCGATGGCCATCTGGAACGAGATCGAGCGCCCGTCGTAGAGGCAGCCGCGCAGGAACTCGAAGCTGTTGCTCTCCACCATGGCCCTTATCCGCGTGGAGCTGCGGGCGAGAAAGCGCTCCAGCATCTGGCGTCCGCCGGTGTCGCGGTTCGGCAGCACCACAGGGTAGTCGGCGCAATCGCTCAGGCGCAGGGTCTTGGACTTCGCCAGCGGATGGCGCTTGTGCATGATGGCCATGAGCTTCTGCTCGACCGCGCACACGCGCTCGATGTCGGACTCCGGCGCCAGGTTGAACACCAGCGCGAGGTCGCTCTCGAAGCTGCGCAGCGCGTCGGCGGCCTGCACGTGGTCGCCGATGCGCGCATCGAAAGCCACCAGCGGGTGCTCCGCAGCGAAGTCATTCACGGCCGCCGGCAGGAAGCGCGGCGCGAGCGCCTGGCTGGCGACCAGCCGGACGGCGCCCCGGCGCAGGCCCTGCAGGTCTTCTATTTCGGAGCGCACCCGCTCCAGCTCCGAAGAGCGGCCGCGGATGTAGCGCACGAACAGTTCGCCCGCGGCGGTCAGGCGCATGCCGCGCGGCAAACGCTCGAAGAGCGGTGTGCCCAGTTCGTCCTCCAGGTCCTGGATGCGGCGGTTGACGGCGGAGGGCGCGACATGGAGCCGCTCGGCCGCCTGGCGGATCGAGCCGGCCCGGGCGACCTCGTCTGCATAGCGCAGGAAGCGAAGGTGGTTCATGCCCGTGGCGATTGCACGAAGCGCGCCAGGAGTGCCGCTTTTACCGTTGCCGCAACGGCAACGGGCAGTACGTGAATCGGTATGGATTCGGAGCACCTTCTGGCACGGCGACTGCGTGCCGATCTCGCATGACACGCCGATCTGCACCCTCGCGCACCAATGCGGCGCAACCGCCCGTCCGTTTCGGTCCGGCGCCCCACAACGCCTGGACACTCGCCGGCGGCCGGGTCAGCCTCGTGCGCTCCCCGAAGCGGCCACGGCCCGTGCAGATGCCCGCCGAGCCGCAGCCGATCGAGTTCGACCTGGCGCGCAGCGCGCTCGTCGTGGTCGACATGCAGAACGACTTCTGCCATCCCGAGGGCTGGTTCGCGCAGAAGGGCATCGGCATTCGCGCGGCGCGCAAGCCCATTCCGACCATCGCGCGGCTCCTGCCGGCATGGCGCGCGGCTGGCGGCGGCGTGGTGTGGCTCAACTGGGGTATTCGCGCGGACCGCCTCAACCTGTCGCCCACGGTGCAATTCAAGGGCAAGCGCAGCGCAGACGGCGTGGGCTATGCGGAGCATTCGCCCATCGACCACGGCCCGTCGCTCGTGCAGGGCGAGTGGGGTGCGCAGGTGATCGACGAGCTGGCTGTAGCGCCCGGCGACATCACGGTGCACAAGCACCGCCTCAGCGGCTTCTGGGACAACGAGCTCGACAGCGTCCTGCGCCAGCAGGGCATCACGACGCTGCTGTTCGCGGGCATCAACACCGACCGCTGCGTGTTCTCGACGCTGCAGGACGCGAACTTCCTCGGCTACGACTGCGTGTTGCTGAAGGACGCGTGCGGCACCCCGTCGCCGGCCTACGTGACGCGCGGCATTCATTTCATCGTGCAGCAGCTGCACGGTTTCGTTGCAACCGCCGAGTCGCTGCTCGCTTCGCTTTCCTCACTCTCCAAGAAACGCTAGGAGTCCTCCGCATGCCGCTGTCCTTCTTCGCCAACTCGCGCCTCGTGCGTTCGCTCGCTTCGCTGGGCGCTGCCGCCGGCCTGGCCCTGGCGGCCGTTTCCGCCGCCGCGCAGGTGCCCGTCAAGCTCGTGCTCAACTGGAAGTACGAAGGCCCGCAAGCCTGGTTCTTCGTCGCCCAGGACAAGGGCTACTTCAAGGCCGAGGGCCTCGATGTCGAGATCGACCAGGGCGAGGGCTCCGCGGCCTCGATCCCGAAGGTGGCGGCGGGCGCCTACCAGGCCGGCTTCGGCGACCTGAACGCACTGGTCGACCTGGCATCGAAACGCCCGGCCGATGCGCCGGTGGCGGTCTACATGCTCTACAACACGCCGCCCTTCACGCTGGTGGTGAAGGAGGGCAGCCCCATCAAGACGCCCAAGGACCTCGAAGGCAAGACCATCGGCGGCCCCGCCAACGACGGCGCGCTGAAGCTGTTCCCGGCCTTCGCCAGGATCGCGAAGGTCGATGCGTCGAAGGTAAGCATCACCAACATGGCGCCCAACCTGCGCGAGCAGATGCTCACGCGCGGGCAGATCGACGCCGCCTTCGGCTACGTCACCACCGTGAGCTTCAGCGCGAAGGCGATGGGGCTCGATCCGGCGAAGGACCTGCGCTTCATCCGCTACGGCGACCACGGCATGGACCTGTATTCGAACGCCGTGTTCTTCTCGCGCGTCTTCGCCCGGGACAACCCCAAGGCGGTGCAAGGCTTCGTGAAGGCGCTGAACCGCGCGGTGAAGGAAGTCATTGCCGACCCGGACATGGGCATCGACTACGTCATGAAGCGCGAGCCGCTGCTCAAGCGCGAGGTCGAGAAGGAAAAGCTGCTCGCCACGCTGCGCAACGACATGAGCCACCCGGAGGTGGCCCGCATCGGCCTGGGCGACGTGGACGACGCGCGATTGAAGAAATCCATCGACATCGTGGTGGACGCCAACCAGCTGCCGCGCACACCGGCGCCTGCCGAAGTGTTCGACCGCAGCTTCCTGCCCGCGCGCGCCGAGCGCCCCTCCAAGACTTTGAACTGAAAGCGAGAAACGACATGGAACTGCAACTGAGAGACAAGGTGGCGCTCATCACCGGCCCGGCCAAGGGCATGGGGCGCGCCGTGACGCTGGCCTTTGCACGGGAAGGCGCGAAGCTGGTGCTGGCCGGGCGCGACACCGATGCCATCGAGCCTGTGGCCGAAGAGGCGCGCGTGCTCGGCGTCGATGCGGTCGTCGTGCCCTGCGACCTGACCGTGGGCGCGCAGACCGAGGCACTGGCCGCGCATGCGCTGGAGGCCTTCGGCCGCATCGACGTGCTGGTCAACGTGGCTGGCGGCTCGGGCCCGATCGGCAAGACCGGCTGGGAAACCACGAGCGAGGAATTCGACGAGATCGTGCAGCTCAACATGACAGGCTGCTTCAACACAATGCGCGCCGTCCTGCCCTCGATGATCGAGCGCAGGAGCGGCAAGGTGGTGAACGTCGGCGGCACCTTCGGCATGCGCGGACGCGCCGGCCGCCTGGCCTACTCGGCCTCGAAGTGGGGCCTGCGCGGCATCACCAAGAGCTTTGCACTGGAGGCCGGCCCGTACGGCATCAACGTGAATTGCGTGGCGCCCGGCATGGTCGACGGGCCGCGCTTTCGCGAGAAGGTGTGCGCCAACATGGCCGACAAGCTCGGCATCACGCTGGAAGAAGCGATGACGCGGCACGCGGCCGACTATGCGCTGCGCCGTGTCTCCACCGATGCCGACGTTGCCAACGCCTGCCTCTTCATGGCGAGCGATGTGTCCCGACAGATCACCGGCGTCGACCTGCCCGTCGACGGCGGCTGGGCCATGCTCTGAGGAGACCGGCATGAAAGAAGTCGACCTCGTCATTCGCGGCGCGCGCGTCGTGTCCGCAGACCAGATCATCGAAGCCAGCGTGGCCATCGCAGGCGAGCACATCGTGGCCGTCGGCCATGACGACACCATGCCGCCGGCGCGCGAGGAGATGCGCGCCGACGGGCTGTTCCTGCTGCCGGGCGCCATCGACAGCCACGTGCATTTCCGCGACCCGGGCTACCCGAACAAGGAAACCTGGAAGACCGGCTCGGCCGCGGCCGCGATGGGCGGCGTGACCACCGTGTTCGAGATGCCCAACACCAATCCGGCGACGGGCACCGTCGAGGCCCTGCGCCTGAAGCAGAAGGCAGCTGAGTCGTCGTATTGCGACTTCGGCATCCACGGCCTGTTGGGCGACGATACGGTCGAGCGGCTCGAAGAACTTCTCGACGCCGGCGTCACCAGCTTCAAGGCCTTTGTCGGCAACACCTTCGGCAACCTGCCCGCGCCCACCGATGGTGCGTTGCTCGAGGGTTTCGAGAAGCTCGCCCCGTTGGGTATCCGCACCGTGGTGCATGCGGAGAACTCGTCAATCCTGCAGCGCCGCCAGAAGCAGATGCAGGCCGCCGGCCGCATCGATGCGATGGCGCACCTGGCCGCGCGCCCGGCGGTGGCCGAGATCGAAGCCATTGGCCGCGTGCTCACCTTGGCCGAGTGGACCGGCGCGCGCGTGCACATCGCGCACCACAGCGCGGCCGATTCGCTCTTCCTGCTGCGCGAAGCCAAGCGCCGCGGCGTCGACGTGACGGCCGAGACCTGCCCGCAGTACCTGCTGCTGAACACCAGCCACATGCTGAAGCTCGGCGGCGTGATGCGGCTCAACCCGCCGATCCGCGAGGCGCGCCACAACCAGCCGTTGTGGGACGCGCTGCTCGACGGCACGCTCGACATGATCGCGACCGACCACGCGCCGCACACCCCCGAAGAGAAGACCCGCGAGAGCATCTGGGACTGCGACTGCGGCTTTCCGGGCGTGGAGACGCAGATGCCGCTGATGCTGACCGAGGTGAACCGCGAGCGCGCCACGCTGATGGACTACGTGCGCTGGAGCGCGGTGAACCCGGCCAGGGCCTGGGGCCTGTATGGCACCAAGGGCGTGATCGCGCCGGGTG
The DNA here is from genome assembly GCF_900106655.1 of Variovorax sp. YR634. Classification (NCBI taxonomy): domain Bacteria; kingdom Pseudomonadati; phylum Pseudomonadota; class Betaproteobacteria; order Burkholderiales; family Comamonadaceae; genus Variovorax; species Variovorax sp. YR634. Next base: position 76,964 of record NZ_FNOL01000004.1, read on the forward strand.
CGCACGCCGACATCGCGATCGTCGACATGCAGCGCGCCGGCACGCTGTCGCAGAACCGGCTGCAGAGCATCAGCAAGATATCGCCGTGGAACGGCCGCGCGGTGAAGGGCTATCCGCTGCACACGCTGCTGCGCGGGCGCTTCGTGATGCGCGAAGGCAAGCTGGTGAGCGATGCGGTCGGCTGGGGGCGCACGGTGAAGGGTGTGCAGAAGATGCCCACTCCGAAGCCGCGCAACACCGAGCACTACAGCAGCGCCATCCTGCAGACGCCGGCCGGTGTGCCTGCGACGGCCGTGCCGGTGGGTGCAGTGGATTGGAGCGCCGCATGAACGCGGGCCGCGTGCAGCAGGTGCAGGTATGGCGCATTCCGTGCAACGGCCCGGGCGACCTGAGCGGCGCCAGGGCGCTGATCGATGCGGGCGAGATCGTCGCGGCCGACATCGTGGCCGTGATGGGAAAGACCGAAGGCAACGGCTGCGTCAACGACTTCACGCGCGAGTACGCATCCAGTGCCTGGTGCCATCTGCTGGCGCCCGCGCTGGGTTGCACGCCCGACGCGGTGCATGCCCGCGTGGCGCTGGTGATGTCGGGCGGCACCGAGGGCGTGCTGTCGCCGCACTTCACGGTGTTCACGCGGCGCTGGGTGGCCGAAGCGCCGGCTGGCCTGGGCAAGCGCCTCGTGGTCGGCGTCGCGCACACGCGCGCCTTCCTGCCGGAGGAATTGGGCCGCACCGCACAGGTCGACGCCACGGCCGAAGCCGTGGCCGAGGCCATGCGCGATGCGGGCATCGAGAGCGCGGACGACGTGCACTTCGTGCAGGTCAAGTGCCCGTTGCTTACCGCGGCCAAGGTCTCCGCCGCGCTGGCACGCGGCGCCGCACCCGTGACCCACGACAGCTATGAGTCGATGGGCTATTCGCGCGGCGCATCGGCGCTCGGTGTGGCGGTCGCGCTTGGCGAAGTCGCGCGCGAAGAGGTCTGCGATGCCAGCGTGATGAGCGATTGGCGGCTGTTCTCCGCGCGCGCATCGGCCTCGGCCGGCATCGAGCTGGAAGACAACGTCGTCATCGTGCTCGGCGAGGCGCAAGGCAGCGCGTCGGCGTTCCGCATCGCCCATGCGGTGATGCGCGATGCGATCGACGCCGCGAGCGTGCGCGCCTTGCTGCGCGATGCCTTCGGGCTCGACCCGGAGCGCGATGCGCAGGCCTTGTCGGCGCGGCTCGTGAACCTGCTCGCGAAGGCCGAGGCCAGCCCCGACGGCCGCGTGCGCGACACGCGCCACACCATGCTCAACGACTCCGACATTCACTCGACGCGCCATGCGCGTGCCGTGGTGGGCGGTGTGCTGGCCTCGGTGGCCGGCCATACGGCGCTGTACGTGTCGGGCGGCGCCGAGCACCAGGGGCCCGCGGGCGGCGGCCCGGTGGCCGCGATCCTGCGGGTGGACGACACGGACTCCACATTTTCCTGAAGGACCTCATGGGCAACGCATTCATCCAACTGTCCGACGTGATGCTGCGCTATGGCGGCGGCACCATCGCGCTGGACCATACGACGCTGGACATCGAGAAGGGCGACTTCGTTGCCCTGGTGGGCCCGAGCGGCTGCGGCAAGTCAACCATCCTGAAGCTGGTGGCCGGCCTGCTGAGGCCGAGTGCGGGCGCGGTGATTGCCGGCGGGCGCGAGGTGGGCGCGGCCGGCACGCTGGCCCCGGCGGGTGCGCATGCGTCGGCGGCGCCGCGCCTTCGCATCGGCCTCGCCTTCCAGAACCCGACCATGCTGCCGTGGCTCACGATCCGCGAGAACGTGATGATCCCGCTCAAGATCGTCGAGCCCTTCCGGCAGCACTACCGCAGCAAGAAGCGCGGCGAATACGCCGAGCGCGCCGATGCGCTGCTGGCGCAGGTGGGACTCAAGGGCTTCGGCGACAAGCGGCCGTGGCAGCTGTCGGGCGGCATGCTGCAGCGCGCCTCGCTGTGCCGTGCGCTCGTGCACGAGCCCGAACTGCTGCTGCTCGACGAGCCCTTCGGCGCACTCGACCAGTTCACGCGCGAGGAGCTGTGGGACATCATGCAGACGCTGTGGATCGCCAAGCGCCCGACCGTGCTGCTGGTGACGCACGACCTGCGCGAGTCGGCCTATCTGGCCAACCGCATCTGCGTGATGAGCGCGCGGCCGGGGCGCATTCTCGAAACGCGCGACGTGGGCTTCGCGCGGCCGCGCACGCTGGAGAGCAGCTATGCGCCCGAGTTCGCGGCGCTGGTGCAGCAGCTGCGCATGCGCATCGCGCAGGCGCGCCGCGAAAGCGATGCGGTGCCAGTACCGATGCTGGTGCCGCCTGGGAATGTGCTCGAAGAGGTGGCCGCATGATCGCGCCGCTCGCACGGCAACGCCTGCTTTCCGCGGGCGCGCTCGTCGGCTTCTTCGTGCTCTGGGAGGTGGTGTGCCTGGCCTTCGGCGTGTCCGACCTGATCCTGCCGCGCCCGAGCCAGATCGCGGCGGTGCTGGTCCAGAAGATGCCGCTGCTGTGGCCGCACACCGTGCAGACGCTCTACACCACGCTCGCCGGCTTCGTGCTGGGCGTGGGAGCGGGCATCGTCATCGGCGTGATGATCGGCTCTTCGAAGCTGGCCTACGACGTGACCTATCCGCTGCTGGTGGGGTTCTCCAGCATTCCGAAGGTGGCGGTGGTGCCGCTGTTCGTGGTGTGGTTCGGCGCGGGCACGGTGCCGGCGATCCTGACCTCGATGGTGATCAGCATCTTTCCGGTGGTGGTCAACGTGGCCACCGGCCTCGCGAGCACCGAGCCCGAGCTGGAGGACGTGCTGCGCGTGCTCGGCGCGAGGAAGCGCGACATTCTCTGGAACGTGGGCCTGCCGCGTGCGCTGCCCTACCTGTTCGCCTCGCTCAAGATCGCGATCACGCTGGCCTTCGTGGGCACCGTGCTGAGCGAGACGGTCGCGTCCAACCAGGGCATCGGCACGGTGATGATGATCGCCAGCGGCAACTTCGATGTGCCGATGGTGTTCGCCGGGCTCTTCCTGCTTGCGGCGATGGGGGTGGCGCTGTATGCCGTCTCGTCGCTGGTCGAGCGGCGCATGACGGGCTGGGCCCAGCGCAAGACCGACATGGCAATGGCATGAACGACATGAGCGATCTCGTCCGTATCACCGCCGGCGGCCTGCGCTTCGTGGCGCAGACGCACCCCGACGCGCCGCTCACCGTCGCGGCTTTCCGCCGCCTGCTGCCTTACCGGCAGAAGCTCATTCACGTGCGCTGGAGCGGCGAAGGCTGCTGGGTGCCGCTGGGCGACTTCCAGCTGGGCGTGGGCTTCGAGAACCACACCAGCCATCCGTCGGTGGGCGACATCCTGTTCTACCCCGGCGGCTACAGCGAGACCGAGATCATCCTGGCCTACGGCGCCTGCAGCTTCGCCAGCAAGATGGGCACGCTTGCGGGCAACCACTTCCTCACCATCGTCGAAGGGCGGGAGCAGTTGCGCACGCTCGGCACCAGGGTGCTGTGGGAAGGCGCGCAGGACGTTCTCTTCGAAGCCATCTGATTCAACCCACGGGAGCCTCGCATGTCCTTTCCAGTATCCCGCCGCGCAGCGGTCGTCGCGGTGTCCGCCGCGTTGGGCGCATCGCTCGCGGCGCTTCCGGTGCGCGAAGCACGCGCCCAGCAGCTCACACCCATCAAGTTCGTCCTCGACTGGAAGTTGCAGGGCATCCATGCCTGGTACTACCTCGCCGAAGACCGGGGCTACTTCGCCGCGGAAAAGCTCGCGGTGACGATCGACCAGGGCGACGGCTCGGCGGCGGCCGTGACCAAGGTGATGGCCGGGGCCTACGACGCGGGTTTCGGCGACGTGAATGCGGTCATCCAGAACGCGGCCGCCAAGCCCGGCGCCGCGCCCGTGATGGTCTACATGGTCTACAACCGCGCGCCGTTCGCGCTCATCGTGAAGGCGGGCAGCCCCATCAGGACCCTCAAGGACCTTGAGGGCCGCACGCTGGGCTCGCCGGCCGGCGGCGCCGCGCAACGCATGTTCCCGCTGATGGCGGCCCGCAACGGCGTGGACGCGGGCAAGGTCAAGTGGACCAGCATGGCACCCAACCTGCAGGAGCAGATGCTGCTGAAGGACCACGTCGAGGGCTCGGCCGTGTTCTCGGTGACCAGCTACATGAACCTGGTGGCGCAGGGCGTGGACCCGGACAAGGACATCCGCTGGTTCCACTACGGAGACCACGGCGTCGACCTGTACGGCAACGGCGTGCTGGTGTCCCGCCAGTTGCTCAGGGACAAGCCGCAGGCCGTGGCCGGGCTGGTGCGTGCCGTCAACAAGGCGGTGCGCGACACCGTGGCCGACCCCGACGCGGCCATTGCCGCGCTGATGAAGCGCGAGCCGCTGCTCAACCAGGCGCTGGAGAAGCGGCGCCTGCTCTACACGCTTCGCACCGTGATGCTGACGCCCGAGGTTGGCACCGGCGGTATCGGTGACGTGAACGACGCGCGCATGACGCGTGCCATCGGGCAGGTGAAGGAAGCGTTCGAACTGGCGAATGCACCGACCGCAGGCGAGGTCTTCGACCGGCGCTTCCTGCCGCCGCTTGCGGAGCGCAAGATCGCTGCGCTCTGAACGCCCACCCGACTACGAAGGAAACGCCATGTCCGCTCGCATGCACGAAGGCCCGCTCGACTGCGCATGGCTGCTGGCCGATCCCGGCGCGCAGCTTGCGCAATCGGATGTGCGCATCGGGCTGGAGGACGGCTGCATCCGGTCGATCGCGCCGCTGGCGGAAGAGGCCGTCGCCGGCACGGGCACGCCGCGCCTGCTCGCGCTGCCGGCGCTGACCAACGCGCACGATCATGCGCGCACCTTCCGCAGCGCCACGCTGGGCGCCTTCGGCCAGCCGCTCGAAGGCTGGCTGCCGTTCCTGGGCGTGGTGCCGGGCATGGACCCGTACCTTTGCGCCGCGACCTCGTTCGCGCGTTCGGTGCGGCATGGCGTGGCGAACCTGATGGTCCACTACACGCGCGTGCAGGGCGGCATGGCCTATGTCGACGAGGCTAGGGCGGTGGCGCGCGCGGCGCGCGACGTCGGCGTGCGCATCGGCTTCGCCATTGCCATGCGCGACCGCCACGGCATTGCCTACTGCGACGACGCGAGCGTTCTGGCGGCGCTGCGCCCCGGCATCCGCCATGCAGTGGCCGAACGGCTGGCGGTGAAGCCGGTGGCTCCCGCGCAGCAGCTTGCGCTGGTCGACGAGGTCGCGCGCATGGTGGAAGAGGACGGCCATGGCGGCCACGCGACCGTCCAGTACGGCCCGACGGCGGTGCAGTGGTGCAGCACGCCGCTGCTCGAGGCAATTGCGCAGGCATCGGCCGACACGGGCCGGCCCGTTCACATGCACCTGCTCGAAACGCGCTATCAGCGCGACTGGGCCGATGCCAACCACCCCGGCGGCATCGTCCGTTTTCTCGACGACATCGGGCTGCTGGGCCCGCGCCTCACGCTCGCGCACTGCGCCTGGGCGCGGCCCGAGGAACTGGCGCTGATTGGCGAGCGCGGCGCGACGATCGCGGTCAACACCAGCTCCAACCTGGGGCTCAAGTCGGGCATTGCGCCGGTGCCCGAGATGCTGCGGCACGGATGCCGCGTGGCCATGGGCCTGGACGGCATGGCCTTCGATGAAGACGACGACGCGCTGCGCGAGATGCGGCTGGCGTACTCGCTGCACCGCGGCTGGGGCTACGACACCACGATGACGCGCGACCAGCTCTGGGCCTTTGCCGCGTGCAACGGTCCGCGCAGCGTGCGCGGCGGGCTGGCTGGCGGCGGCAGCATCGTGCCCGGCGCCGCGGCCGACTTGGTGTTGCTGGACTGGGATGCGCTCGACGACGACGCGCTCTTCGCCGAGACGGATCCGCTCGACCTGCTGTTGGCGCGCGGCAACGGCAGCCACATCGCCAAGGTGCTGGTCGGCGGGCGCGTGGTGGTCGATGCGGGCCGCGTGCAGGGCATCGACGAGCCCGCGCTGCGCGCCGAACTGCTGGCACGCATGCGCGGCGCACTGGCGGCGGATGCTGCTGGCGCCCTGTCGTGGCGCGGGACCGTCAAGGCGCTGGCCGAGGACCTCGGGCCGTTCTATCGGCGCGGGCGGATGGGTGGCTGCTGCGGCTAGGCCGCGGCTTACAGCTTGAAGTCGTAATCCACCGTGATCGGCGCGTGGTCCGAGAACTTCACGGTCTTGTAGATCTGCTCGGTACGCGCCAGCGCCGCGGTCTTCGGCGTGGCCAGGTGGTAGTCGAGCCGCCACCCCACGTTGTTCGCATAGGCTTGGCCGCGGTTGCTCCACCAGGTGTAGGCATCGCCGGTGGTGTCGGGCTTGAGCATGCGGTACACGTCGACCAGGCCGGCGCCCTCGGCACCGGCGTCGAGCAGCTTCGTCATCCAGGCGCGTTCTTCGGGCAGGAAGCCGCTGTTCTTCTGGTTGCCGCGCCAGTTCTTCAGGTCGATCTCCTTGTGGGCGATGTTGATGTCGCCGCACAGCACGAACTCGCGCTCCTTCTTCAGTGCCACCAGGTGCGGGAAAAAGCCTTTCAGGAAGCGGAACTTGGCCTCCTGCCGCTCCTCGCCCGAACTGCCGCTCGGGAAGTAGCAGCTGATGACCGAGAACTTGCGCTTGGGCGTGTCGAAGCGCAGTTCGAGGTAGCGGCCCTCGGCGTCGAACTCGGCGTCGCCCCAGCCCACCACGACCTGGCTTGGCTTGTGCTTGGTGTAGATGGCGGTGCCGGCGTAGCCTTTTTTCTCGGCGAAGTGGAAATGGCCCTTGAGGCCGGCCATTTCCTCAAACCGGCCTTCGATGTCGCTGGCCTGGACGCGGATCTCCTGCATGCAAATACAATCCGGCGCAAGTTCGGCCACCCAGTCGGCCACGCCTTTGGTAGCGGCCGAACGCAGGCCATTGAGATTGAGACTGGTCAGTTTGAACACAAGGAATTCCCGATGGCTGTAGATGGTGAGAAAAGCAGCGCGGTCGCACAGGACTTCGTCCAGTTTGCGTTGGATGCCGGCGTGCTGCGCTTTGGCGAATTCAAGACCAAGGCCGGTCGGATGAGCCCCTATTTCTTCAATTCGGGGCTCTTCGACGACGGCGGCAAGATCGCCCGGCTCGCCGGATTCTATGCAGACCGGCTGATCGAAAGCGGGCTCGAATTCGACATGATCTTCGGCCCCGCCTACAAGGGCATTCCACTGGGCGCCACGGTAGCCGCCGAGCTGGCCCGGCGCGGGCGCAACTACCCCTTTGCCTACAACCGCAAGGAAGCCAAGGCGCACGGCGAGGGCGGCAACCTGGTGGGCGCGCCGCTCAAGGGCCGCGTGCTGATCGTCGACGACGTGATGTCGGCCGGCACCGCGGTGCGCGAGTCGATCGCGGCGATCCAGGCAGCGGGCGCCACGCCGCATGCAGTGGCCATCGCGCTCGACCGGCAGGAAAAGGCCACCGAGAACGGTGTCGACGTAAACCACAGCGCCGTGCAGTACGTGCGCAACCAGCTCGGCCTGTCGGTGATTGCCATCGCCACGCTGGACGACCTGCTGAGCTACCTCTCGGGCAACGCCGCTGCCGACCTGGGCGCGCACCGCGAGCGCGTGCTGGCCTACCGCACGCGCTACGGCGCCACCAGCTGAGGCAAGGGCGCCCATGCACGACGCACGCGACGATCACGGCAAGCCGATCCGCCTGCTGGCGTCGGCTTCTTTCTTCCTGGCGGTTTCCTCGTTCTGCGGCGCCTTGCAAGCGCAACCGCAGAAAGTGGAAGGCGCCTCCCCCGGCATCTATACCTGCACCGATGCCCGCGGCCGCACGCTGACGGCCGACCGGCCGATTGCCGAGTGCACCGACCGCGAGCAGCGCGAGTTGAACCCGAGCGGCTCGGTGCGCCGCAAAGTCGAGCCGACCTACACCGCGCGCGAGCTGCAGGAGCGCGAAGACCGCGCCCGCGAAGCCGCTATCCAGACCGCGCGCCTGACCGACGAGCGGCGCCGCGAACGTGCGCTGCTGGTGCGCTACCCCAACCTCGCCACGCACGACCGCGAGCGCAGCGAGGCGCTGGCGCAGATCGATGCGGTGACCCAGGCGGCGCGCAAGCGCATTGCCGAGCTGAGCGAAGACCGCAAGAAGATCGACGAGGAGATGGAGTTCTACAAGCAGGACACCAGCAAGGCGCCGGGCGCGGTGCGCCGCAAGCTTGAAGACAACACCCAGAGCGTGGCGGTGCAGAACCGCTTCATTGCGGAGCAGGAAGAAGAGAAGAAGCGGGTGAATGCGCGCTTCGACGAAGAGCGCACGCGTCTGAAGACGCTCTGGTCGCCGCAGAACGGCGGGAATCCCCGCTGATGAACCTGCCGGGGCCTTGCACCAAGGCCCCGGTTTCCTGCCATCAGCCCAGCTTGGCTTTCAGCAGCTCGGTGACCTGCGCCGGATTGGCCTTGCCGCCGCTGGCCTTCATGACCTGACCCACGAGGGCGTTGAGCGCCTTCTCCTTGCCGCCGCGGTATTCCTCGACGTTCTTGGCGTTCTTCGCGATCACTTCGTCGAGGATCTTGTCGAGCGCGCCGGTGTCGTTCATCGGCTTCAGGTCTTTGGCTTCGATGATCGCGTCGACATCGCTGCCTTCGCCGGTCCACAGGGCTTCGAACACCTGGCGCGCGGCGTTGTTCGGCAGCGTGCCGTCTGCGATGCGCTTCACCAGCTGTGCCAGTTGCTGTGCCTTCACCGGTGCGGCCTCGATGCCGATCTCGGCGGCGTTCAGGCGGCGCGCCATTTCGCCGGTGATCCAGTTGCTGGCGAGCTTGGGCGTGGCGCCCGCGTTCACGGCTTCGTCGAAGTAGGCGGCGAGCGCCGCGCTCTGCGTGAGCTGCGCCGCGTCGTATTCCGACAGGCCGTGGTCGCGCACGTAGCGCTCGGCCATCGCGCGCGGCAGTTCGGGCATGGTGGCCTTCACGCGCTCGATCCAGTCGGCGGCGATGACCAGCGGGGGCAGGTCGGGGTCAGGGAAGTAACGGTAGTCGGCCGAGTCTTCCTTGGCACGCATCGCGCGCGTCTCGCCTGTGTCGGGGTCGAACAGCACGGTGGCCTGTTCGATCTCGCGGCCGTCCTCGATCTCTTCGATCTGCCAGCGGATCTCGTAGTCGATCGCCTGCTGCATGAACTTGAAGCTGTTCAGGTTCTTGATCTCGCGGCGCGTGCCGAGCTTGTCGCCGGGCTTGCGCACCGACACGTTGGCGTCGCAGCGGAAGCTGCCTTCCTGCATGTTGCCGTCGCAGATGCCGATCCACGTGACGATCTTGTGCAGCTCCTTCGCGTAGGCCACGGCCTCGGCAGTGGAGCGCATGTCGGGCTCGGTCACGATTTCAAGCAGCGGCGTGCCGGCGCGGTTCAGGTCGATGCCGCTCTGGCCGATGAAGTCTTCGTGCAGCGACTTGCCCGCGTCTTCCTCGAGGTGGGCGCGCACGAGGCGCACGGTCTTCTGTTCTTCGCCGAGGAAGAACGAAACCGAGCCGCCCTGGACGACCGGGATCTCGAACTGGCTGATCTGGTAGCCCTTGGGCAGGTCGGGGTAGAAGTAGTTCTTGCGCGCGAACACGCTGCGCGGCGCGATGTGCGAGCCCAGCGCGAGGCCGAGCTTGATGGCGCGCTCGACGGCGCCCTTGTTCATCACGGGCAGCGTGCCGGGCAGTGCCAGGTCGACCGCGCAGGCCTGCGTGTTGGGCTCGGCGCCGAAGGCGGTGGAAGCGCGGCTGAAGATCTTGCTCGCGGTCGACAGCTGCGCGTGCGTCTCGAAGCCGATGATGACTTCATAGCCGCGCACCAGCGGACCGGTCGGGCGGCCCTGTTGTTGTGCTTCGAATGTGTTCACGGTCTCGCTCATCTCAAAAGCCCTCCGGCGTGCGTGCATGCCAGTCGGTGGCCTGCTGGAAGCGGTGCGCCGCATTTAGCAGCTTCGCTTCGCCGAAGTAGTTGCCGATCAGCTGCAGGCCCACGGGCATGCCGCCGTCGAAGCCCGCGGGCACGCTCATGCCGGGCAGGCCGGCCAGCGAGGCGGGCAGCGTGAAGATGTCGGCGAGGTAGTCGGCCACGGGGTCGTCGCCGTGTTCGCCGAGCTTCCATGCGGTGGTGGGCGCAGCGGGGCCGGCGATTACGTCGCACTGCTTGAAGGCCTGCTGGAAGTCGTCGGCGATCATGCGGCGCACCTTCTGCGCCTGCAGGTAGTAGGCGTCGTAGTAGCCGTGCGAGAGCACGTAGGTGCCGATCATGATGCGGCGCTTTACTTCGTCGCCGAAGCCTTCTGCGCGCGTGCGTTCGTACATCTGCGTGAGCGCGCTTCTCTCTTGTTCGTCCTTCGGATCGTAGGAGGCTTGCGTGCGGTGCCCGAACTTCACGCCGTCGAAGCGGCTCAGGTTGCTCGAGGCCTCGGCCGCGGCAATGATGTAGTACACGGGAATCGACAGCTCGGTGCGCGGCAGCGTGACCTCGACGCGCTTGGCGCCGAGCTTCTCGTACTGCGCGAGCGCCGCGTCAATGGCCGCGCGCACGCCGGGCGCCACGCCTTCGCCGAAGAACTCCTTCGGCACGCCGATGCGCAGGCCTTCGAGCGAGTCGTTCAGCGAGCGGCCGAAGTTCTCGGCGGGCTTGTCGAGCGAGGTCGAATCGCGGTCGAGGTCAGGGCCGCAGAAGGCCGACAGCAGCAGCGCGCAGTCTTCGGCCGAGCGGGCCATCGGGCCGGCCTGGTCGAGGCTCGACGCAAAGGCCACCATGCCGTAGCGCGAGGCGCGGCCGTAGGTGGGCTTGATGCCGGTCACGCCGCAGAACGACGCGGGCTGGCGGATCGAGCCGCCGGTGTCGGTGCCGGTGGCTGCGGGGGCCAGGCGTGCCGCGACTGCAGCCGCGCTGGCGCCGGAAGAGCCGCCCGGAATGCGCTCGCGGTTCCAGGGGTTCTGCACGGGCACGGCCTTGTCGTGGCCCACGGCGGGCACGGCGATGTTCTCGTTGGCCGAGCCCATGGCGAACTCGTCGCAGCTCAGCTTGCCGAGCGTGACCGCCCCGGCTTCGGCCAGGCGCCTGACCACAGTGGCGTCGAAGGGCGAGCGGTAGCCCGCGAGCATCTTCGAGCCGGCGGTGGTGGCGAAATCGGCGGTGACGAAGATGTCCTTGTGCGCGATCGGCACGCCGGCCAGCGTCGGTGCGTTGCCGGTGGCAATCAGTGCGTCGGCGGCGCGGGCCTGGGCCAGCGTGACTTCTTCATTGACGTCGACGAAGGTGCCGAGCGACTCGTGCGCCTTCATGCGGCCGAGAAAAACCTGCGAGGCCTCGACGGCCGAAACCTTGCGCTCGGCCAGCGCCTTGGCCAGCGCGACCACGCTCATCTGGTGCAATTCACCGCTGCTCATTATTCGATCACCTTCGGCACGAGAAACAGGCCGGCTTCGACGGCCGGGGCACTCTTCTGGTTGGCTTCGCGGTTATTGGGTTCGCTCACCACGTCGTCGCGCAGGCGCAGCGTGATGTCTTCGAGCGCGGCCACCGGATGGGCCAGCGGTTCGACGCCCGTGGTGTCCACGGAACGCATACGTTCGACTAAATCGAAAAAGCCGTTGATCTGGCTGAGCATGCGCTCGCTTTCATCGGAGGCAAGCTGCAGCCTCGCCAGAGAGGCAATGCGCTCAATATCGGAAGCGGAGAGTGACATAGGTCGGAACGGCCCAAAAAAGCGAGGGTAATCGCACGCCGAAGCGGGTGCTAATACAGGAATCAGAGGGGATTCGGGTATTATCCCGCCTTTGCCGCAACCCCCGCGAACGCGCCGGCTTTTGCGCCAAAAACGATCAATTCACCCCGTCAAACGACCCAAAAAATAGAGTGACGACCTGCCGATGCGCAGGCCGTACTCAGAGGAATTCCGCACATGTTTGGAGCTTTCCGTCGGTATTTTTCCACCGACCTTGCGATCGACCTCGGCACCGCCAACACCCTGATATTTGCCCGTAACAAGGGCATCGTGCTGGACGAACCCTCGGTTGTCGCCATTCGCCACGAAGGTGGCCCCCACGGCAAGAAGGTGATCCAGGCCGTCGGCCGCGAGGCCAAGGCCATGCTGGGCAAGGTGCCCGGCAACATCGAGGCGATCCGCCCGATGAAGGACGGCGTCATTGCCGACTTCGTGATCACCGAGCAGATGATCAAGCAGTTCATCAAGATGGTGCACCCGCGCACGCTGCTCACGCCGAGCCCGCGCATCATCATCTGCGTGCCCTGCGGCTCCACCCAGGTCGAGCGCCGCGCCATCAAGGACGCGGCCGAAGCAGCCGGCGCCACCTCCGTCTACCTCATCGAAGAACCCATGGCCGCGGCCATCGGCGCGGGCCTGCCCGTCAGCGAAGCCTCGGGCTCGATGGTGGTGGACATCGGCGGCGGTACCACCGAAGTGGGCGTCATCAGCCTGGGCGGCATGGTCTACAAGGGCTCGGTGCGCGTCGGCGGCGACCGCTTCGACGAAGCCATCATCAACTACATCCGCCGCAACTACGGCATGCTGATCGGCGAGCCGACGGCCGAAGTCATCAAGAAGAACATCGGCTCGGCCTTCCCGGGCTCCGAAGTCAAGGAAATGGAAGTCAAGGGCCGCAACCTTTCCGAAGGCGTGCCGCGCAGCTTCACCATCAGCAGCAACGAAGTGCTGGAAGCCCTGACCGATCCGCTCAACAACATCGTCTCGGCCGTGAAGAACGCGCTGGAACAGACGCCGCCCGAGCTGGGCGCCGACATCGCCGAGCGCGGCATGATGCTGACCGGCGGCGGCGCGCTGCTGCGCGACCTCGACCGCCTGCTGGCCGAGGAAACCGGCCTGCCGGTGCTGGTGGCCGAAGACCCGCTGACCTGCGTGGTGCGCGGCTGCGGCATTGCGCTGGAGCGCATGGACCGTCTCGGCAGCATCTTCACGAGCGAGTAAAAGGCGAAAGCCATCATCGGCCGGCCTCTGCTTGCGCAGGCCGGCTTTTTGTTATTTGATTCCGCACCACCGCCGGGTCTGAATTCATGCCTCTGGGCACGCTCGATCGCACAGCGCCACCCCTGTTCAACCAGGGGCAGTCGGCGCTCAGCAAGCTGATCTTCTTCGGCGCGCTGTCCCTGTTCCTCATGGTGGCCGATGCGCGCTTTCACATCGTGCAGCCGATCCGCGCGGCCATCGGCGCGGTGCTCTACCCGGTGCAATGGGTGGCGCTGAAGCCGGTGCAGGCCGTGCTGGGGGGCGGGCGCTACCTCGAAGACCTGAAGACCGCGCAGCGCAACGAGGAAGACGCCCGCAAGGCGCTGATGATGCAGGCCGAACGCGCTGCCCAGGCCGACACGCTGCTGCAGGACAACGCCCGCCTGCGCGAGCTGCTCGAACTGCGCCAGACCACGGCCACGCCGGGCCGCGCCGCCGAGGTGCTCTACGACGCGGCCGACCCCTACACCCGCAAGATCGTCATCGACCAGGGCCTGACCCAGGGCGTGGCGCCCGGCTCGCCGGTGATCGACGCGCGCGGCGTGCTCGGCCAGGTCACGCAGGTGCTGCCCTTCACGAGCGAGGTCACGCTGGTGATCGACCGCGATCTTTCCATTCCCGTGCAGAACACCCGCACCGGCGTGCGCAGCGTGGCCTTCGGCGACGCCTCGGCCCACGGCGGCGGGCTGGAGCTGCGCTTCATGGCCGCCAATGCCGACCTGCAGGAGGGCGACCTGCTCTCCACCAGCGGCGTCGACGGCATCTACCCCGCCGGCCTGCCGGTGGCGAAGATCGAGCGTATCGAGCGGCGTGCCGACTCGGCCTTCGCCCGCATCTACTGCGTGCCGCTGGCCCATGTGACGGCCGCGCGCTATGTGCTGGTGCTCGAGCCCACCGGCACGCCGGCCGCGCCGCCGCCTGCCGCGCCCGCCGCCGCCCAGCGCAAGCGGCCTGAAGGCAAGCCCGGCGCGGGCAAGAACGAAAAGAAGCCTGCGGGAGCACGCCCATGATCAAGCGTCCAGGCCAGCAGCAGCTCCTGCTGCCCGTCAGCCCGCTCTTCATGTGGAGCAGCCTCGTGGTGGCGCTGCTGATCAACATGATCCCCATCGGCCGCGCGGTCTGGATGCCCGACCTGCTGGCGCTGGTGATCGTGTTCTGGGGCGTGCACCAGCCCGCGCGCGTGGGCATCGGCGCGGCCTTCGTGTTCGGCTTGTGCATGGACGTGCATCAGTCGTCGATGCTGGGCCAGCATGCGCTGTCCTACACCACGCTGGGCTTCTTCGCGATCACCATCCACCGGCGCCTGCTCTGGTATCCGGTGCTGTCGCAGGCGCTGCAGGTGCTGCCGCTCTTTGCGCTGTCGCAGCTGATCGAGGTCGTCACGCGGATGATCGGCGGTGGCGTGTTCCCGGGGTGGACCGTGCTGATCTCGCCCGCCATCGAGGCTGCGCTGTGGCCGCTGGTCACGGCGTTGTTGCTCGCGCCCCAGCGCCGCACCCCGGAACCGGACGAGAACCGCCCCCTCTAAGCCCTGCCTGCCGCATTTGCCAAAAGCGACTGCACGCGCCTAAGCTCCCACCGCCATGACCGAAATCCGCAACGTCGCCGCCGACCTCGCGCGCTTCAAGCGCCGCGTGATCGTCATTGGCCTGGCGGTGCTCTTCGCGTTCAGCCTGCTGTGCGCGCGGCTGGTGTACCTGCAGGTCACGCGCCACGAAGACCTGGCCGAGCAGGCCGAGAGCAATCGCACGGCCGTGGTGCCGGTGGTGCCCAACCGGGGCCTGATCCTCGACCGCAACGGCATCGTGCTGGCCTCGAACTATTCGGCCTACACGCTGGAGATCACGCCCTCGAAGGTGAACGACGTCGAGGAAACCATCGACAGCCTGACCCAGGTGCTCGAAGTCTCGCCGCGCGACCGCCGCCGCTTCAAGCGCCTGCGCGAAGACTCGCGCAGCTTCGACTCCATTCCGATCCGCACCCGCCTGAGCGACGAAGAGGTGGCGCGCTTCGCGGCCCAGCGCTACCGCTTCCCGGGCGTGGAAATCAAGGCGCGCCTGTTCCGCAACTACCCGCAGGGCGAGCTGGCCTCGCACGTGCTTGGCTACATCGGCCGCATCAACCAGCGCGAGAAGACCGCGATGGAAGACTGGGACGAAGAAGACCAGGCCAACTACAAGGGCACCGACTACATCGGCAAGCTCGGCATCGAGCAGAGCTACGAGAAGACGCTGCACGGCCAGACCGGCGTCGAGCAGATGGAAACCTCGGCGGGCGGCCGCGCCGTGCGTCGCCTGGCCAGCCACCCGGCCACGCCCGGCAACACCGTGATGCTGTCACTCGACATCAAGCTGCAGAAGCTGGTGGAAGACATGTACGGCGACCGGCGCGGCGCGCTGGTGGCCATCGACCCCAAGACCGGCGAGGTGCTGGCCTTCGTGAGCAAGCCCACCTTCGACCCCAACCTGTTCGTCGAAGGCATCGACAACGAAAGCTGGGCGGCGCTGACCGAGTCCCTCGACAAGCCGCTCCTGAACCGCGCCCTGCGCGGCACCTACCCGCCCGGCTCCACCTACAAGCCCTTCATGGCAATGGCGGCCTTGCAAACCGGCAAGCGCGGACCCAACGTGGTGGTGAACGACCCCGGCTACTTCAACTTCGGCGGCCACCGCTTCGGCAGCCCCGAAGGCAACCTGGGCGGCGTCGACATGCGCCGCTCGATCCAGCTGTCGAGCAACATCTACTACTACTCGCTGGCCAACGAGATGGGCGTGGACCTGATCCACGACTTCATGAAGCCATTGGGCTTCGGCCAGATCACCGGCATCGACCTGGGTGGCGAGGTGCGCGGCGTGCTGCCCAGCACCGAGTGGAAGCGCAACACCTACAAGCGTCCCGAGCAAAAGAAGTGGTACGCGGGCGAGACCATCTCGCTGGGCATCGGGCAGGGCTACAACGCCTTCACGATGCTGCAGCTGGCGCAGGCCACGGCCATCGTGGCCGACGGTGGCTTGAAGCACAAGCCGCACCTCGTGCTGGCCACGCGCAACACCGTCAGCGGGCAGGTGGTGCCGCTGCCACAGCCGCCGGCGGAAAACCTCGGCTTCTCGGCCGCCAACGTCGCGGTGGTCCGCGACGGCCTGACCAGCGTGGTCACTGCCGGCACGGCGCGTGGCGTGTTTGCGGGCGCAGCCTACCAGGCAGCCGGCAAGACGGGCACGGCGCAGGCGGTAACGCAGGCGCAGAACACCAAGTACAACGCGCGCGCCCTCGAAGAACACCAGCGCGACCACGCCCTTTTCATGGCCTTCGCGCCCGTGAACGACCCGAAGATCGCCGTGGCCGTGATCGTGGAAAACGCCGGCTGGGGCGCGGGCGCCGCGGCCCCCATCGCGCGCCGGGTGTTCGACTACTGGCTTGCGAACCAGTACCCGAGCGAGGCCGACCTGGCGGCCATCAAGACCGGCAAGGCGACCGCGCCGATCGGCAAGCCGCGCGTGGCAAGTGAAGTGGCGTGGCCGGCGCCTGTGGCGACGCCCGCCACCGCGCCCTGATACCCCTTCAGACCACCGTTCCGCTGACTTCGCCGAGGCCGATGCGCACGGCGCCCGCGCGCTCGCAGTAACCGCGAATGATCAGCGTGTCCCCGTCTTCCAGGAACGTGCGCTTCTCGCCATTCGGCAGCGTGATCGGCTGCTTGCCGCCCAGCGTCAGTTCCATCATCGAGCCGGCCTCGTCGGGCTTCGGGCCCGACAGCGTGCCCGAGCCCAGCAGGTCGCCGGGCTGCAGGTTGCAGCCGTTCACCGTGTGATGAGCGATGAGCTGTGCGGCCGTCCAGTAGGCGGCCTCGGTGGTGTTGCCGCGCGTGAGCAGCGCCGGTGCAACGCCCTCGGCGCGCATCTTCGCGGTCTGCAGCAGCACTTCGAGCGTGATGTCGAGCGCGCCGCTCTCGCGGTTCGATGCCGAGTCGAGATACGGCAGCGGCTGCGGGTCTTCCGCGGGCCGCTCGAACTTCGCACGGAACGGCGCCAGCGCCTCCATCGTCACGATCCACGGCGACAGCGAGCTCGCGAAATTCTTCGAGAGGAAGGGGCCGAGCGGCTGGTACTCCCAGGCTTGCACGTCGCGCGCCGACCAGTCGTTGAGCAGCGTCACACCGAACAGGTGGTCTTCGGCTTCGCCGATGGCAATGGGTTCGCCCTGCGCGTTGCCGCGGCCTACCAGGAAGCCCAGCTCCAGCTCGTAGTCGAGCCGCTTCGAGGGGCCGAAGCTCGGCGATGCGGCGTCGGGCGCCTTGGTCTGGCCCTGTGGGCGCTTGAAGCTCTGACCGCTCACGACGATGGACGAGGCGCGGCCGTGATACCCGATGGGCACCCACTTGTAGTTGGGCAGCAGCGGCTGGTCGGGGCGGAACAGCTTGCCGACGGTGGTCGCGTGATGGATGCCCGTGTAGAAGTCGGTGTAGTCGCCGATGCGGCAGGGCACCGTCATCTCGGCCTTGGCCTGCGCCAGCAGCGCCTTCGACCACGCGGCCTGCTTGTCGCTGCCTTCGGCGAGGCCGGCGGAGATTGCGGCGCGCAGGGCCTGGCGGTCCTTGATGCTGGCGTTCATCAGCACGTTCATGTCGTCGGTGTCGACGAGGCCCGCTGCGCGCAGGTCCAGCACCTGGTCGCCGATGGCGACGCCGATGCGGAAAGCCTCGCTGCTGCCGGCCGTGCGGAAGCGGCCGAGGGGCAGGTTCTGGATCGGGAAGTCGGTGCCGGCTTCATTGGCCGAGGCGACCCAACTGCGCAGCTTCGGGTCATGGGTGGCGTTCAGTGCGGTCATGGATGTCTTTCTGTGAATCGGTTCAGTCTGCGGTCATGCCGGCCTTCTTGGCCACATCGCCCAGGCGCTTGTATTCGGTCTCGGTCAGCGTGGTCAGCTCCTGCGGGGTCGAGCCGCGCGGCGAGAAGCCGGCCTGCGCCAGCTTGGCCTTCACGTCGGGCATGGCAAGCGCTTCGACCAAGGCCTCGTTCAGCGCCTTGACGATCGGCGCCGGCAGCTTCGCCGGGCCGTACACGCCGAACCACGGCTCCAGCGCGTAGCCCTTGAGCCCGGCTTCGGCCATCGTCGGCACGTCGGGCAGCGAAGGCGAGCGCGTGGGGCCCGCCACTGCCAGCGCGCGCAGCTTGCCCGCCTGTATGTGCGGCAGCGAGGCCGGCAGGTTGTCGAACATCACGCCGATGTTGTTGCCCAGCATGTCGGTGATGGCCGGGCCGCTGCCCTTGTAGGCGACGTGCACGAGCTCGGTGCCGGTCATCTGCGCGAACATCACGCCGGCCAGGTTCATCGAGGTGCCGGCGCCCGCGGTGGCGTAGGGCAGGCCGGGGTTCTTCTTCGCGGCGGCAACGAGGTCGGGCACGGTCCTGATGGCCGAGGCGGCCGGCACTTCGAGCACGATGGTCGAGGTGCCCAGCAGGCTGATGGCCGTGAAATCCTTGCGTGGGTCGAAGGCCATCGACTTGTAGATGTGCGGGTTCAGCGCGTTCGTCGAGATGGCGCCGAAGCCGATGGTGTAGCCGTCGGGCGCGGCCTTGGCCACGGCGTCCATGCCGATGTTGCCGCCCGCGCCGCCGCGGTTGTCGATCAGCACCGGCTGGCCCAGCTTCTCCGACACCTTCTGGCCCACGGTGCGCGCCACCAGGTCGGTGGTGCCGCCCGGCGTGTAGGGCACGATGAAGCGGATGGGCTTGGACGGAAAGTCTGCGGCCTGTGCGACGTGCACGAGGAAGGGCGCCGCCAGCAGCGCCACGGCCGCCGCCCGGCGGGTGAGGGTGAATGCGTTCTTCATGCCTTGAACTGGTCCTTCAGTCCCGCCCAGCAGTCCGCGTAGTCGGTGTCCAGCGCAGGGCTCTTCAGCGCGAAGTTCGTCGGAATGAAGCGGTAGCGGCTCTCGAACATGAAGGCCAGCGTGTTGTCCAGCTTGTGCGGCTTCAGGTCGGCGTGCGTGGCCTTGTCGAAGGCTTCCTCGTCGGGGCCGTGCGGCACCATGCAGTTGTGCAGGCTCGCGCCGCCGGGCTTGAAGCCGCCCGGCTTGGCGTCGTACTCGCCCAGCACCAGGCCCATGAACTCGCTCATGAGGTTGCGGTGGAACCATGGCGGGCGGAATGTGTTCTCCATCACCATCCAGCGCGGCGGGAAGATCACGAAGTCGCAATTGGCCGTGCCGGGCGTGTCGCTGGGCGAAGTCAGCACGGTGAAGATCGACGGATCGGGATGGTCGAAGCTGATCGAGCCGATCACCATGAAATGCGCCGTGTCGTACTTCACCGGCGACAGGTTGCCGTGCCAGGCGACCACGTTGAAAGGCGACTGCTTCATCGGCGCCTGCCAGAAGCGGCCGCCGAATTTCTTGACGATTTCGTAGGCGCCTTCTTCCGATTCGAAAGCCGCCACGGGCGCCTGGAAGTCACGCGCGTTGGCCAGGCCGTTCGAGCCGATGGGGCCGAGCTCGGGCAGGCGGAAGTGCGCGCCGTAGTTCTCGCACACGTAGCCGCGCGAGAGCCCGTCGGGCAACGCCACCTTGAAGGCCATGCCGCGCGGCAGCACCGCGATTTCGCCAGGCTTCACGTCGAGCACGCCCAGTTCGGTGGTGATGACGAGGCGGCCCTGCTGCGGCACCAGCAGCATCTCGCCGTCGGCGTTGACGAAGGCGCGGCGCTCCATCGAGCGGCCCGCGAGATACATCAGCGAGCCGATGCCGACCTGCGACTCGGCATCGCCGTTGGCCGCGATGGTGCGCATGCCGTCGACGAAGTCGATGTCGGCCGCGCCGTCCAGCGGCTGCGGATGCCAGCGCAGGGGCTCGGGCGGCAGGGAGATCTCACGGTCGGCGCCGGTCGTCCAGTGCGCCTGCGCGTAGGGCTGGTAGCGGCCCGAGACCACCGAGGGCTGGCGACGGTACAGCCAGGTGCGGCGGTTCTCGTGGCGCGGCGCGGTGAAGGCGGTGCCGGAGATCAGCTCGGTGTACAGGTCGAAGGGCCCGCGCTGCGGGTTGTTGCGGCCCTGGGGCAGGGCGCCGGGCACCGCCTCGGAGGCGTATTCGTTGCCGAAGCCGCTCTGGTAGCGCCGTTCGGAGGCTGGGGTTGCTGGGGTCATGGGCTTCTCTTTCGAAAGTCGCAATGAGGAGGTCGGGATGCGTGCAGCCTAGCCGGCACGCGCCGCCTCGAAGGCTTCGCGCAGCACGGCGAGTGAGCCTACGTGGTTGGCCAGCACGAGCACGAGGCGCGCATTGAAGGCATGGCTTTCCTCGGTGGAAAGCCCTTGATGCGCCTCGATGAGCGCTTCGTAGAAGTCGTCGGGCGCTTCGAGGTTCGGTGCGGTGGTCAGGTGCTGTTGCTGCTGCATGGTGTTCACGCCTTTGCCAGTGCGCGGCCGATGGCTGCGCGGATGTTTGCCGCCGTGGGTTGCCTCCAGCGCGCGCAAACGTGCTGGTCGGGCCGCAGCAGGTAGACGGTGCCGGGCTGCGCGTCGTAGCGCTGGGTGGCGAGTGCGACGTCGGCGCCGCCGCCTTCCACGTGCACCACGTGCAGCGGAAAGTCGCTCGCCTTCAGCGCCTGCAGGCTCCGCTCGGCCGTCTCACCCTGGCCGAACACGAGTGCGGTGAACTGCGAGACATGGCACTCGCGCAGCAGCCAGCCGGTGCTGCCATCGGCGTGCACGACAGGCGCATCGGCCGCCGCGGCGCCCGGCACCATCACACCGGCGAAGGCTTCGGCATCGGCCGTGTTGAGCGGCGAATCGCGCAGCACCGTGGCCACCGACAGCCGCCCGCTGTTGACCAGCGTGCGCGCAAAGGCGTGGCGCTTGGTCAGCTCCAGCACCGCGTCGCGGAAGAGGCGGCTCACCTCGCTCTTGGGCGTGATGAAGTCGGTGGCGCGTGTGGAATTGCGGATGTTCTCGTCGGCCGCGAACTCGCGCTCGCTGGCGTAGCTGTCGAGCAGCGCATCGGGCGCGTCGCCCCGCACCACCGCCGCGAGCTTCCATGCGAGGTTGTCCGCGTCCTGCACACCCGAGTTGGCGCCGCGCGCGCCGAAGGGCGACACGCCGTGCGCCGAGTCGCCCGCGAACAGCACGCGGCCGTGGCGGAAGTGCTCCATGCGCTGGCAGGCGAAGGTGTAGACGCTGGCCCAGCCGATCTGGAACTGCACGCCTTCGAAGCCGATGCTGTCGAGCAGCGCACGCACGCGCGGCGTGATGTTCTCGGGCTTGCGTTCTTCCACCGGGTCGGCGTCCCAGCCGAGCTGGAAGTCCACGCGCCACATGCCGTCGGCCTGCTTGTGCAGCAGCACGCTCTGGCCGGGGTGGAACGAAGGGTCGAACCAGAAGCGCCGCTCGGTGGGCAGGTGCGCGTCCATCGTGATGTCGGCGATCAGGAAGCGGTCGCGGAACACGCGGCCTTTTGCTTCCTGGCCCAGCAGCTGGCGCAGGTTGGAGCGCGAGCCGTCGCAGGCGGCAACGTAGTCCGCGTGCAGCCGGTAGTCGCCCTCGGGCGTCTCCACGGTCAGCACCGCGCCGTCGTCGCGCTGCTCGATGCCCGTGACCTTGCTGTTCCAGCGCAGGTCGATCAGCGGCAGCGTGGCCGCGCGCTCGACGAGGTAGCCCTCGACGTAGTACTGCTGCAGGTTGATGAAGGCCGGGCGCTCGTGGCCGGGCTCGGGCAGCAGGTCGAAGCGGTAGACCTGCTCGTCGTGGAAGAACACCTTGCCCACGTTCCACGACACGCCCTTGTCGACCATGCGGTCGCCGCAGCCGAGGCGGTCGAAGATCTCCAGCGTGCGCTTGGCGAAGCAGATCGCGCGCGATCCGCTTGAGAGGGTGTTGTCGTTGTCGAGCAGCACCACGGGCACCTGCCGCAGCGCAAGGTCGATGGCCAGCGCGAGGCCGACCGGGCCGGCGCCGACGATCACCACCGGGTGGCGGGCGGGCGTGGCCGAGTCCTGGTCAGCGTGGCGGCGATAGTCGAAGCGCAGGCTCTGATAGTCGATCACGTGTTGTCTCCGTGTCTTCTTCTGTCGTCTCGCGCAATCAGCCTTCCAGTGCCTTCCACATCTCGATGTCGCGCTCGGCCGTCCACACGCGCGGGTCGGCATGGCCCGAGGCCTCGTCGTAGGCGCGGCTCACGTCGAAGGGCATGCAGTGGTCGAAGATCACCCACTGGCTGTACTTGGGCTTGAGCTTCTCGTAGGTGTCCTTGTAGACCGCGTTCAGGTCGCGCCCGGCCTTCACGCCCTCTTGCACGCTGGCGTACACGTCGGAGATGAAGTTGCGCGTGCCGGTCAGGCCCTCGGCCACTTCGGCCGGCGTGGTCAGCGCGGCGCCGCGGCCCGGCACCAGCGCGGCGGGCTTCAGGGCGGCGATGTTGTCCAGCGTCTGCGGCCAGTCCTTGAAGTAGGCGTCGCCCGCATACGGCGTGGCACCGAACTCGACCAGGTCGCCCGACAGCAGCGTCTTCTCGCCCGGCAGCCAGACGACGGTGTCGCCCTTGGTGTGGCCGCGGCCGAGCTGGATCAGCTGCACTTCAAGCTTGCCGAGCCACAGCGTCATCTTGCCGGTGAAGGTCATGGTGGGCCAGGTCAGGCCGGGCGGCACTGTCTCGACGTTCTGGAACAGGCGCGGGAAGCGGCCGATTTCGCTGGCCTTGTCTTGTTCGCCGCGCTCGACGATCAGGTCGCGCGTGTCCTGGCTGGCCAGGATGTGTTCGGCACCGTAGCCTGCCGCGCCCAGCACGCGCACCGCGTGGTAGTGCGTGAGCACCACGTACTTGATGGGCTTGTCGGTCACTTCGCGGATGCGGCGCACCACGTCGGCCGCCATGGCGGGGGTGGCCTGGGTGTCGGCTACCAGCACGCAGTCGTCGCCGATGACGATGCCGGTGTTGGGGTCGCCCTCGGCGGTGTAGGCCCAGGCATGTTCGGAGATCTGGCTGAAGGTGATCTTCTTTTCTTCCATGTCGGCCTGGCTGGCGAATTTCTTGGCTTGGCTCATCGGTTGTCTCCGTTGGTAGGGTGGGTGAGGTTGGTTTTGCGATTCGTCTAATCTGAACGAATTCGCGGTGAACGAATTTTCTGCAGTGTAAGCCGCTGATCAGTTAATGTCTAATCCCTTCTTCATGAACGAACGACCAGAAGGCGAGGCCGGCCATGGCAGCCAGTGACACCGACCGCGCCCAGCGCGGCATCCAGAGCATCGAAGTCGGCGGCCAGCTGCTGCGCGCGCTGGTGCACCACGGCCGGCCCATGGCGCTGAAAGACCTGGCGCGGGAAGCCGACATGACGGCCGCCAAGGCGCACCCGTACATGGTCAGCTTCGGGCGCCTGGGCCTGATCGAGCAGGACCGCGCCAGCGGCCACTATCTGCTCGGCCCGCTCGCCTTGCAACTGGGGCTCATCAGCCTGCAGCAGGCCGACCCGGTGCACATTGCCACCCCGCTGATCGCCCAACTGGCCCAGCAGACCGGCCACACCGTGGCGCTGGCCGTGTGGGGCGCGCGCGGCGCGACCATCGTGCGCACGGCCGAATCGCCCTCGCCGGTGCACGTGAACATGCGGCACGGCACGGTGTTCTCGCTGACCAACACGGCCTCGGGCCGTGTGTTCGCAGCCTTCCTCGATGCCGACGCGGTGCGCCAGCTGCTCGAGGACGAGCGCCAGCGCCAGAAGCAGCGCAAGGCCTCCGAGCCCGTTCCGGCCGGCATGCCGCCGGTGCAGCCGCTGCCCTCGTGGAGCGACTTCGAGCGCCAGCTGCAGGAAGTGCGCACGCACGGCATCAGCCGCTCCGACGGCGAGGTCATCGAAGGCGTGAGCGCCATGGCGGCGCCCGTCTTCGACCACACTGGCGCCATCGTGCTGGCCGTGACCGCCATCGGCCCTGCCGGCATCTTCAATACCGCGTGGGACGGCGAAATTTCCCGCGCGCTCAAGGCCTGCGCGGACACCGTGTCGCAACGCCTGGGCGCCACCGCCAACCCGCCTGCCGCGAATCCCCCCAGACCAGAGCGATGACGCCAGTCACACCAGACATCTCTTCTTCTCTTCGCGCAGCCATTGAGCTGCTGAACAATGCCCGGCGCATCGTCGTCTTCTCCGGCGCCGGCCTGTCGCGCGCCTCGGGCATCCCGACCTACCGCGACGCCGACGGCCTGTGGAAGAACCAGAACGCGCTGCAGTTCTCGCATGCCGAAGACCTTCAGCGCGACCCTTCGGGCTTCACGAAATTCTGGGCGCAGCGCCTGTCGCTGATCGAGTCGGCGCAGCCCAACCCGGGCCACACCGCGCTGGCGCTGCTGCAAAGGCTGCGCCCTGCCACCCGGCTGGTCACCCAGAACGTCGACGGCCTGCTGACCCAGGCGGGCGGGCTAGACGTGCTCGAACTCCACGGCTCATTGCGCCGCTGGCGCTGCGACCGCTGTGGCAACCGCAGCGGCCCATGGCCCTTTCACCGCTGCCTGCGCTGCGGCTCGCACGCGCGGCCCGACGTGGTGATGTTCGGCGAGATGCTGAACGAAGGCGTGCTGCTCGATGCGCAGGTGGCCGCGCAGGAGTGCGATCTGTTCATGGTGGTCGGCAGCACGACCATCGTCTACCCGGCGGCCGAGCTGCCGCAGACCGCGCTGGCGCATGGCGCGCGGCTCATCGCGCTCAACCTGGAGCCGCTGCCGCACCTGGACGAGGCCGCGACCGTGGTGCTGCGCGGCGCCTCGGAAGACCTGCTGCCACAGCTGCTGGCAGCCTTGCCAGGCCTCAGGGGCTGAGGGCGATCAGCCCTTCTTGCCGCCCAGCAGCACCAGCGCTCCGCCCACCACGATCACGGCCACGCTGGCCCAGGTGGGGAAGTTGACCGTCTGCTTCTCCTTCATCGAGAACTCCAGCGGGCCGAGCTTGGCCTCGTGGGTTTCCTTGGTGAAGCTGAAGCTGCCGAGGCCCAGGGCGGCGATGCCGGCCACGATCAGCAGGATGCCGACGATGCGTGTTGCGTTCATGGGGTCGATCCTCCGTCCGTTGAATGGCTGCTATTGCCGGGGTTGCTGCGGTGTCTGCTGTTGCAACTGGTCCACCCATTGCACCACCTCGGCCATCGCGGCATCGCTGGCCGAGATCAGTGCCTTCACGCCGCCGGGGGCGTCGGCGCTGGAAGCAGGGCGGCGCACGGTGAAAGTGCGCTGGCCGAGCACGCGGTCACCGGCGGGCGCGCTGCGGACCAGCGTGGCGCGCAGGCGCACCAGGCCCACGCTGGCGCTGGCCGAATCGAAGTAGTGGCTGAACTCGTCGAGCGAGATGCGCAGCGTGTCGGGCGTCTCGCCCCGGCTGCGCGAGATGGTGGCGCTTTCTTCGGGGCCGAGCACGGTGCGGCGCTCCGACAGCGTGTCGCGCAGCCGTTGGCGCAGCAGCTGCGCGGGCGGCAGGCTCCAGCGCGACTGGCCGTAGGGGCGCAGCTCGTTGGCGTCGGCGTACCCCAGCCGGTAGAGGATCTGCGTGCCGTCCAGGCGGGAGTTGCTGTCGAACTCGGCCAGCGCCAGCGTGGGAAGGGTGGCCGCGGCAGGCGCAGCGGCAGCAGCAGGCGCCGTCAGGCCGGGGCCGAAGTCGTACAGCGTGGTGCGTGCGGGCTTGTCCGGCAGCGCACCGCAGCCTGCGACCAGCAGCGCGGCGCCGAGCGCGATGGCGGCCGGGTTCATCAAGGAGCGAATGGCGTTCTTCATGGTGGGTGGTCCTCCCTGGATGCTGCTCAGGGCCGCGTCGCAGCGGGCGCGCTGAACCCCGGCTCGCCCGGGCCCGCGACTGCGCCGCCGTTGCCGAACAGCAGCGATTGCGGGTTGTCGTTGATGTTGTCCGCCGCGCGGCCCAGCCGGCGCACGGCGTGCGAGGTGTCGTCGGCCACGCGGTTCACGCGCGGCAGCGTCGCCGCGTTGAACGAATCGACCGCCTGCGCCAGCGCCTTGGTGCCGTCGCTCAGCCGCTCGACCGGGCCGTCGGGCGCGTTCAGCCGGCCCACGGTGGTGTTGAAGTTGGTGGCCACGCGCGAGACGTCGCCGGCCGCCTTCTTCACCGAGGCCAGCGTGTCGGGCAGCTTCGTCAGTGCGGGATTCAGTCCGGTCTTCACCGTGTTGTCGAGCGTCTTGAGCAGCGTGTTGGCGCTGGACGAGGCGGCCGCGATGTTCTCCAGCGCTTCGGCCGCGCGCTTCTGGTTGGGGTCGCTCAGCAGCTGGTTGGCGCGCTTCGTCACTTCCTCGACCTGGTTGATGATGGCCTCGCCGCGGTCCTGCAGCTGCGCCAGCATCGATGGCTTGAGCGGAATGCGCGGCGGGTTGTCGTCGTCCGGCTTCAGCGACACCGTCGACTCGCCCTTGTCGTCCAGGGCGATGAAGGCCAGGCCGGTCACGCCCTGGTAGCTCAGCGTGGCAAAGCTGGAGGTGGTGAGCGGCACGCGCTCGTCGACCGTGATGCGCACGCGCACATTGCCTTTCACCTTGGGGTCGAAGTCGATCGACGCCACCTTGCCCACCGCGATGCCGCGGTAGCGCACCATCGCCTGCGGCTGCAGGCCGCTGACGGCGTCGCGCGTGGACAGCTCGTAGATGTTGCGCACGGTGTTGTCGCGCGTGAACCAGATCACCAGCCCGACGAGCGCGGCGATCAGGCCGAGCACGAAGGCGCCGGCGGCGAGGGCGTGGGCCTTGTTTTCCATGGTGGCTACCTACCTTTCAGCGGCCCGCCTCGGCGGCGGGCTGCGACGGAGATTGTTCGGCGGGCTTGTCGTGCAGAGCCTCCAGGGCGCGCTGGCCGCGCCCGCCGAGAAAGTATTCGTGGATGAAGGGATGCGGGTACGCGATGACTTCGCGTGCCGCGCCGGTGACGATCACCTTCTGGTCGGCCAGCACCGCGATGCGGGTGCTCAGGTCGAACAGTGTGTCCAGGTCGTGCGTGACCATCACCACCGTGAGGCCCAGCTCGCGGTGCAGGCCGCGCAGCAGGTCGCAGAAACTGTCGGACGCCTCGGGGTCGAGGCCGGCCGTGGGCTCGTCGAGCAGCAGCAGCGGCGGGTCCATGATGAGCGCGCGCGCCAGCGCCACGCGCTTGATCATGCCACCCGAGAGGTCCGACGGGCTCTTGTTCGCATGCTGCGGGCCGAGGCCCACCATCTGCAGCTTCACCAGCGCCGCGTGGCGGATCAGCTCGTCGGGCAGCAGCTTCAGCTCGCGCAGCGGAAAGGCGATGTTCTCCAGCACGCTGAAGGCCGAGAACAACGCGCCGTGCTGGAACAGCATGCCCACGTTGGCCGCGCCCGATGCGCTGAGCTCGCCAGGCTCCTGGCCCAGCACCTCGACGTGGCCGCGCGTGGGTTTCTCGAGCCCGAGGATCTGGCGCAACAGCACCGTCTTGCCGGTGCCCGAGCCGCCGACCAGCGACAGCACCTCGCCACGGTCGATGTGCAGTTGCAGGTCGCGGTGCACCACTTGTTCGCCGTCGGGACTCTGGAACACCGTCCACAGGCCGCGGATGTCCACCACGGTGGTGTAGGTGTCGGAGCGTACGGGCATGCTCATGGTGTCAGGCCCTGAATCCGATGCCCTTGAAGAGCACTGCGAAGAGCGCGTCTACGAGGATCACCGCGGTGATCGACGTGACGACCGACTGCGTGGTGCCGCGCCCGAGGCTCTCGGTGTTGGGCTTGACCTTCATGCCGAAGTAGCAGCCGATCAGCGCAATCAGAATGCCGAACACCGCCGACTTGGCCAGCGCCAGCCAGAGGTTTGAAATCGGCACCGCGCGCGGCAGCGCCGAAAGAAAGTAGGCGGGCGAAATATTGAGCGCCGCATCGGCCGCCAGCATGCCGCCCGCGAGCGCCGCCATCGAAGTCCAGAGGCTGATCAGCGGCATTGCGATGGCCAGCGCCAGCACGCGCGGCATCACGAGGCGAAAGCCGTGCGGGATGCCCATCACGCGCATTGCGTCGAGTTCTTCCGTTACCCGCATCACGCCGATCTGCGCCGTGATGGCCGAGCCCGATCGCCCGGCGATCAGCACGGCTGCCAGCACCGGCCCCAGTTCGCGGATCAGCGAGAGCCCGAGGATGTTCACCACGAAAGTCTCGGCGCCGTACTGCCGCAATTGCTGCGAGATCAGGTAGGCCAGCACCACGCCGATCAGCAGCCCGACCAGCGCCGTGATGTGCAGCGCCGTGGCGCCGAACTGATACAGGTGCCCCGAGAAATCGCGCCACGGCCCGCGGTGCGGCGCGCGAATCAGCCGGCCCACGTCGAGCGCCAGCTGGCCGATCAGGCTTGTGAAGTCGCGCACCACGTACATCGCGCGCGGCCCGTTGTGCGAGAACGCGCGGATGCGGTCGCTCAGCGAGGGCGGGGGCTCGTCCGGCGTGGCGACGGTGTACTGCGCCACCTGGTCGAGCACGGCCTTGTGCTGCGGCAACATTTCGAGCGTGGCCGGCCACTGGTGGCGCCAGTGTTCCCACAGCAACTGCGCGCCGATGTGGTCGAGCTGCCCGATGGGGCGCAGGTCCCAGGCGCGGTCGTCGGCGGGCGGGGCGGTTTCCAGGCTTTTGGCCAGCGCCTGCCAGGCCGGCTTGGACGACATCGCCAGCGTGGTCCAGCAGCCGCTGGCCACCGTCCACTGGCGGCCTTCCTGCTCCCGCTGCTCGACGCGAGGCCACGCGCTGTCGGCGGCGGAGGCGTCGGCAGTCGATGTGGCAGGGGACATAGGGCGGGTGAGCGGGAAAGTTAACAAAGGCGGGGGTGGAAGCGCGCATCGTAACCGGGTGCATCCTGTGTGAAGGTGCTCCAGACCCCTCGTTTGCGTAGGGCACAACGCCGTTTCTTCGGGTTTTCTTCAGGGCAGGTGCGATCACGCTGAAAAGCCCTCGGACAGGGCTTCACGCAACCACCCCACAAAGGCCGTCACAGCCTGCGGCACATGCGTGGCGTAGGGCCGTATTGCATACAGCCGCTCGCCGAAAGCACCCACCGAGCGCCACTGCGGCAGCACCTGTTGCAGCTTGCCCGACTGCAGCGCCGCCTGCGCGCTGAAATCGGGCACCAGCGCAATGCCAAGCCCGCTCAGGGCCGCATCGCGCAGCGCCTCGCTGTTGTTCGCGACCAGCGGCCCCGAGACAGGCACCGTGATGCGCGGTGCCGAGGCCTTTGCCTCGAAGTGCCAGGTCGGCGTTTCCTGCGCGCGCGGGTAGTGCAGGCAGTCGTGCTCCGCCAGCGCCTGCGGCTCGCGCGGCGTGCCGCGGCGGCGCAGGTAGGCACGGCTGGCCACCAGCACCGAGCGGGTTTCGCACAGCGTCCAGGCCACGTGCGTGTCGGGCGGCGCGGCCGTGTGGCGGATGGCCAGGTCGAAGCCCTCCATCGCCAGCGAGCTGAGCCGGTCCGACAGATCGAGCTCGAGGCGCACCTCCGGCTGCACGCGCAGGAAGTCGGCCAGCCGCGGCACCAGCTGCTGGCGCGCGAAGGCCACCGGCGCCGTTACCCGCACCAACCCGCGCGGCACCCCCGCGAGATCGCGCACGCCCGCGAAGCTGTGGGCAATCTGCTCGAAGGGGCCGCGCATGTCTTCCACCAGCCGCTGGCCGGCCTCGGTGAGCCGCACGCTGCGCGTGGTGCGCTGCACCAATGGCGCGCCGGCCGCGCGCTCCAGCTCGGCGATGCGCTGGCTCATGGCTGCCTTGCTCACGCCCAGGCGCAGCGCCGCCGCCGTGAAGCTGCCCTGCTGCGCCAGCACCGTGAGCCAGTGAAGGTGCGTCCAGAGCGACTCGATATTTTGGGGTTTCATGGTTCTATTGTTCGCTATTCTGAACAATAAGTTCAGTCTTCGTGACTAGGCGCGGAACAAGGTGCTGCCTAAACTGATTGCACTCCTCCGCCAGTAAAGCCTTCTCAAAGCCCTCCCCATGCCCACCTCCATCGACCACTTCATCGCAGGCAAGCCTGCCGCCAACACCTCCGGCCGCACGCAGGACGTGACCAACCCCGCCACCGGCGCCGTCACCGGTAAGGTCGGCCTGGCCGACACCGCGCAGGTCTCCGCAGCCGTCGCCGCCGCGCAGGCCGCCTTCCCGGCCTGGGCCGACACCCCACCCATCCGCCGCGCGCGCGTCATGTTCAAGTTCCTGCAGCTGCTCAACGAGCACAAGGACGAGCTGGCCCACCTCATCACCGCCGAGCACGGCAAGGTCTTCACCGACGCGCAGGGCGAAGTCAGCCGCGGCATCGACATCGTCGAGTTCGCCTGCGGCATTCCGCAACTGCTCAAGGGCGACTTCACCGACCAGGTGAGCACCGGCATCGACAACTGGACGCTGCGCCAGCCGCTCGGCGTGGTCGCCGGCATCACGCCCTTCAACTTCCCGGTGATGGTGCCGATGTGGATGTTCCCGGTGGCCATTGCCGCGGGCAACACCTTCGTGCTCAAGCCCAGCCCGACCGATCCGAGCGCCTCGCTGCGCATGGCCGAACTGCTGACGGAAGCCGGCCTGCCCGACGGCGTGTTCAACGTCGTGCAGGGCGACAAGGCTGCGGTCGACGCGCTGCTCGAGCATCCGGACGTCAAGGCCATCAGCTTCGTCGGCTCCACGCCCATCGCCAACTACATCTACGAAACCGGCGCCCGCCACGGCAAGCGCGTGCAGGCTCTGGGCGGCGCGAAGAACCACATGGTGGTGCTGCCTGACGCCGACATCGACCAGACGGTCGACGCCCTCATCGGCGCGGGCTACGGCTCTGCCGGCGAGCGCTGCATGGCCATCAGCGTGGCGGTGCTGGTCGGCGACGTGGCCGACAAGATCATTCCCAAGCTCATCGAACGCACGAAGACACTGAAGGTGCTCAACGGCACCAATCTCGCCGCCGAGATGGGCCCGATCGTCACGCGCGCCGCGCACGAGCGCATCACCGGCTACATCGACCTGGGCGAGAAGGAAGGCGCGAAGCTGCTGGTCGACGGCCGCAACTTCAATGGCAGCACCGCCGGTGAAGGCTGCGGCGACGGTTTCTGGATGGGCGGCACGCTGTTCGACAACGTCACGCCCGAGATGCGCATCTACAAGGAAGAAATCTTCGGTCCGGTGCTCAGCTGCGTGCGCGTGGCCAACTTCAAGGACGCAGTCGACCTGGTCAACGCGCATGAGTTCGGCAACGGCGTGAGCTGCTTCACCCGCGACGGCAACGTGGCGCGCGAGTTCAGCCGCCGCATCCAGGTCGGCATGGTCGGCATCAACGTGCCGATCCCGGTGCCCATGGCCTGGCACGGCTTCGGCGGCTGGAAGCGCTCGCTGTTCGGCGACATGCATGCCTACGGCGAAGAGGGCGTGCGCTTCTATACCAAGCAGAAGTCGGTGATGCAGCGCTGGCCCGAGAGCATCGGCAAGGGCGCCGAGTTCGTGATGCCGACTGCCAAGTAAAAGCAGGCCCCCCGGCCACCGTCGCCGGGGTCTCTCCGATCCTTCGGGTTCTGAAACGTTTCTTCCGTAGAGTTCGCCATGACCGCCTAGAAACCCGGACGCATCCCGCGTCCAGCATCAGAAGACCAGAGAGGACCGAGGAGACATGGCTGCGAACAACAACACGAGGACTTTCCGAAACCCGGCTTCGGCCGGCGGCGCGCTCTGGCGGCTGCTGGCCCTGGCCGTGGCGCTCGTTGCGGCGCCGACGCTGCACGCTGCCGGCGTGCTCAGCGTGAGCCCGCAAGGCGAAGCGCGCGACGTGCGGCAGGTGTCGATCCGCTTCGACGCCGACATGGTGCCGCTGGGCCAGAGCGAAGGCGCCGAGCCCGCGAACGTGCAGTGCTCGCCGCAGACGCCGGCAGGGCGCGCGCGCTGGATCGGTCCGCGCGCCTGGGCCTTCGAGTTCGAGAAGGATGTGCGTGGTGGGACGCGATGCAATGTCGTGTTCAAGGCTGGGCTGAAGACGCTGGCGGGCGAGGCCGTGACCACGCCGCCGGCCGCGAGCTTCGTGGCCGGCCCCCATGGTTTCTCTACTTCCTTTCCGGCCGAGGGCTCGCAGGTTGCGCCCGACCAGGTCTTCCTGCTGCGCCATTACGACCCCCAGCCCGTGGGTGATCCGCAGACGCTGGCGGCCGGCTTCACCTGCGAGCTGCGCGACGGCGACAAGGTGCAGAGCCAGCCGGCAGAGCTGGTCACCGGGGCCGCCCTGGCCTCGGCGCTGCGCGCAGCCCAGTCGGGTACCTATGCCTTGGCACTGCGCTGTGCGCAGCCGCTGCCCGAAGGCGTGCAATTGCGCTTGCGCCAGGCGCCCGTGGGCGGTGCCGAGCCGAAGCTCTTCAACTACACGACTCGTCCGCGCTTCACCGCGCGTGTCGAGTGCACGGTGCTCGACTACCCCCAGGGACAGAAGGCCTGCGACCCGCGACGGCCGGTCGAACTGACTTTCTCCGCCGGCATCGGCCTCATGAGGTCCGGCGGCATTCGCCTGACCGACGCGTCGGGCGCCGACCTGTCTTTCGATGCCGTCGACACATGGCGTCGTGACGAGGTCCGGCAGTTGCGCGTGATGCCGCCCAAGGGCAGCTTCGGCGAGGGAACCCGCTTCACTGCGCGCCTGCCCGAAGACTTCCGCGACGTGCTCGGCCGGCCGCTGGTCAACGCGTCGGAGTTTCCCAAGACAGTCGAATTCGCTCGCCTGCCGCCATATCTGGGTGTGGCCAACTCTCTCGCCGTCATGCCGTGGCAAGCCGGCAAGTCCGACGCAGTGGCGGCCTTTGCCGTGCGCCGCGTCGAGAAGTCGGTGCCGCTGCGGCAATGGCGGCTCGGCGGCGAGATGGGCGTGGGCATCGAGGCCTACGCCATCGAACTGCTGCAGAACCAGCAGGCCGGCCAATGGCCCACCGAAGAGCTGAACGCCAAGGCAGGGGCACCGCGTACATCGACGCTGGCCACGCAGGGCGATGCAATGGAATTCGTCGGCGTGCCGCTCGCCGCGCCCGGCTTGCACGTGGTGCGCGCCGACAGCGCCGCCTTCACGCAATACATCGACACACGCCCGCTTGGTCCGAACGAAACCCGGGATGCCTCGCCACGCCAGCGCTATGCGGTGGTGCAGGCCACCAACCTCAACCCCGGCGCGAGCTTCGGCAATGCAGGTGCTTCGGTGATCTGGGTCACCGCGTTCGACAGCGCCAAGCCGGTGGCGGGCGCCGACGTGGCCGTGTACTCGTGCAACCGCGAACTGCTTTGGCGCGGCAAGACCGACGCGCAGGGCCTGGCCCGGCCGGACGAGGCCTTGCGTGGCAAGCTGGCGTGCAGCAACAACACCCGCGCCGTGACGCCACGCTACGGTGGCGGCGGCAACAACAGCCCTTGGGTGGTGGTGCGCGCCGGCGACGACATGGCGCTGATGCAGGTCTTCGCAGGGTGGAACGGCTTTCCCGTAGGCCGCGATGCGCAGAACTTCCGTGCCCACACCGTGCTCGACCGCACGCTGTTCAAGGCAGGCGAGACCGTCAGCATGCAGCACGTCGTGCGGCTGCTTGAAAGCCGCGGCTTCGCGCTGCCGCCGGCAGGCACGCTCGATATCGAGATTCGCTACAGCTGGAGCGACAAGGTGAGCACGTCCAGTGTGCCGCTCGGCCCCGACGGGAGCGCCACCAGCCAATGGACGATCCCGTTCGACGCCAAGCTCGGCAACTACACCGTGTTGGTGTTGCAGGGCGGCCGGCAGCTGGCCAGTGCGCAGTTCCAGGTCGAGGAGTTCCGCACGCCGGTGTTCGACAGCGAACTGCGCACCAAGGCGCTGTGGGAGCGCGACGCTCAACTCGCGGTGGTCGATGCGCGGCTGAGCTACTTCGCCGGCGGCGCCGCGGCCGGGCTGCCGGTGACCGTGCAGCAGGGCTGGGCGCGCCAGGTGCAAGGTCCGCAGCCCGGCTACGCGTTCTACGACGAAACGCTCGATGCCGTGCCTGCCATGCCGCCGTCCATTCCACCGCAGGCCACGAAGCTCGATGCCGCCGGCAGGACGCAACTGCGGCTCAAGGCGCCATCGCTGGAACGGCCGATGCTGCTGCAGACCGAGCTGAAGTTCCAGGACCCCAACGGCGAAACCCAGACCGTCGGCGCCAGCACCATGCTGTGGCCCGACCGCATGAAGCTCGGCCTGCGCGTGCGGGCGAAAGACCGGGATCGGCCGCAGGCCATCGAAGGCATTGCACTCGACGACCAGAACCGGCCGGTGGCCGACGAACCCGTGAGCGTGCGTGTCAAGCCGGTGCAGCGGAACTGGAACAACGGACAGATGCGAATCACCGACCTCGGCCCCGAGGTGGATGTGTGCAGCACCCGCACCGACGCGCAAGGGCGGTGGGCCTGCGAGTGGCAGTTACCCGCTGCAGTGTCGGGCCAGCAGGTGCCCGAGCAATGGCTGTTCAGCGCGAGCGCCAGCAGCCTGAAGCACAGCCGCGCCGTCGTGCGCACCAACATGCTGCAGTACCGCTGGACACTGGGCTGGCAGGAGGCGCTGGCCCGTTCAGCGCTGCAGCTGGAGAACGGACCGGCCTTCGGCCCTGGCGAGACCGCCATCGTGATCGCGCGTCCCGAGCGTCTGCCGGCGAACCTGCTGCTCACCGTGGAACGCGAAGGTGTGATGGCAGCCAGCGTGCATGCGATCACCGCGATGGCGCAGCGCATCGAACTGCCGCTGACTGCGCAACATGCGCCCAACGTGCATCTGGCGGCGCGCTATGTGTATCCGCTGCAGGACGCAGGCAAGGACGCACCGCTGGCGAGCGTGCAGCGCGCGGAGGTGCCGGTGCGTCCCGACGCGTGGACGCTTTCCGTCGGTTTGCGTCCCGAGGCTGCAACGGCGCGGCCGCGTACGCAGCTGCCGATGGAAGTCGCGGTGCGCGATGTCGCCGGCCAGCCCGTGGGGGGCGCGCGCGTGACGCTGGTCGCGGTGGACCAGGCCCTGCTGGCGCTCAAGCCCAATGGCACCTGGGCGCTGGCCCGGGCGATGTTCGCGGCGCGCGGCAACTCGGTCATCAGCACGGCGCTCGATGCCCGCCTGTTGCGCCGGGTCGAGCTCGGTCTGCAGCCGCAGCACCGGCCGGACGACGAGGCCGCGCGCGGCTTGTTCGGCGCCGTACCGGGCGCTCCGGCCCCGGTCGCGGCCGCCGCGATGCGCGCCTCGAAGCCGGACGCGCCGGACGAGCCGCCCCCGCGCACTGACCTCTCCTCGCTCATCCTCTGGCGCACCGACCTGCGCACCGACGCCCAAGGCATCGCCCGCGCCACCGTCCCGCTCAACGACGCACTCACCCAGTTCCGCATCGTCGCCATCGCCAGTGCGGGCGAGGCGCAGTTCGGCCAGGGCGAAACCACCATCACCAGCACGCAGCCGCTGCAGATCTTCAGCGGCCTGCCAGAGCTGCTGCGCGCGGACGATGCCATCGTGCAGAAGCTCAGCCTGCGCAACACCGGCGCGTCGCCGCTCGCTGTGGTGCTCAAGGCCGAGGCCGTCGTCGAGCCCAATGGCGAATGGTCCGGCGCACGCGATGTGGTGCCCGCCGATGCATTGGCCGCGCGCGGCCTGAAGATCGAGCGCCGCGTGCAGCTTGCGGCCGGCCAGACGCAGGAAGTGCTGTGGCCTGTGGCCGTGCCCGGTGGTGCCAGTACGCTGCGCTGGCGCATCAGCGCGCAGGGCGGCGAAGAGCGCGACGCGCTGGAGATCACGCAGCGCGTGGTGCCAGCACTGACCGCCACGGTGCGCCAGTCGACGCTGCTGTCGGTGGCCGACGCGGGCGCGGTGCCCGTCGTGCAACCGCGCGATGCCGTGCCGCTCACAGGCGGCGTGCGCGTGGCGCTGCAATCCAGCCTCGTGGATGCGGCACTCGCCGAATCGACGCGCTGGATGGCGCAGTACCCGTACAGCTGCCTCGAGCAGCAGAGCTCGCGCTACGTGTCGCTCGACGACCGCGCGAGTTGGGACCGGCTGATGACCCAGCTGCCCAAGTACATCGATGGCAAGGGCCTGGCGCGCTACTTCCCCGAGTCCTCGCTGTCCGGCAGCGAGATGCTCACGGTGCAGCTGCTCGACCTCGCCCACGCCAAGAGCTGGCCTGTGCCCGAGGCCCCGCGCCGCCAGATGCTCGATGCGCTCGATGCCCTGCTTCAAGGCCGCCTGGCCGCGCAAGACTGGGCGCCGCGCAATTACCTGGAGCCGCAGCAACTCGCCGCGCAGGCCACGCTGGTGGAGCATGGCCGCGCGAAGATCGTGGTCAAGCCCAAGGCGCTCGACGCGCTCTCGGCCCAGTCGCTGGTCGACTGGTCGCGCGCGCTCATGGCGATGCCCGCCGATGCCGAGCGCGATGCTGCGCTGAAGGAAGCCGGCGCGCAGCTGCGCAGCCGCTTCGACGTGCAGGGCACGCGCCTGCGCTGGCGCGATGAATCGTCGCTGCACTGGTGGTGGTTCATGTGGAGCGGCGACAGCACCGCCGCGCGCATGGCCCTGCTCGCGCAGCAATGGGCCGAGACCGACGCAAGCTGGAAGGCCGATGCGCCGCTCATCACGCAAGGGCTGGTCGGCCGCCAGAGCGCTGGCCGCTGGAGCACCACCACCGGCAATGCCTGGAGCACGGTCGCGCTGCGCCGCTTCCAGCAGCAGTTCGAAGCCGGCCCGGTCGATGGCACGACGCGCGCTACGCTGGGCCGCGCCACGCGCGATGCGGCATGGACCGATGCCAAGGCCCCAAGCATGCTGCTGCCCTGGCCAGCCCAAGGCGCGCAAGGCACGCTGCAGCTGCGCCACGAAGGCAGCGGCAAGCCATGGGCCACCATCAGCACGCTGGCAGCAGTGCGCAACACGCAGCCCGTCGCCAACGGCCTCGTGGTGCGCCGCAGCGTCACGCCGGTCGAGCAGAAGCGCAAGGGCCAGTGGTCGGTGGGCGACGTCTACCGGGTGCGGCTGGACCTCGAATCGACCGCCGAGCAGACCTGGGTGGTGGTGCGCGACGCCGTGCCCTCGGGCGCGAGCCAGCTCGGCCGCGGCCTGGGCCGCGAGAGCAATCTCGCGCAGCGCGGCGAGACCAGCGAGGGCTGGGCCTGGCCCAGCTACATCGAACGCGCCACCGACAGCTACCGTGCGTACTTCCGCTACGTGCCGCGCGGCAACTGGCGCGTGGAATACACCGTGCGGCTGAACAACGCGGGCGACTTCAAGCTGCCCCCGGTGCGCGTGGAGGCCATGTACGCACCCGAAGTTTTCGGCGAGGGCACCGCCCAGACCATGACCGTGAAACCCTGAGAAAAAAGATGAGAGACAACGACAACACCTTCGACTACATCATCATCGGCGCGGGCACCGCCGGCTCGCTCATGGCGAACCGGCTCAGTGCCGACAAGAGCAAGCGCGTGCTGCTCATCGAAGCGGGCCGCAAGGACGACTACCACTGGATCCACATTCCGGTGGGCTACCTGTACTGCATCGGCAATCCGCGTACCGACTGGCTCTACAGCACCGAGCCCGACGCCGGCCTCAACGGCCGCGTGCTGCGCTACCCGCGCGGCAAGACGCTGGGTGGCTGCTCCAGCATCAACGGCATGATCTACATGCGCGGCCAGTCGCGCGACTATGAGCACTGGGCCGATCTCACCGGCGACGAAGGCTGGCGTTGGCAGAACGTGCTGCCGGCCTTCAAGAAGCACGAGGACTTCTACCTCGGCGCCGACGAAATGCATGGCGCCGGCGGCGAGTGGCGCATCGAGAAACAACGCCTGCGCTGGGACATCCTCGACGCCTTTGCCGAAGCCGCTTCGCAGGCCGGCGTGCCGCACACCGCCGACTTCAACCGCGGCAACAACGAAGGCGTGGGCTACTTCCAGGTCAACCAGAAGAACGGCTGGCGCTGGAACACCGCCAAAGCCTTCCTGCGCCCGACCTGCTATGGCAGGCCCAACTTCGAGCTCTGGACCGGCGCGCAGGTGTCGCGCCTGCTGTTCGAGACGCTGCCCGACGGCACGCGCCGCTGCACCGGCGCCGAGGTGTGGAACGGCAGCGAGATGACCACTGCGCACGCCACGCGCGAAGTGATCCTGAGCGCGGGTGCCATCGGCTCGCCGCAGATCCTGCAGCTCTCGGGCATCGGCCCGGCCGATCTGCTGCGCCAGCACGGCATCGACGTGGTGCTCGACGCGCCAGGTGTCGGCGCCAACCTGCAAGACCATCTGCAGATTCGCGCGGTCTACAAGATCGAGGGCGCGCCCACGCTCAACGTGATGGCCTCGTCGATGGTCGGCAAGGCGAAGATCGGCCTCGAATATCTGCTCAAGCGCAGTGGCCCGATGAGCATGGCACCGTCGCAGCTCGGCGCCTTCACGCGCAGCTCGCCTGATCGCGAATGGCCCAATCTGCAGTACCACGTGCAGCCGCTGTCGCTCGACGCCTTCGGCGATCCGCTGCACAGCTTTCCGGCCTTCACCGCGAGCGTGTGCAACCTCAACCCCACGAGCCGGGGCTCGGTGCGCATCAAGAGCAAGCGATTCGAAGATGCGCCGGCCATCGCGCCCAACTACCTGAGCACCGACGAAGACCGCAAGGTGGCGGCCGATTCGCTGCGCGTCACGCGCCGCATCGCCGAGCAGCCTGCGCTTGCCAAGTACAAGCCGCAGGAGTGGAAGCCCGGCGTGCAGTACCAGACCGACGAGGACCTGGCGCGCCTGGCCGGCGACATCGCCACGACCATCTTCCATCCGGTCGGCACCACGAAGATGGGTGCCGGGAGCGACCCGATGGCCGTGCTCGATTCGCAACTGCGGGTGCGTGGGATTCAGGGCCTGCGCGTGGTGGATGCGGGCGCGATGCCGACCATCACCAGCGGCAACACCAACAGCCCTACGCTGATGATGGCGGAGAAGGCCGCCGGCTGGATTCTCGGCGGGGCCGGGGGCTAGCCTCGGCGGCCTGGCCTTTGCCCGCGAGGCGCGCCTTCGCGCCTTCGAGCATCAGGTCGACGCCGATCTCGAACAGCGCGTCGGGCCCGGCCCGGCGGTAGTGGGCGAACGCCTCTGCCAGCAGCGGGCGCGAGGCTGCGGCGGCATCGAGCGCCTGCTGGCGCATCTCCGCGTCGGGCGGCGCCGCCTGTTCTTCCAGCACGCAGCCCACGGTGTAGCGTCCCAGCGCGATCAGCAGCGTCATCGCCTGCGTCGCCGGCACGCCCAGGTTGACCACGGCCGCGAGCTGGGCCTCGACCATGTCGAGGTCGCCCGGATCGGGCTCGGAGCCGGCATGCAGCCGCGCGCCGTCTCGCCGCGCCAGCAGCGCGCGGCGGAAGCTGTGCGCGTTCTCGCGCAGGAACCCGTCCCAGGTCTCGCCAGGCAGCGGCAGCTTGCGCTCGTGGGCGCGGTGCAGGATCTCGCTGTTCATCGCGTCGAGCAGAGCCCGCTTGTTCTTGAAATGCCAGTACAGCGCGGGCTGCTGCACGCCGAGCCGCTCGGCCAGCAGCCGGGTGCTGAGCTTGTCCATGCCGACCTCGTCGAGCAGCGCAAGCGCTGCCTCGAGGATCACTTCGCGGTCCAGTTTCATGTCGATGTCGATGCCAGTTCGTGCGGGTACTTCACAGCCTGGAATTTATCGCTGATAATTCCTTATCAATGATAAATTCCAACAGTTCTTCAGCTTCTTTCGCGACGAACGGCCGCCACGCGCAGTTCGTGATCCTCGCGATCGTCACGCTCGACGCCATCGGCATCAGCCTGGTCATGCCGATCGTGCCGAGCCTGCTGCGCGAGGTCGGCCACACCGGCGACCTCGGCTGGCACTTCGGCGCCTTTCTCTCGCTCTATGCGCTGATGCAGTTCCTCTGTGCGCCCGTGCTCGGTGCACTGAGCGACCGCTTCGGCCGCCGCCCGGTGCTGCTGGCTTCTGTGCTGGGCGCGGCTGTCGACGCGCTCTTCATGGCCTTCGCTCCCTCGCTGTGGATGCTGTTCGTGGGCCGCGCGATCGCGGGCATGACGGGCGCGAGCACCGCCGTGGCCTCCGCCGCCATCGCCGACCTCACGCCCGAGCACCAGCGCGCGCGCTGGTTCGGCCGCATGGGCGCCTGCTTCGGCCTGGGCTTCATCGCCGGGCCGGCGATCGGCGGCGTGCTCGGCGACCACGGCGTGCGGCTGCCGTTCATCGCGGCCGCACTGCTCAATGGCGTGACCTTTCTCGTGGGGCTGCTGGTGTTGCGCGAGTCGCGCCCGCCGGCACTCGCGTCGCAGCCCTTCGACCGCGGCGTGCTGCATCCGCTCGCGCCGCTGCGCTGGGCCGGGAGCTTTCCCGCGCTGCTGCCCTTGCTCGGCGTGTTCCTGCTGCTCGTGCTCGTGGGCGAAGTCGCCGGCACGACCTGGGTGCTCTACGGCCAGGACCGCTACGCGTGGAACGGCACCATGGTCGGCCTCTCG
The DNA here is from genome assembly GCF_900106655.1 of Variovorax sp. YR634. Lineage (NCBI taxonomy): Bacteria > Pseudomonadati > Pseudomonadota > Betaproteobacteria > Burkholderiales > Comamonadaceae > Variovorax > Variovorax sp. YR634. The sequence continues at coordinate 117,464 of NZ_FNOL01000004.1, forward strand.
CTCGCGGTCTTCGGCCTGCTCCATGCGCTGGTGCAGGGCTTCGTGGCGGGCCCGCTGGTCGAGCGCTGGGGCGAACGCGCAGCCATCGCCATCGGCACCATCGCCGACGGCACGGGCTATGCGCTGATTGCCTTCGCCACGCAGGGCTGGATGGTGATCGCACTGCTGCCGCTGCTGTGCATGGGCGGCGTCTGCGCGCCCGCGCTGCAGGCGACGCTCTCGGCGCGCGTGGGCGAGGCGCAGCAGGGGCGGCTGCAGGGCGTGCTCGCGAGCATCACCAGCCTGGCCGCGGTGTTCGGCCCGCTGCTCATCAGCCCGCTCTACTTCGCGTTCCGCACGCGCTTTCCGGGCATCGTGTGGCTGGCGGGGGCGTCGCTCTACCTGCTGTGCCTGCCGGTGCTGCTGCGCAAGACCAAGCAAGCCGCCGCGCAGGGCTGACGAATCACTTCTCGATCGTCTTGTTCCAGCGCGCGTTCCACGCGGGGCGATTGGCGTTGATGCTTTCCCAGTCGATGGTGACTGCCGTCTTCATCCACTTGTTGATGTCCGCCACCTGCGCCGCGCCTTCACCCACGGCCGGGGCCTTGGGGTTGGTCGGGATCTGCGCGCCGTACTGCAGCACGTTGGCCTGCGCCACCGGGCTCAGCAGGAACTCGGCGAGCTTCTGCGACAGCTCGGGCTCGCTGTTGTTGGCGATCACGCACTGGCCGACCATGAGCACCACCGCGCCTTCCTTAGGCGGCGCGTACTCGACCGGAATGCCCTTGGTCTTGAGTGCGGCCACGGCCGTGGGCGTCAGCGGGAAGATCGCCGCCTCGCCGGTCTGGACCATCTCCGAGAGCTTGGCCGAACTCGGGATGTACTCCAGCACGTTCGGCCCGATGGTGGTGGGCCAGGCCTTGAAGCCCGGCTCAACGTTCTTGTCGTTGCCGCCCTGGATGCGGTTGAACATCAGGAAGCCGTGCAGCCCGAAGGACGATGACGACATCGACTGGAACACCACCTTGCCCTTGAACTTGGGGTCGGCCAGATCCATCCACGAGGTGGGCGGCGCCCAGCCCTTCTCCTTGAACATCTTGGCGTTGTAGGCAAGGCCCGTCATGCCCAGGCTCACGCCGCTGGCCATGTCGTCCTTGAAGCGCGCGGCCGGGTAGATCTCGCTGAGCGACTGGCTGGGCTTCTGCTTCTGGCACAGGCCCATGCCGATGGCGCGCACCATCACGCCGTCGTCCAGGAACATCACGTGCATCTGCGGCTTGTCCTTGTTGGCCTGCGCCTTCGCGAGGATGTCGGACGAGGTGCCGGGCACCACCACCACCTTGGCACCGTAGGCCTTCTCGAAGGCCGGGAAGACGTACTGCGTGTACGCCTTCTCCATGGTGCCGCCGTTCATGCCGATGTAGATGGTCTTGGTCTGCGCGCTGGCGCTGCCGGCGGCTGCGAGCAGCGCGGCAAGGAGGAGAAAGCGGGGGGACTTGGCGATGCGGTACATGGCGATGCTCTCCAATCAGGTTCAGGTGGGGAAAACGGTAAGGGGTTGTTCGTCGAAGCGCTCGATGGCGAAGGCGTCGATGGGCGTCTCGGTGCGCCCGTCGCGCGCCAGTTCGGCCAGCACTTCGCCGGCGGCCGGGCCGATCTGGAAGCCAGCGCCCGAGAAGCCGAAGCCGTGGAACAGGCCGGGCGTGGTACGGCTGGGCCCGAGCACCGGTTCGCGGTCGGGCAGGTAGCCTTCGGTGCCGCCCCAGGTGCGGATGATGTGCGCATGGCGCAGCACGGGCAACAGCTCCACGGCCTGCATCGCGAGCGTGGCGATGGCGTCGCGCTCGGCGCGCGCGCGTTCGGCATCGAGCGTGATGCCCGTGCCGCCGCCGAGCACGAGATTGCCGCGCGCCACCTGCCGGCAGTAGATGCCGCCGCCTTCCACGCCAAGGCTCCATTGCATGAAGTGCGGCACCGGCTCGGTCACCGCCATCACGGGGCTGCGCGCGCGCAGCGGCGGCGTCTCGCCGAACTGGCTGGCGATGGCGCCGGCCCAGGCGCCCGCGCAGTTGAGCAGCACGGGCGCCTGCACCTCGAGCGTGTTGCCGCTGCGCACGATGAACATGGCGCCGTCATGCGCGACCTCGTCGACCTTGTGGCGCTCGAAGATCTGCGCGCCCGCGCGCTGCGCCGCGAGCGCGAAGGCCGGCGACACGAGGCGCGGATTGGCCTGCCCGTCTTCCGCGCACAGCGAGCCGCCCACGGCGCGCGCGCCGAGCCAGGGGCACTGCTCGCGCAGGCGCGCGCCGGAGATCAGCTCGAGGCCCAGGTCGAAGTCGCTGCTCAGCGCGCGGTAGCGTTCGAGCGAGGCCATGTCCGATTCGCTGCGCGCGATCTTGAAATGACCCGAGCGGATGTATTCGCCGTCGGTGCCCAGCAGCTCGGGCAGCTGGCCCCAGATGCGGTGCGCGCGCTGCGTCAGCGGCAGCTGGCTCAATGACCGGCCCTGCCGGCGCACGCCGCCGAAGTTCACGCCGCTGGAGCGCGAGCCGCAAAGATCGCGCTCCAGCAGCACCACGCCCAGGCCCATGCGGCGCAAGGCCAGCGCGGCCGAAGAGCCGACGATGCCGCCGCCGATGATGGCGACGTCGGTCTGCAGCTTCTTGATCGTGCTCATGCGCCAGTTCCTTCCGCGGGCACGAGCATGATCGGAATCGGCTTGATCGGCGCCTGCCCGCGCAGCCTGCCGACCTGCTGCAGCGGCTGGCCCGTGGCATGCGCGAGGATCTCCGCCGCCGCCACGCCGCACATGCGGCCCTGGCAGCGGCCCATGCCGACGCGCGACAGCGCCTTCAGGCGGTTCATCTCGTCGGCGCCGTTGGTGGCGACGGTCCGGCGCAGCGTGCCGGCCGTGATGTTCTCGCAGCGGCAGATCACGAGATCGTCGCTCGCGTGCGCGGCCCAGTCCTGCGGCACGGGGAAGGCGCGTTCGAGGCCCTGGCGGAACCCGGCGAGCTTGCCGAGCTTGCGTTCGAGTTCGGCGGCGCGTGCTGTGTCGACCGCTACGCCGCTGTCGGCCAGCAGCGCCAGTGCCGCGCGTTCACCGGCCCACTCGGCCGCGTCCGCGCCCATGATGCCGGCGCCGTCGCCCGCGAGATACACGCCCTCGACGCTGGAGCGGCCCGCCGCATCGCGCACCGGCAGGTGGGCGCGGTGCATCGGCGCGTAGTCGAAGCGGCAGCCGAGCAGGTCGGCGAGCTGCGTTTCGGAGCGCAGCGCGTAGCCGAAGCCGATGGCATCGCAGGCCAGTGTGTGTTCTTCGTTGCCGTCTTGCCATGTCACGCCGGTGACGCGGCCCTGTTCCTCGTCGCCGAGCACGCGCAGCGGCCGCACGCCGCTGTGCAGCGCCACGCCGTGCGCGCGCAGCCAGCCCACGTAGTACACGCCCTTCGCGAACACGGCGGGCTGCGTCAGCATCGCGGGCGTGGCGGCGATCTGGTCGGCGAGGCGCGCGGTGTCGAGCACCGCAGCCACTTCCACGCCGGCCTTCGCGTACTGGTACGCCACCAGATACAGCAGCGGCCCGGTGCCCATGAACACAACGCGGCGCCCGATGGCGCAGCCCTGGAACTTGAGCGCGACCTGCGCGCCGCCGAGCGTGTAGACGCCGGGCAGCGTCCAGCCCGGCACCGGCAGCACGCGGTCGGTGGCGCCGGTCGCAACGATGAGGTGGCTGTAGGGCACGCGACGGGTGCTGCACGTGGTGTTGTGCATCACGTCGAGCTTGTGGTCCTGTGCGTTCCACACGAGGCTGTCAGGGTGGTGGTCAATGCGGCCCTGTAGTGCATCGAAGGCCGAGTGCACGGCATCGGCGCGCTTCGACTCGAAGCCGTAGAGCGTTCGCGCGGTGCGTTGCGAGAGGCTGGCGGGCGGACGGCGATAGATCTGCCCGCCGGCGCGCGACGCCTCGTCGATCACCACAGGCCGCAGGCCGTGCGCCACCAGCGTCTGCGCCGCGCGCACGCCGGTCGGGCCGGCGCCGACGATCGCGGGGCGGATTTCGCTTGCCGTCGTCATGCGCCATTCCTTCCCGTGACCAGCGCCATGCCGGGCGCGATGAAGGTCGAGCAGGCGCGGAGCCGTTCGCCTTCGCCGGTGGAGATCCAGCAGTCCTGGCAGGCGCCCATCATGCAGAAGCCGGCGCGCGGCAGGTTGCTGAATTCGTTGCGGCGCAGCTGGGCGCATTGCGTGAGCACGGCCGTGAGCACGGTGTCGCCGGCCAGTGCGCTCGCGGGTGCGCCGTCGAGGGTGAAGCGCACGGTCTCGCGCCCGGTGGTCTCGGCCACGCGGTGCAGCAGGGCGTTCGAAGTTGTCGTTGTCGTCATTGCTTATCTGCGCCCCACCAGCACGCGGTCCAGCCCGTACACACGGTCGAGCAGCACCATCGCGAAGGCCGTGATCGCCACCATCAGCGCTGACACCGCCGCCATCAGCGGATCGATCGACTCGGTCGCATACATGTACATGCGCACCGGCAGCGTCACCGTGCTTGGCGCGGTGACGAAGATCGACATCGTCACTTCGTCAAAACTGTTGATGAACGACAGCATCCAGCCGCCCGTCACGCCCGGAAGGATCATCGGCAGCGTGATGCGGCGGAACACCGTGGCCTGGCTCGCGCCCAGCGATAGCGCGGCCTGCTCGGCACTGCGGTCGAAGCCCACCAGCGCCGCCACCACCAGCCGCAGCGTGTAGGGCGTGACGATGAGCGCATGCGCCATCACCAGCCAGCCGAAGCTGCCCGTGCCGCCGACCAGCGCGAACAGCCGCAGCAGCGCCACGCCCAGCACCAGGTGCGGCACGATCAGCGGCGAGAGGAACAGGCCGTTGAGAAAGTTGCGTCCCGGAAACTCATAGCGCGTGATCGCCATGCCGGCTGGCACCGCGAGCAGCGTCGCGATGGTGGCCGAGCTCAGCGCGAGCCACAGGCTGTTCCAGAACGACTGCATGAAGTCGGGGTGCGCGAACACTGCCTTGAACCAGCGCAGCGAGAAGTGCGTGGTCGGAATGGTCAACGTGTTCTCGGGCGTGAACGCCACGATGCACACCACCACCAGCGGCGCCAGCATGAAGACGATGACGAGCGCGTTGAACGCGAGGGCGATGGGGCCGTTCTTGTTCATCGCTTCAGCCCAGCGCTTTCTTGTAGCGGCCTTCTACCAGGCGGTTGTAGCTCAGCATCACGACGAGATTGGCCACCAGCAGAACCAGCGCCACGGCTGCACCCAGCGGCCAGTTGAGCTCGCTGAGGTATTCGTCATAGACGATGGTCGCCACCATCTTCAGGCGCCGCCCGCCCAGCAGCCCCGGAATGGCGAACGAACTCGCAGCAAGACCGAACACGATCAGGCTGCCCGAGAGAATGCCCGGCATCACCTGCGGCAGCACGATGCGCCGCAGCGTGGTGAAGGGCGTGGCGTTGAGCGAGAGCGCTGCGTTCTCGACACCCGGGTCGAGCTTCTGCAGCGAGGTCCACACCGGGATCACCATGAAGGGCAGCATCACGTGCACCAGCGCGATGACCACGGCCGTGCTGGTGTAGAGGATCTTCACTGGCCCGATGCCGAGCAGGCCCAGCAGCCCGTTCACCGCGCCCTCGGGGCCCAGCAGCATGCTCCAGCCGAAGGCACGCACCACCACAGAAACCAGCAGCGGCGCCAGCACCACCAGCAGCAGCACCGAGCGCCATGGGTTGCGCATGCGGCTCAGCACATAGGCCTCGGGCGCGCCGACCAGCACGCAGATCAGCGTGACAAGGGCCGAGACCCAGAAGGTGCGCCAGAAGATGCCGAGGTAGTACGAGTCGGAGAACACCAGCGCGTAGTGCGCGAGCGTGAACTCGCCGGACTTGGGGCCGGTGGCCGGGTCGTACACGTTGAACGACAGCACAGCCGTGAGCGCGAGCGGCACCAGCAGCAGCGCTGTGAACAGCAGCAGCGCCGGGCCGGAGAGCCACCAGGGCGTGGCCTTGCTCTTCAATACGCTGCTCATGCCGCGACAGCCTTTTCTTCCGCTGGCAGCAGCCGCATGCAGTGCGCCGGCCAGTCGAGGCCCGTGCGGCCGCCTTCTTCGAGCGCTTCGCGCCCGTCGTTGGGGCTCAGCACCGTGAGATCGCCGACGGACGTGGCCACGCGGTAGAGCCACTGGCTGCCGAGGAAGAAGCGCTCCTGCACTTCGCCGTCGAGGCGGCCCTGGCCCGGCGGCACCAGCTGCAGCTTTTCAGGCCGCACGCTCAGCAGCGCGGCGGCGTCGACGCTGAAACCCGTGTCGTCCACGTCGAGCGAGAGCGCGCCGACCTCGACGCAGGTGCGCGTGGCGCCGCTGTTCGACACGCGGCAGTCCAGCAGGTTGGCCTTGCCCACGAAGGTGGAAATGAAGCGCGTGCTCGGGTGTTCGTACACGCGCTGCGGATGGTCGATCTGCGTGGCGCAGCCGCCTTCCATCACCACCACGCGGTCGCTGATCGACATGGCTTCGCTCTGGTCGTGCGTGACCATCACCGTGGTGGTGCCGACCTTGCGCTGGATCTGGCGTAGCTCGAACTGCATTTCCTCGCGCAGCTTGGCGTCGAGGTTGGACAGCGGCTCGTCGAGCAGCAGCACCGGCGGCTCGATCACCAGCGCGCGCGCCAGCGCCACGCGCTGCCGCTGGCCGCCCGAAAGCTCGCGCGGGTAGCGCCCGGCATGCGCTTCGAGGTGCACCAGCGCCAGCGCCTGCTTCACGCGCTCGATGCGCTCGGCCTTGGGCATCTTGCGCATCTCGAGGCCGAAGCTCACGTTGTCGGCCACCGTCATGTGCGGGAACAGGGCGTAGGTCTGGAACACGATGCCCAGCCCGCGCGTGTTGGCCTTGGCATGCGTGATGTCCTTGCCCGCGAGCTCGATGCGGCCGCTGCTCACGGCCTCGAAGCCCGCAATCATCTGCAGCGTGGTGGTCTTGCCGCAGCCCGAGGGGCCGAGCAGCGAGACGAACTCGCCCTTTTCCACAGTGAGGCTCATGGCCGACACCGCGCGGGTGGCGCCATAGAACTTGGTCACGTCGGTAAGCCGGAGGAATGACATGGAACGGGCCTTTCTTCGGGGGCGAAAAGATGGCTTCAGGCACCTTGTTTCACCTTGGTGCGGGCCATGGACAGCTTGCTGCTCTTAATTCACTCTATTGCAACGATTGCGCCAGATCGCCTCGGGTATTCCATTAATCAGAATCTTTCTTCAATTTATTCCGATCAATGGAATATGATGGCTGCGATTGATACATCGGATTCCACAGGAGCAAGGTATGGAGACCTCTTCGGCGTCGCCGGCGGCCAGCGGCGGCGTGCCGCGCGTCTTTTCGGTGATCCGCGCGCTCGGCGCGGTGCAGGCCGAAGGCGGCCGCGTGACCCAGATCGCACGTTCCGTGGGCCTCACGCAGGCCACCACGCACCGTTTGCTGCAATCGCTCATGGCCGAAGGCATGGTCGAGCAGGACGAGCGCAGCAAGCTCTACCGGCTGAGCATCGACTTCTTCGCGTTGGCAGCGAGCGCTGGCAACCCGGGCGACCTGCGCTCCATTTGCCGGCCGGTGCTCTTGCGGCTGTGCGCGAGCCTGGGCGACAGCATCTTTCTATTGGCGCGCAGCGGCTTCGACGCGGTGTGCCTTGACCGCAGCGAAGGGCCGTTCCCGATTCGCTCGTTTACAGGCGACATCGGCGGGCGCATCGCGCTGGGCGTGGGGCAGGGCGCGCTGGCGATCCTGGCCTTCCTGCCCGAGGCCGAGCGTGAAGAGGTGATCCGCTTCAACCTCTCACGCGTGCGCGAGTACGGCGTGTACGACGAGGTGTACCTGCGCACCGAGATCGAGCGCGTGCGGCAGGCGGGCTATGCGGGGCGCAACACGGGCCTGCTCGAAGGCATGGCGGGCGTGGCCGTGCCGATCCTCGACCGCGAGGGGCGTGCCGTGGCGGCACTGAGCGTGGGCACGATTGCCGACCGGCTCAATGCGGACCGCATGCCGACGGTGGTCGAGCTGCTCAAGCGCGAGGCAGCGGCCATCGGGCCGAAGATCAATCCGTTCGATGCGACGTTGAGGAGGCCGGCGCAGAGCCTGGCGGGGTCGCCGGCGAGCCAGAAGATTTCGTTGCCCGAGGCGCCCGGGCCGGGCTGAGCGATTCGCTTCAATCGCTTGCGGATGCGTATTCCATCTCGATCTTCAGGCCCGGAAATCGGGAGTGCAGATCGTGCAGGGCACGGCGCAATGCGTCTTCGCCGGGCCGGTTGTCCGGAAGTATTGACGGATCGAGCACGAAATGCAGCCGCGTTTCGTCGGCTTCCTGGGTGGCCGAAATCGGGGCCTCTTCCCGCAACTCTCCTTGCTCGAAGCGCAGCCGCAATTGCTTTCCACCGTCCCTGATCTCCGCCGTGAGTTCGCTGCAGACAGCGTTCAGTACCGCGATCCCAATCCGGCAGAACTCCGAACCCACTTCCAGATGACGTTTGCGCGAATGGCAGGCGGCATGGATCGTGAGAAATATCTGCGCCACCGTCCAGTTCGGATGCTGCGCGTCGGGCTCGAGAGGCATGCCGCTGTCGTAGCGCACGTCGATTTCCGCGCCGTCGATCTTCAGAAAAATCTGTGTGCATCGACCGTCGATCGCATCGTCGATGGCATGGCAGAGGGCCTGCAGGGCAAGCGTCGCGGCGACATCGCGATCATGGACATCGAAGTACATGCCGGTGCGGCGGCGCACCACTTCGGCCCCCGTCAGGATCACGATTTCTTGTTCGAATTCCGAGTGCATGCCTGATGTTGCCTGATTCGGCAGCGGCGGATCCATGTCCGCCCTTGCAATTTCGACTACGCCTTCAGTCGCCGAACAGGCCAGTTCGACTCTTCCGCCTGACACGACAATGCGCGCGAGGAGCCCCATCCATGAACAACCCCTCGATCCTCTACCCCGTATTCGCCCTCGCCGGCCTCACCGGCCTGGTGCTGCTGCTCATCCCCATCGTGCGCATCCGCGCCGTGCGGCGCCGCGAGGTCCGGGGCATCGATTTCAAGCTGGGCGAATCGGCGGCCGTGCCCGACGCCGTGCGCATCCCGAACCGCAACTACATGAACCTGCTGGAGCTGCCGGTGCTGTTCTATGTGGTGTGCCTGCTCTTCTATGTAGCGGTGCTGCCCACGCCCACGGCGATCTGGCTGGCCTGGGCGTATGTCGGCCTGCGCGCGTTGCACAGCGTGGTGCACCTGACCTACAACCACGTGATCCACCGGCTGGTGCTGTTCGCCGCGAGCAACGGCGTGCTGGTGGTGCTGTGGGTGATGGCGGCCACCCGGTTGGTGCGCTAGGCGCACATGAACCGTGCGAGTTCATTCCTGAAACGCATCAGGTCCTTCCATATTTTCACTAGGCAAGCGCGCGGGATTCGCAGATATTGACCGGGTCCTCCTTTCTCCTCCTTCCCGGAGCGCGTCCATGTCCGAAGCCAACACCTCCCCCTCCGTCGCCACCGAAGTCGAACAGCTGCTGCAGCGTCTGGGCGTGCCCCCCGAGGCCCACACCGGCGGCGAGCTGACGGTGCGTTCGCCCGTCAGCGGCGAGGTGATTGCGCAGGTGCCGCAGACCTCGCCGGCAGAGGCCACCGCTGCCATCGGCCGTGCGCACGAGGCTTTCAAGGCCTGGCGCAACGTGCCGGCGCCGCGCCGCGGCGAGCTGGTGCGGCTGCTGGGCGAAGAACTGCGCGCCGCCAAGCGCGACCTGGGCCTGCTCGTCACGCTGGAGGCCGGCAAGGTCCCGTCCGAGGGCGCGGGCGAGGTGCAGGAAATGATCGACATCTGCGACTTCGCCGTCGGCCTCTCGCGCCAGCTCTACGGCCTCACGCTGGCCACCGAGCGCGCCGAGCACCGCATGATGGAAACCTGGCACCCGCTGGGTGTGTGCGGCGTGATCTCGGCCTTCAACTTTCCGGTGGCCGTGTGGTCGTGGAACGCGGCGCTGGCGCTGGTGTGCGGCGACTCGGTGGTCTGGAAGCCGTCTGAAAAAACGCCGCTGACCGCGCTGGCCGTGCACGCCATCGCGCAGCGCGCCATCGAACGTTTCGGCGATGCGCCCGAAGGCCTGCTCGGCCTGCTGCTGGGCCAGCGCGACGTCGGCGAAGTGCTGGTCGACGACCACCGTGTGCCGATTCTCTCGGCCACCGGCTCGACCGCCATGGGCCGGCAAGTGGGGCCGAAGCTGGCCGCACGCTTTGCCCGCGCCATTCTCGAACTCGGCGGCAACAACGCTGCCATCGTCACGCCCTCGGCCGACCTCGACCTCGCACTGCGCGGCATCGCCTTCGCGGCCATGGGCACGGCCGGCCAGCGCTGCACCACGCTGCGTCGCCTGTTCGTGCACGAGAGCGTGTACGACCAGCTGGTGCCCAAGCTCGCCAAGGTCTACGGCAACGTGCAGGTGGGCGACCCGCGCGAGGCCGGCACGCTGGTCGGTCCGCTGATCGACCGCGCGGCCTTCGACGGCATGCAAAAGGCGCTCGGTGAATGCCGCGAGATCGGCGCCAAGGTGCACGGCGGCCAGCGCGTCGAAGGCATCGGCACGAAGGACGCGTACTACGTGCGCCCCGCACTGGTCGAGCTGAAGTCGCATGAGGGCCCCGTGTTGCGCGAGACCTTCGCGCCCATCCTGTACGTGGTGCGCTACAGCACGCTCGACGAAGCCATCGAGCTGCACAACGCCGTTGGCGCGGGCCTGTCGTCGTCGATCTTCACGCTGAACATGCGCGAGGCCGAGCGCTTCATGTCGAGCGCGGGTTCGGACTGCGGCATCGCCAACGTCAATATCGGTCCGAGCGGCGCGGAGATCGGCGGCGCCTTCGGCGGCGAGAAGGAAACAGGCGGCGGGCGCGAAGCCGGCTCCGACAGCTGGAAGGCGTACATGCGCCGTGCCACCAACACCATCAACTACTCCACCGCCTTGCCGCTCGCGCAAGGCGTGACCTTCGACATCGGCGACTGATCGCCTCCCGGTTCGTTCGAGCTTGCCGCGCAGCGCCTTGCTGCGGCGGCAGGTGGGCGGCCGCATGCATTCACCAAAAACCATAACCAGGAGACAGAGAACATGAGCATTCCCTTCAAGAGAATCGCGGCCGCCACGCTGCTTGCATTCGTATTCGGTGCCAGCGCGCAGACCCCGGCCACCGGCACCCTCGACAAGATCAAGACCAGCGGCAAGGTGGTGCTCGGCGTGCGCGAAGCCTCGCCGCCCATGGCCTACATGCTCGGCGCGGGCGACAAGTACGTGGGCTACCACGTCGAGCTGTGCGAGCGCGTGCTGAAAGACATCGCGCCCACGGCCAAGCTCGAATACATGGCCGTGACCGCGCAGAACACCATCCCGCTGGTGCAGAACGGCACGCTCGACATCGGCTGCGGCCCCACCACCAACAACACCGCGCGCCAGCAGCAAGTGGCCTTCGCGCTCACCACCTATGTGAGCGAAGTGCGCATGGCGACCAAGGTCGATTCGGGCATCACCACGCTCGACCAGCTCGCGGGCCGCAACGTGTCGGCGTCGACCGGCACCACTGCGGTGCAGCTGCTGCGCAAGCGCGAGCGCGCGCAGAACGTCTCGTACAACACCATGCTCGGCAAGGACCACCTCGAAAGCTTCCTGCTGATGGAGTCGGGCCGCGCCGATGCCTTCGTGCTCGACGACAACCTGCTGGCCGGGATCATCGCGAACTCGAAGAACCCCGCGGCCTATCGCATCGTGGGCGACGCGCTGGGCTCGGAGCCGATCGCGCTGCTGTTCCGCAAGGACGACCCGGCCTTCAAGACCGCGGTGGACGATTCGCTGCGCCGCATGATGAAGAGCGGCGACCTCGAAAAGATCTACACCAAGTGGTTCGTGGCCGCCATTCCGCCGAAGAACACGAGCCTGAACCTGCCGATGAGCGCGGCGCTGAAGCAGCTGATGCTCGAGCCCAACGACAAGCCACTGGAGGCCTACGCCAAGTGACAGCAGATACCGTTGCCTCCCTCGCTTTTCAGCCGGCGCAGCGCGTGCGCGCCATCGGCGTCTCGGAGATCCTGCGCATCACCGACAACGCGAACGCGCTCAAGCGCGCGGGTCGTCCGGTGATCGTGCTGGGCGCGGGCGAGCCTGACTTCGATACGCCGCAGAACGTGCGCGAGGCCGCGGTGCGCGCCATAGGGCGCGGCGACACGCGCTACACGGTGCTCGACGGCAGCCCGGCGATGAAGGCGGCGGTGCAGCTCAAGTTCAAGCGCGACAACGCGCTCGACTTCGCCCTCGACGAAATCAGCGTGAGCGCAGGCGCCAAGCAGGTGATCTTCAACGCACTGATGGCCAGCCTGAACCCCGGCGACGAGGTGATCCTGCCCGCGCCGTACTGGACCTCGTACGCCGACATCGTGCAGATCTGCGGCGGCGTGCCTGTGCCGGTGGCGTGTACCGGGGAGAACGGTTTCCGGCTCGACGCCGCGCAGCTCGAAGCGGCCATCACGCCGCGCACGCGCTGGCTGTTCATCAATTCGCCGTCGAACCCGACCGGCGCGGCCTACAGCGCAGCGCAGCTGAAACCGCTGTGCGAGGTGCTGCTGCGCCATCCGCAAGTCTGGGTGCTGGCGGACGACATCTACGAACACATCCTCTACGACGGGCTGGCGTTTGCCACGCCGGTGGCCGTGGAGCCGCGCCTGCGCGAACATACGCTGACCATCAACGGCGTGTCGAAGGCCTACGCGATGACCGGCTGGCGCGTGGGCTACGGCGCCGGGCCGCGCGCGCTGATCGCGGCCATGGCCGTGGTGCAGAGCCAGACGACCTCGTGCCCCTCGTCCATCAGCCAGGCCGCTGCCATCGAGGCGCTGACCGGGCCGCAGGACGTCGTGGCCGAGCGCTGCGCCGACTTCCAGGCGCGGCGCGACTTCGTGGTCGCCGCGCTGAACCGCGCGCCGGGGCTGCACTGCCGCGTGCCGGAAGGCGCGTTCTATACCTTCGCGAGCTGCGCCGGCGTGCTCGGCAAGCGCACCCGCGGCGGTGCGCTGTTGCAGACCGACAGCGACTTCTGCCGCTACCTGCTGCAGGACTTCGAGGTGGCGGTGGTGCCGGGCAGCGTGTTCGGGCTGGCGCCGTACTTCCGCATTTCGTATGCGACATCGATGGCGCAGCTGGAAGAGGCGTGCGCGCGCATCATCGCTGCCTGCGCCGCGCTCGAATGACCTCCTTCATTTCATTGGAAACCGCATGACCTCACCCCGCACCGGCGGCCAGATCCTGGTCGACCAGCTCATCACCCACGGCGTCAAGCAGCTGTTCTGCGTGCCCGGCGAAAGCTTTCTCGCCGTGCTCGATGCGCTGCATGACGCATCCATCGACGTGACCGTGTGCCGCCAGGAAGGCGGCGCGACGATGATGGCCGAGGCGCAGGGCAAGCTCAACGGCAAGCCGGGCGTGTGCTTCGTCACTCGCGGACCGGGCGCCACCAACGCGGCGGCCGGCGTGCACATCGCGCACCAGGATTCGACACCGCTGCTGCTGTTCGTCGGCCAGGTCGCGCGCGATGCGCTGGGCCGCGAAGCCTTCCAGGAGCTGGACTACGGCGCGGTGTTCGGCACCATGGCAAAGTGGGTGGTGCAGATCGACGATCCGGCACGGGTGCCTGAGCTGGTGTCGCGTGCCTTCCATGTCGCGACCTCGGGCCGGCCCGGGCCGGTGGTGATAGCGCTGCCCGAAGACATGCTGACCGAGGCTGCGACGGTGGCCGACGCGCAGCCTTACGCGGTGACCGAAACCCATCCCGGTGCAGCGCAACTCGCAGAGCTGCAGCAGCGACTGTCGCAGGCGCAGCGCCCGGTGGTCATCCTGGGCGGCAGCCGCTGGTCGGAGAAGGCCGCGCAGCAGTTCGCGGATTTCGCGGCCGCGTTCTCGCTGCCCGTGTACTGCTCGTTCCGTCGCCAGATGCTGATGTCGGCCGAGCACCCCTGCTATGCGGGCGACCTGGGCCTTGGCGCCAATCCGCGCATGCTGGAGCGCATCCGCAACGCCGACCTCGTGCTGCTGGTCGGCGGGCGCTTGTCCGAAGTACCGTCGCAGGGCTACGAGCTGCTGGCGATTCCGCAGCCGAAGCAGGCGCTGGTGCATGTGCACGCCGACGCCGACGAGCTCGGCAAGCTCTATCGTCCGGCGCAGGGCATCCACGCCACGCCGCAGGCTTTCGCGGAAGCCGTGTCCACGCTGCGCCCCGCACAGACGCCGGCATGGCAGGCAGAAACGAAGACCGCCCGCGAGGACTTCCTGCGCTGGAGCGACCCGGCTCCCATCCGCATTCCCGGCCCGCTGCAGATGGGCGAGGTCATACAGCACCTGCGCGAAGTGCTGCCGGCCGACACCATCTTCTGCAACGGTGCGGGCAACTTCGCCACCTGGGTGCACCGCTTCTGGCCGTTCCGCTCCTACGCGAGCCAGCTTGCGCCCACCAGCGGCTCGATGGGCTACGGCCTGCCGGCCGGCGTCGGCGCCAAGCGGCTGTGGCCGCAGCGCGAAGTGGTCGTGTTCGCGGGCGACGGCGACTTCATGATGCACGGCCAGGAGTTCGCGACGGCCGTGCAGTACGGCCTGCCGATCATCGTGGTGCTGCTCGACAACGCCATGTACGGCACGATCCGCATGCACCAGGAAAAGCACTACCCCGGCCGCATCAGCGCCACGCAGTTGAAGAACCCGGACTTTCGCGGCTATGCCGAAGTGTTCGGCGGCCACGGCGAACGCGTGTCCAGCACCGAAGAATTCGGCCCCGCGCTGGCTCGTGCGCGTGCCAGCGGCAAGCCGGCCATCCTGCATTGCCTGCTGGACCCGGAAGCGATCACCCCGGGAAGCACCCTGCAGTCGATTCGCAAGGCAGCGCTGGCTGCAAGCTGAGCACCCGGTGTCATTCGCACGCACCCCGAAAAGACTCAGCGCAACCCACCCACATAGCGAGGCGGCGGCGTAGGCGGCGTCCCATCGGGCTGCCGCGCCGCCAGCCGCGCAGCGCGAGCCAGCGGCTCCATCGCCTGCTCCAGCCGTGTCGCCAACTGGTAAAGCTCCTCGTCCTTGGTGTCAGCAGCGTGCGCGCGCGTCATGCGCACGATCTCGGCCGCGTACTCGGCATTGGTCGCCATCCACTCGGTGTCGGTCACGCGCCCATGCTTTCGCCGCAGCGCCACGTGAAGGCGGGCAGCAAGGGCGATGCGTTCGCTTTCGGACATGGATGGCATGGTTCCTCCGTCGGTGGGTCAACTACTCCCGAGATGTTCTCTGTGCTGTGCAAGATCGAGGCCCAGCACCTCGCTGTCGGCATCGACGCGCAACCCGACCATGATGTGCACCAGAAACAGCACCACCGCCGTCCCCGTTGCGCTGTAGATAGCCACGCTGCCGACGGCGATCGCCTGCGTCAGCACGTCGCCCGTGGCGCCCGAGATGCGCGCATCGGCGAACACGCCCGTCAGCAGCGCGCCCACGATGCCACCGATGCCGTGCACGCCGAACACGTCGAGCGAGTCGTCCGCGCCAAGCAGGTGCTTGAGACCGGTGGCGCCCCAGTAGCAGGCCAGCCCCGCGATCGCGCCGATGGCCAGCGCGGACAGCGGCGTGACGAAGCCGGCCGCCGGCGTGATGGCCACCAGCCCCGCCACCAGGCCCGAGCACAGGCCCAGCAGCGAAGGCCTGCGCCGCACGATCCATTCGCCGAGCATCCAGCTCATGGCGCCGGCCGCCGCCGCGATGTGCGTCACCAGCATCGCCAGGCCCGCGCGCCCGTCGGCCGCCACCGCCGAGCCCGCATTGAAGCCGAACCAGCCTACCCACAGCAGGCCCGCGCCCGTCATCGTCATCGCCAGGCTGTAGGGCTCGAAGGCCTCGCGCCCGTAGCCCTTGCGCGGCCCGAGCGCATAGGCGCACACCAGCCCCGCGATGCCCGCGTTGACGTGCACCACCGAGCCGCCGGCGAAGTCGAGCGCGCCCATCTGCGCGAGCCAGCCGCCCGGCTCCCACACCCAGTGCGCGACAGGTGCGTACACCAGCACGCTCCAGAGCAGCGCGAACCACAGGATCGCCGAGAAGCGCATGCGCTCGACAAAGGCGCCAAGCACCAGCGCGGTGGTGATGATCGCGAAGGTCAGCTGGAACATCGCGTAGACCGACTCGGGCACGTTGGGCGCGACGTGGCTCACCGCCACCTGCCCGGCCTCCTTCAGGTACTCGAAGCCCGAGAACCAGAAGCGCCCGGTGCCGCCCAGCCAGGGCCAGCCCTCGGTAAAGGCCAGCGAATAGCCCACCGCGAACCAGGTCAGCGAGACCGCCGCGGCTATCGCCACCACCCCCGCCATGGTGGCCAGCACGTTCTTACGGCGCACCATGCCCGCATAGAAGAGTGCGATGCCGGGCAGCGTCATCAGCAGCACCAGCGCGGTCGAAGTCATCATCCATGCGGTGTCTGCCGCGTTGATGGAGGCGTGCGGAGCCAGGGCCATGACCGTTTCTTCTTCTTGAAGTGATGGACCTTGGTGCTGCCTGCACAAGTCGTGCCACATCGTTAACCATCAGAAACACTTTGGTTCGCAAATCGGGCTTTCTCGGTAAGGCAAAGCGGGTAATTCCCAATGCACTGAGGCGGTGCGCACCCTAAAGTCTGCCCACTCGCGAACGGGCCCTGCTCGTGCTGCCGAGGGTCCGAGGAGACAATCCCCAAGCAACAATAAAAATGCTTCAAAGGCTCCGTACGAGATGCCGTGTTTGACTTTGAAAGGCGCCGCTGGTCGGCGCCTTTTTTATGCCTGCATGACTTGATGCACCTGCATCTTCAGCTCCTTTTTTGATAGCGTCACGGGCGAGACAATCCTCCCCCTATGGAGATGCTGGTGGTAACGGGCGCCTCGCTGTTCGCCGTGTTTCCGGGCGCACCGCCGGCGACCCTGCCGGGCACCAACAAGAGCGCGTCTATTTGGGGCACCCCGAGCAAAGGCCCCAAATGAAAAAAGCCCCCGGAGCGGGGGCTTCTTGCAGGGACCGGAGCGCTCACTCCTCGACGAAGGCTTCCTCGCGCTTGGCCTTGATTGCGGGCAGCAGCACGATGCCCAGCAGCAGCGCAGCCGCCACTAACAGCCCCGCCGACAGCGGCCGGGTGACGAATACGCTCCACGCACCGCGCGACAGCAGCAGCGCGCGCCGCAGGTTCTCTTCCATCATCGGCCCGAGGATGAAGCCCAGCAGCAGCGGCGCAGGCTCCGTGCGCAGCTTGATGAACAGGTAGCCGATGAAGCCGAAGGCCGCCACCATCCACACGTCGAAGGTGTTGTTGTTGGTCGAGTACACGCCGATCGCGCAGAACAGCACGATGGCGGGGAACAGGAACTTGTAGGGCACCGTCAGCAGCTTGATCCACATGCCGATCAGCGGCAGGTTCAGGATGATCAGCATCGCGTTGCCGATCCACATCGAGGCGATCAGGCCCCAGAACAGCTCGGGGTTGCTGGTCATGACCTGCGGGCCCGGCTGGATGTTGTGGATCGTCATTGCGCCCACCATCAGCGCCATCACCGCGTTGGGCGGAATGCCCAGCGTCAGCAGCGGGATGAAGGAAGTCTGTGCACCGGCGTTGTTGGCCGACTCGGGCGATGCCACGCCGCGGATGTTGCCCTTGCCGAAGGGCACTTCGCCGGGGCGCATGCGGATCTTCTTCTCCAGCGCATACGAGGCGAACGAGGCCAGCAGCGCGCCGCCCCCGGGCAGGATGCCCAGTGCAGAACCCAGGGCAGTGCCGCGCAGCACCGCGGGCAGCATGCGCTTGAAGTCGTCCTTGGTGGGCCACAGGCCCTTGACCTTGTGCGTGAACACTTCGCGCTCGTCGTCAGGCTGCGAGAGGTTGCCGATGATTTCGCCGTAACCGAACACGCCCATGGCGATCACCACGAAGCCGATGCCGTCGGTGAGTTCGGGAATGTCGAAGCTGTAGCGCGCGACACCCGAGTTGACGTCGGTGCCCACGATGCCCAGCAGCAGGCCGAGCACGATCATCGCCACTGCCTTCAGCAGCGAGCCCGAAGCCAGCACCACCGCGCCGATCAGGCCCAGCGTCATCAGCGAGAAGTACTCGGCGGGGCCGAACTTGAAGGCCAGCTCGGTCAGCGGCGGAGCGAAGGCGGCCAGGATCAGCGTGCCGACGCAGCCCGCGAAGAACGAGCCGAGGCCGGCCGCGGCGAGCGCCGGGCCTGCGCGGCCCTGCCTTGCCATCTGGTAGCCGTCGATACAGGTGACCACCGAGGACGACTCCCCCGGCAGGTTAACCAGGATGGCCGTGGTCGAGCCGCCGTACTGCGCGCCGTAGTAGATGCCGGCCAGCATGATCAGCGCCGACACGGGCGGCAGCGCGTACGTGGCGGGCAGCAGCATCGCGATGGTTGCGACCGGGCCGATGCCCGGGAGCACGCCGATCAGCGTGCCCAGGATGCAACCCAGCAGGCAGTACAGCAGGTTGGTGAAGGTGAAGGCAACGCCGAAACCGATGGAAAGGTTGTGGATCAGGTCCATGGTGTGCGCTCCTCAGCCCGAAATGAAAGTGGGCCAGACCTGGATCTGGAGCTTCAGTGCCCAGATGAAGGCCACGTAGCTGCCAGCCGCCAGGATGGTCGAGAGGATCAGCACGTCGCGCAGCTTGAAGTGCTCGCCCGCCATGCTCGAGATGATCGTGAGCGCGTAGATCGCGATGATCATCCCCATGGCCGGCAGCCCGATGCTGGGCAGGCCGCCCAGCAGCACGCCGAAGGCCAGGTTGGCGCCGAGCACGAAGGCCAGCGGCTTCCAGGCCCATTTGCCGATCGGGTGGCCGTCGGTGGTTTCGACCACCAGCGCCTGGAACATGATGATGGCCCCGAGGATGGCCAGCAGGATGCCCAGCATGAGCGGGAAGTAGCCCGGCCCCATGCGGGCGCCGTCGCCGATGGTGTAGGTGGTCGCGCCTATCGCAAAGGCGCCCCCCACGGTGGTGAACATGACTCCTGAAAAGAAGTCAGCCTGACTCTTGATGCGCATGTCGTCTCGCCCCTCTTGTATGGAAGGGTGAGGGTCGTTCTGCGGGCCTGACCGTTGGCTGACCTGCCCGGTACGGACAAATGCTTACCGCAGGGCTAGGGTTCTCCCTCGACGCCCCCTGCGCCACAGAGGGCCACAAACGAAAAAAGCTCCCGAAGGAGCTTTTCATTCAGAAGCCCGAAGGCTCTGGAGGGAAGGGCTTAGTAGCCGCCGCGACCACCGCCGCCGCCGCCGTAACCGCCGCCACCACCGCTGCGGCCACCGCCGCCGCCGCCGTAACCGCCGCCGCCGCCACCACCACCGTAGCCGCCACCACCACCGCCGCCGTAGCCGCCGCCACCACCGGTACGGGGGGGGCGAGCTTCCATCGGACGGGCTTCATTCACCGTCAGGGCGCGGCCCTGCAGCGAGTGGCCGTTCATGGCTTCGATGGCTGCGAGTGCTTCAGCATCCGAACCCATTTCGACAAAGCCGAAGCCCTTCGAACGGCCGGTGTCACGTTCCATCATGACCTTGGCGCTGACGATTGCGCCGAACTCGCCAAAGGCTTGTTCCAGGTCGTTGTCACGCACGGAGTAGGCGAGGTTGCCTACGTAGAGTTTCTTGCCCATTGAGGGACTCCTAATTCAAACCAACAAGACAAAGCGATGGAGTCCCAGAATCACAACAAACAAAATGCGCTGTGGCGCGAAACTGACCGATCACCGAATTACGTGCACGGGAGACAAAGCTCACAGACACGTAGGCCGGATTATCCAGCCCTAATTGCAAAAAACGTGGCGAAATCGTGTGTTATTGAGAAACATCCCGGCGCGACGGGCGGTTTCGCAACGGTTTCAGCAGGTCCGAGAGCCCGTTGTGGTCTATTTCATGCATCAAATGGAGTAGCCGGCCTATTTCTCCCGAGGGAAAACCCTCACGTGCAAACCACGTCAGGTAATTTCCGGGCAAATCGGCAATCAGCGTGCCTTTGTGCTTGCCAAAAGGCATTTCGAGCGTCACCAGCCGCTGCAGGTCTTCAGGTTTCATCGCGTGCTCAGCCTCCCGCCCGCTTGACCGTGTGGCCCTGCTTCACGAGTGCGGCAATCACTGTTTCGCGGTGGTCGCCCTGGATTTCGATCACGCCGTCCTTTACCGTGCCGCCCGAGCCGCAGGCCGTTTTCAGCTGCTTGCCGAGTGCCGTGAGCGCCGCCGCATCGAGCGCGACGCCCTTGACCACCGTCACGCCCTTGCCTTTGCGCCCCTTGGTCTCGTGCGATACACGCACAATGCCGTCGGTGGCCGGTACGCGCGCCTTGAGTTCCTTGCAGCGGCACTGGGCCACCGGCTCCCCGCAGTCGGGGCACATGCGCCCGCCCGCCTCGGTGGAGTACACCAGGGCGCTGCCGGACTGATTGCGCTGCTGTTTCATCGTCGACATTCGATTCGTCTCTTCTCTCTCTGTCTGCTTACATGCCATTCGACTCACTGGGCCTGATCCCCGCGCTCGTGCAGGCTGCCGCTCAAAGCGGCTACGCCGCGCCGACCGCCATCCAGGCCGCGGCCATCCCCGCGATTCTGCAAGGTCGCGACGTGCGGGGCTCGGCGCAGACCGGCTCCGGCAAGACCGCCGCATTTTCCCTGCCCCTGCTGCAGCGCCTGGGCGCTGAACGCGCGCAGGGCTCGTCGCGCCGCGTGCGTGCCCTGGTGCTCGTGCCCACCCGCGAACTCGCGGCCCAGGTCGGCGAAACCATGCGCAGCCTTGCGCAGCACCTGCCCGAGCGCCTGAAGATCGTCGTCGCATTCGGCGGCGTGTCGATCAACCCGCAGATGATGGGCCTGCGCGGCGGTGCCGACATCGTCGTTGCCACTCCCGGCCGTCTGCTCGACCTGGTCGAGCACAACGCGCTGAAGCTCGATGCCGTGTCGATGCTCGTGCTCGACGAGGCCGACCGCCTGTTCGACCTCGGCTTTGCCGAAGAACTCGGCCGCATCCTCGCGCTGCTGCCCGAGCAGCGCCAGAACCTGCTGTTCTCCGCCACCTTCCCGAGCGCCATCCAGGCATTGGCAGATGGCATGCTGCACGACCCGGCCGTCGTCGACGTGCAGGGCGAGCCCGGCACCGAGCCGAACATCGTGCAGCGCGTGATCGAGGTCGACGCCGCCCGCCGCACGCAGCTGCTGCGCCATCTGCTGAAGCAGCACGAGAACGAATGGGACCGTGTGCTGGTCTTCGTCGCCACGCAGCACGCCGCGCAGATCGTGGCCGAGAAGCTCTACAAGAACGGCATCTACGCAGTGCCCTTCCACGGCGACATCGCGCAGGGCACGCGCACCGACATCCTTTCGCAGTTCAAGCAGAGCCGCTGGGACGTGGTGATCGCCACCGACCTCGCGGCGCGCGGCATCGACATCGCGCAGCTGCCCGTGGTCATCAACTACGACCTGCCGCGCTCGCCGACCGACTACATCCACCGCATCGGCAGAACCGGCCGCGCGGGAGAGAGCGGCCTGGCGATCAGCTTCGTGAGCGCGTCGACCGAGGCGCACTTCCGGCTGATCGAAAAGCGCCAGGGGCTGAGCCTGCCGCGTGAGCGCGTCGAAGGCTTCGAGCCGACGGAAGTGGCGGTGCCGGTGGTCGATGCGTCGGGCACCGGGGGCATCAAGGGCAAGCGGCCGAGCAAGAAAGACAAGCTGCGTGCGGCTGCTGCGCTTGCCGCAGCCCGGGGGGATGCTCCCGAGAAGAACGACTGACCAGCGCCGATCAGTCCGCCGCGTAGTCGACCTGGTGCCGCGCGACGCGAAGGTCGCCCAGTTCTTCGCGAATGCGCAGGTGCGCAGGGTGCGTGGCGTAGCCGTCGAGCGAGGCCTGGCTGTCGAACTCGCTGTAGAGCACCACGTCGCAGGCATAACTTGCGCGGCTCGAATCAACGCCCACTTCGATGTGCAGCAGGCCCGGGATCTGGCCGCGCAGCGATTCGAACTTGTGCTTGAGCAGTTGGCGGGCCTGCGTCTTTTCTTCCGGCGTGTCGCCACGCAGGTCCCACATCACGATGTGCTTGAACATGCGCACGATGGTAAGCAGGCGCCTCGCGAAAGGCCATGCGTTGCAGGCCTTCGCGCGTGAAGAACAGTTTTCCGCTTCCGCGCGTTGCGTGCCGCTATGCGTGCTGCTTGCCGAGGAAGCTCGAGATCAGATCCATCGGCAGCGGAAACACGATGGTCGTGTTCTTGTCGGCACCGATCACCGTGAGCGTTTCCAGGTAGCGCAGCTGAATGGCCTGCGGCTCCTGCGCCAGCACGCGCGCGGCCTGGAACAGCTTCTCCGAAGCCTGCAGCTCGCCCTCGGCGTGGATCACCTTGGCACGGCGTTCGCGTTCCGCCTCGGCCTGCCGCGCGATGGCGCGCACCATCGATTCGGTCAGGTCGATCTGCTTGATCTCCACGTTCGACACCTTGATGCCCCATGAAGCCGTCTGCACATCCAGCGACTCGCGCACGTCGAGGTTGAGCTTCTCGCGCTCGGCCAGCATGTCGTCGAGCTGGTGCTTGCCCAGCACCGAGCGCAGGGTGGTCTGGGCCAGCTGGCTGGTGGCGTTGAAGAAGTCCTTGACCTGGATGATGGCCTTCTCGGCATCGACGATGCGGAAGTAGACGACCGCGCTGACCTTCACCGACACGTTGTCGCGCGAGATCACGTCCTGCGTCGGCACTTCGAGCACCACGGTGCGCAGGTCGACGCGCACCACCTGCTGGATGGCCGGTATCACGAGCACCAGACCCGGCCCCGAAACCTTCGAGAAGCGCCCGAGGGTGAACACGATGCCGCGTTCGTACTCCCGGAAGATCCATACCGCTGAAAACAGCAGCACCGCCAGCAGAACAATGATGACGGCGCCGATGCCGGAGGTGAGAGAGAGCATGTTGGTCTCCTGCAACCCAGCGAAAGCGCTGGATGGTTGGACACCCGGCGCGCGGCGGCGTTCCTCGCGGCACGAAGAAAGAAAGGTGACTACCAGCCCATCTGCTTCGCTGCCAGCTCTTTCATGATCTCTTCGGCCCCGCCGCCGATCATCATCACCTTCACCTCGCGGTAGATTCGCTCGCTCACCGTGCCGCGCATGAAGCCCATGCCGCCGAGGATCTGCACCGCCTGGTCGGCGCAGAACTGCATGGTCTGCGTCGCGTGGTTCTTGAGCATGCAGATCTGCGCGACCCATTCGGGTGCATTGAAGCGCCCCGCCGCTTCGAGCGCGTCGCCTTCGGCCGATACCGCCTCGATCCAGGCCTCGGTGGAGGCGATGCGCATCTGCATGTCGACCAGCTTGTGGCGCACCGCCTGGTGTTGGATGAGCGCAGCGCCGAAGGTCTTGCGCTCGCGCGCCCAGGCCAGCGCCTCGTCGAGGCAGGCTTGCGAGAAACCCAGCGTGCCCGCCGCGATGCCGATGCGTTCGCCGTTGAAGTTGCCCATGACCATGCGGAAGCCTTCGCCCTCGTTCCCGAGAAGGTAGCGCGCAGGCACGCGCACGTTGTCGAAGTGCAGCGTCGCGGTGTCGGAGCACAGCCAGCCCATCTTCGACAGGCGCGTGCGCGAAAGACCCGGCGTGTCGCCCGGCACCAGCAGCATCGAGATGCCGCCCGCGCCGCGCCCTTCGCCAGTGCGCACGGCCACGGTGATCCAGTCGGCGCGCATGCCCGAGGTGATGAAGGTCTTCTCGCCGTTGACTACGTAGTGGTCGCCGTCGCCGTCTGTTTCTCGCCTTGCAGTAGTGCGCAACGAGGCCACGTCGGAGCCGCCACCGGGCTCGGTGATGGCAAGCGCTGCGATCTTCTCGCCGCGCAGCACCGGCGGCACGACCTCTTGGCGCACCGCGTCGCTTGCATGCAGCACCACGGGCGGCAGGCCGATGTTGTGCGAGAACAGGCTCGCGAGCACGCCGCCGCTCTTGCCATGGCGCGCGAGCGCGACCCACGCCGGCAGCTTCAGCGAATACGAGGCGGGCGTGCCGCCGAGTTCTTCCGGATAGCCCAGGCCCAGCAGGCCGAGTTCGGCGGCACGCGCGTAGAGCGCGCGCGGAAACTCACCCGCGTCGTCCCACGCCTGCACATGCGGCGCGATCTCGCTTTCGGCAAAGCGCCGCACCGTATCGGCGAGCGCGACTCGGTCGGCTTGCAGTTCGGCGTCCATGCCGTGTTCAACCGCGCGGCGGCCGCTTGGCGATGCCCATGGTCTTCGCAAGGATGCCGAGCATCACCTCGTCGGCGCCGCCGCCGATGGAACCCAGCCGGCCGTCGCGGTACAGCCGCGACACGCGGTTTTCCAGCGTGAAGCCCATGCCGCCCCAGAACTGCAGGCAGGTATCGGACACCTGCCGCGTGAGGCGGCCAGTCTTGAGCTTGGCCATCGACGCGAGTTCGAGCACGTCCTCGCCCTGCACATGCAGGTCGCAGGCGCGATAGGTGAGCGCGCGCAGTGCTTCCACCTCGGTCTTGAGTTCGGCCAGCTTGAACTGCACCCACTGCTGGTCGGCCAGCGTGGCGCCGAACATCTGCCGCTGCTGCGCCCATTCGATGGTCTGCGCGATGCAGGCTTCCATCGGTTCGAGCGAGCTTGCAGCGGCCCACAGGCGCTCTTCCTGGAACTGCTGCATCTGGTAGACGAAGCCCTGGCCCTCTTCGCCGACGCGGTAGCGCTGCGGCACGCGCACCTTGTCGAAGTAGATGAGCCCGGTGTCGCTCGAATTCATGCCGATCTTGCGGATCTTTTTCGCCTTCTCGATGCCGGGGCTGTCCATCGGCACCATCACGAGCGACTTGTTGCGGTGCACGGGGCCGTCGCTGGTGTTGACCAGCATGCACATCCAGTCGGCCTGCAGGCTGTTGGTGATCCACATCTTCTGGCCGCTGATGAGGTAGTCGTCGCCGTCCTTGCGCGCATGGCTCTTCAGGCCCGCCACGTCGCTGCCCGCGCCTGGCTCGCTCACGCCGATGCAGCCGACCATGTCGCCGGCGATGGCGGGCGCCAGGAACTCGCGGCACAGCTCGTCGCTGCCGAAACGTGCAAGCGCGGGCGTGCACATGTCGGTCTGCACGCCGATCGCCATCGGCACGCCGCCGCAGCTGATGTGGCCCAGCGCCTCGGCCATCGCCATCGCGTACGAGTAGTCGAGCCCGGCGCCGCCGAAGGCCTCTGGCTTGTTCAGGCCCAGCATGCCGAGATTGCCGAGCTTCTTGAACACCTCGTGCGCAGGGAAGATCTCGGCCGCCTCCCATTCGTCCACATGCGGGTTGATCTCGTCGTCGATGAAGCGGCGCAGCGTCTTCTGGATCTCGAGGTGTTCGTGGGTGTACTGCATGGTGTCTTGTCTCCGGTCGTTCTTTACTTGTCCTGGAACACGCGCGGCGTCTGTGCGAGGTGAAAGCCATCGAAAGGCCGCACCGCCGCGCGCTGCTGCGTCTGCGCATCGGGGATCTCCATCGGCCAGCCCATGCGTACCTGCGGCCGTGCGCCGTCCACGCGCAGCACGCTGCCGCTGATAAAGCTGGCCGCAGGACTCAGCAGGAAGGCGATGGCGGCAGAGGTTTCGGCCTCGTTGCCGAAGCGGCCCGCGGGCACCGTGTTGCGCATGGCGCGCAGCATGTCGCCGGCTTCGGGCGGGTAGTGGTCCATGCCGCTCGATGCGATGTAGCCCGGCGCCACCGCGTTCACGCGCACGCCGCTCACGGCCCATTCGGCGGCCGCCGTTTCGGTGAAGCTCACCATGCCGGCGCGCGCCGCGCCGCTGTGGCCCATGTTGGGCATGGAGCCCCAGATGTCGGCCACGATGTTGACGATGGCGCCGCCGTCGGCCTGCATGCTTTGCACATAGCACTCGCGCGCGACCAGGAAGCCGCCCGTGAGGTTGGTGTGGATCACCGCCTCCCAGCCCTTTGCCGAGATGGCGGCGAGCGGCGTGATGTACTGGCCGCCGGCGTTGTTGACGAGGCCGTCGATGCGGCCGTGCGCTGCGACGATGGCGGCGATGGCTGCGCGCACCGCTTCTTCCTGGCGGATGTCGAAGGCCTGCGTGCTTGCCTTGCCGCCGCTGGCTTCGATCTCGGCGCGTACCTTGTCGAGCTTCTCTGGCTTGCGGCCGACCAGCACCACCTGCGCGCCGAGCGCCGCGAGTTCGTGCGCTGTGCAGCGGCCGATGCCGGAGCCGCCGCCGGTGACGACGATGACCTGTCCGCCGAACAGGCCGGGTGCGAAGACGGAGCGGTAGCGGGAGGATGCATTCATGCGGAAGACTTTCGGAAACTTGTCTTGAAGAGCGTCACGCGTCGGCGACTTGCGCGACCACATGGCGCGCAGCCACCTGCGCACCCACCGCGACATGCAGTGCGACACGACCGGCACGCGGCGCGCAGTGCACATGCTCCATCTTCATCGCTTCGAGCGTGACGAGTGGCTGGCCAGCGGCGACCGTATCGCCTTCGGCCACCAGCAGAGCGATCACGCGGCCGTTCATGGATGCGCGCAGCAGGCCGTCGCCGGCGGTGCCGTCGGTGCGGAGCACCGCTACGTGCGTGAGGTTCTCCAGCTGGAACGACTGGCCGCGAAAGTGGAAATCCACGCGGTCGGGCTGGCGCACGACGAAGGCCTGTTCGGACAGGCCGCCGCACGAGAAGCGGAGGCTGCCGTCGCCGGGCAGTGCGAGCAATGCGAGCTGCACTGGCGCGTCGTTGTTCAGCGCGATGTCGAACCGGCCGGCGCCGCACGGCATCACCCGGGCCGCGTGCGCCGTGCCGTCGAGCGCGAAGCGAAGGGCGTTGGGCAGCGTGTGTGCGAGCGGCGAGGGCCAGCCACGGTCACCCAGTTGAAGGAGCAGGGCGGCGAGCAATGCGGCGCGAGTGTCGTTCGCCGCGTCGGCGACGAGCAGGGCGTCGAGGTGATCGCCGATGAAGGCGGTCGTAGCCGCACCGCTTGCGAATACGTCATGCGACAACACACGCTGCAACAACTGCTGGTTGGTCGAGATGCCGAGCGTCACCGTGTCCTGCAAGCCCGCGATCAGCCGGTGCCGGGCTTCCTCGCGCGTGCGGCCACGCGCCACGAGCTTGGCGATCATCGAGTCGTAGAAGGGCGGCACAGCGGCGCCGTCACGCAAGGCGTGTTCGGTGCGCAACGCGGCCGAGGGCCGCCACGCCGCGAGCGTGCCGCTCTGCGGCATGAAGCCCTGTTGCGGATCTTCGGCGCACAGGCGCACTTCGATCGCATGGCCGGTGATGCGCACGTCTTGCTGCGTCAGCGGCAAGGGCTCGCCGGCTGCGACGCGCAGTTGCAGCTCGACGAGGTCGAGGCCCGTCACCGCTTCGGTCACCGGGTGCTCCACCTGCAGGCGCGTGTTCATTTCCATGAACCAGTACTGGCCTTCGGCGTCGAGCAGGAATTCGAGTGTGCCCGCGCCTTCGTAGGCGATGGCTTTCGCCGCGGCGACGGCGGTGGCGCCCATGCGATCGCGCAGTGCGTTGGACACTGCCGGCGAGGGCGCTTCCTCGACGACCTTCTGGTGCCGACGTTGCACCGAACAGTCGCGCTCGCCAAGGTGGATGGCGTTGCCATGCCGGTCGGCGAACACCTGGACCTCGACGTGGCGCGGCGCGACGATGGCGCGCTCCAGGATCACGGTGGCATCGCCGAACGCGTTGAGCGCTTCGGACTGCGCGCTGTGCAGTTGTCCGGTGAAGTCGTCGGCCGATGTCACGAGCCGCATGCCGCGCCCGCCGCCGCCTGCCGTTGCCTTGATCATCACGGGCCAGCCTATGCGCGCCGCCTCTGCGGCCAGCTTCTCCGCGCCCTGGTCTTCGCCCTGGTAGCCCGGAATGCACGGCACGCCCGCCGCCTGCATCAACCGCTTGGCGCCGGCCTTGTCGCCCATCGCGCGAATGGCTTCCGGCGACGGTCCGATGAAGACCAGCCCCGCGTCTCGGCAGGCCTGTGCGAACGCTGCGTTCTCCGCGAGAAAGCCATAGCCCGGATGCACTGCATCCGCACCGCTGGTGCGCGCGGCCTCGATGACTGCGGCGATGTTCAGGTAGCTCTGCGCGGGCAGAGATTCGCCGATCCACACGGCCTGGTCGGCCTGCCGCACATGTTCGGCATCCGCGTCGGCGCTCGAATACACGGCCACCGTGCGGTAGCCCATCGCGCGCGCCGTGCGCATCACGCGCACCGCGATCTCGCCGCGGTTCGCGATCAGGATCTTGCAGAATGCACTGTTCATGGCCGCGCCACCGAAAACTGCATGGGTTGCGGCACGCGCGCATCGGCATCGCGGCACACGGAAAGAACTTCCGCCAGCACCGCACGCGTGTCGCGCGGGTCGATCACGCCGTCGTCGAGCAGCAGCGCGCTGGTGGTGAACACGCTCATCTGCCGATCGAAGCGCTCGACGATCTGCTGCTGCATCGCATCGATCTTCGCGTGGTCGACCGCACCCTTGCGTGCCATGCCGGCCTCCATCACGATGGCCATGGTTTTTGCCGCCTGCTCGCCGCCCATCACCGCTGTGCGCGCGTTGGGCCACGAGAAGCAGAAGCGAGGTGCGAAGCCCCGCCCGCACATGCCGTAGTTGCCCGCGCCGTACGAAGCGCCGCAGTGCAGCGTGATCTGCGGCACGTTGGCGTTGGTCACGGCCTGGATCATCTTCGCGCCGTGCTTGATGATGCCGGCCTCCTCGTGCGCCCGGCCCACCATGTAGCCCGTGATGTTCTGCAGGTAGACGATGGGCGTGCGCGTCTGGCAGCAGGCCTGGATGAAGTGCGTGGCCTTGGTCGCGCCGTCGGAATCGATAGGGCCGTTGTTGGTGACGATGCCCACGGCGTGGCCTTCGAGCCGGATGTGGCCGCAGACGGTGGCGCTGCCGTAGTGCTCGCTGAACTCCAGGAACTCGGAGCCGTCGGCGATGCGCGCGATGACTTCGCGCATGTCGACCGGCCGCCGTCCGTCGCTGGGCATGATGCCGAGCAGGTCCTCGGCGTCGTAGCGCGGCGGCGTGAACTGGCGCGGTGCTTCGTTGCGTGCCCAGTCGATGCCGCCGAGGATCGAGCGCGCGATGCGGATGGCGTCGCGGTCGTCTTCGGCCAGGTAGTCGCCGAGGCCCGAGATGTGCGTGTGCATCACCGCGCCGCCCAGTTCTTCTTCGGTGGCGATCTCGCCAGTGGCGGCCTTCAGCAGCGGCGGCCCTGCGAGAAAGGCCCGCGTGCGGTCGCGCACCATCACGATGTAGTCGGACAGGCCCGTCTGGTAGGCGCCGCCCGCGGTCGAGGAGCCGTGCGTCACCGTCACCACCGGAAGCCCCGCGGCCGACAGCCGCGCGAGGTTGCGGAAGATGTTGCCGCCGCGCACGAAGTCCTGCACGCGGTAGTGCATGAGATTGGCGCCGGCGCTTTCCACCAGCTGCACGTAGGGCAGCTTGTTTTCGAGCGCGATCTCCTGCACGCGCAGCTGCTTGTCGAGGCCCATGGGCTGCAGCGCGCCGGCGTCGATGCCCGAGTCGGAGGCGCTGACCATGCAGCGCACGCCCGACACCTGGCCGATGCCGGAGATCAACCCCCCGCCGGGCACGCTCTTGGCCAGGTCGGGGTTGTCTTGCCCCAGCCCCGCGAGCGAAGCCAGCGGCAGAAAAGGCGCGCCGGTGTCGAGCAGCAGCGCGATGCGCTCGCGCGGCAGCAGCTGCCCGCGCTTGGCAAAACGCTCGGCCGAGGCGCCGGAGGCCGCGACGGCGCGGGCCTCGTGCGCGCGCACCTGGTCGAGCAGCGCGAGCATGCCGGTGCGGTTGGCCTGGAAGGTGTCGCTGGCCGCTTGCAGCCGGGATTCGATGACGGGCATGGGAAGAGTCTGGGCAGGTCGCTTGTTTTCGCTCTGCACAGACTCTAGGGGGCGGGTGCCGCGCCCGCTTGCGCCTACTAGCTGGTCGTCAGCCGGTCATCAGCTGGCGCGCGCGCGTGGCGCGGCAACGGGGGCATCGAGGCTGCTGCCCGTGACCACCCAGTAGATGAAGATCAGCACCGCGCCGGCCGTGCCGAACACCGTGAGACCCATGTAGCTGCCGCCGATGGCCAGCGCGTCGGCGGGCGCGGCTGCGATGCAGACCATGCTGGCCGCGCTCATGCCCACGTAGTGCATGGTGCAGACCGCCACGCCCATCACGGCAGCGGCCGCGACCTTGTGCGAGAACTTGCGCAGGTTGAACGCCAGCCACAGGGCGGCCGCGGCGGCGGTGACGGCGATGAGCACCGACAGCCCGACCACGGCCAGGTCGAAGTTCATCGAAGCGCGCATGCTCATCGCGAACATGCCCATGTAGTGCATCACGCAGACGCCGATGCCGGCCAGCAGGCTGCCGGCGAGCCAGCCCGATTTGCTGAACTTGCGCCGTCCACCGGCCATGTACAGCGCAATGCCGGAGATCAGGATGGCCGCCACCAGCGACACCACCGTGAGCGGCATGTTGTACGAGATGGCCACCGGCAGGCGGTACGCCAGCATACCGATGAAGTGCATCGACCAGATGCCGATGCCGCCCAGCGCCACCGCGGCGCAGGCCACGACGGCGAGGTTGGGCTTGCCGTCGGCGCCGACCATGCGGCCGGCGCAGATGAGGGCCACCAGCGAGCCCGCGAATGAGATCAGGAAGGAGAGCGCCACCATGCCCAGGGAGTACTCGGGCGACAGGAGTTGGCCTACGACGAGCGGAGTCATGCGATGTCCTTTCAAGTTCAGGAAAAGAGCGCCTCGCAGACCTCCCGACTACCGGATGCAATCGGGACGCCACAAGACGTCCCGCGCAGTCTGTAATATTTGTTTTTAAAAGTAAACTCCAATTTACACTTATTGTTACTCTACCTTACGGGGCGAATTCGATATATCGAATTGTTGCGATCGGCCGACATGTAGATCGTGCCGTCGCGTCCCACGGCAACGCCCGTGACCACGTAGGGCGGAGGCAGCCCGGGGCCGGGCGCGAGGCCGATCGGCAGGTTCTCGGCGACCGTGCGGCGCGTGCCGTCGGGGGCGATTTCCACCAGCCGCCGCGCCGCGCTCTCGGCCACGATGAAGCTGCCCCACGGCGTTTGCGCCACACCCTCGGGCAGCGCCAGTCCGTCGGCCACGGTGCGCAGCGGCGCGCTGGCATCCAGTGGAATGCGCAGCAGCTTGCCGGCCGCCTCGGTCACGTAGAGCGCGCCGTCCTGGCCGACGATCATCTGCACCGGGCCGTTCAGGCCGCTAGCAAGCACTGACTTTTCGGTGAACTTCGGCCCGCTGGCGCGGGTGATGCTGCCGGTAGCTATTTCGGCGTAGATCACGCTGCCGTCGGGCATGGGGATGGCGTCGAACGGTGCCTTCAGGCCGTGGATGGTTTCTACGGTCTTCAGCGTCTGCCGGTCGACCAGCTGCACCGTGCCCGTGAACCACGAACTCAGCGCAAAGAGTTTTGGCGACAGCCCCACTGCGAACGGGTAGTCGAGATCGGGCTCGCGCTGCATGCGGAACACGTCGCGCACCTCGCCCGTGCGCACGTCGACCTGGCGGAAGCCGAAGACGTCGGCCACCCACAGGTCGTTGCCGTCGATCTTCATGCCGGCCGGCACCGCCACCTTGCCGCTGGTGAGCGTGCGAAGTTCGCCGGTGGCGGGGTTGAAGGCCTGCACCTCGTTGTTGGCCATGTTCGACACGTAGATCGTGCCGTCCGGCGCGATGGCCAGGTTGTCGAGCGAGGCCCGCAACTGCTTCGCGACCGTCTTGCGCCCGGTGGCGAGGTCTACTTTCACCAGCTCGCCGCTGCGCGCGTCGACCACCCAGAGGTTGCCCTTGCCGTCGAGATTGGCGGCGGCCGGGATCTTGAAGCCATCGGCGATCACGGTCATGTTGCCGTTCGCAGGGTCGATCTTCACGACCTGGCCCTTGAACCACAGCGGCCCGTAGAGCATGCCGTCGGGGCCGGCCTCGAAGCCGTTGAAGCCGCCCATGTCCTTCTTGATGAGCCGCGGCGGCTTCTGGCCTTCGCGGTCGATCTCCCACAGCGCGTCGCCCAGGAACACCTGCGAGGCGTAGAGCTTGCCGTTGCGGCGGTCGAAGTCGAGCGAGTTGAGGCCCGGCAGGTCCTTGGCCAGCACGCGCATCGGGGCGGTGTCGCTCTCGCGGTAGCGCAGCATGCCCATGAGGTAGTTGGTCCAGGCCAGCTCGCCCTTCGGCCCCACGGCGATGTCGTCGGCCTGGCCTTCGGGCGCATCGAGGAGCACCTTGGCCGCGCCGGTGTTGCGATCGACCTCCCACAGCGTGTTGCCGACGACCGAACCCGCGAGCAGCCGGCCCTTCGCGTCGATGGCCAGCCCGTGCACCCCCGAGAAGGATGAAGGGGCGACCAGCGCCTCAGGAGCACCCCACGATGCGGGCCGCGTGGCAGGCGATGGCGGCGCGATCGTGCTGCAGGCGCCCATCAGGGCGAGGGTGGCGGTCAGTGCGACCGCGCGAAGGCTGCTTCGACAGGGCATGGCGTTTTCTCCTCTTGTTGATGCGCGAAGCAGTCTAGGAGGCGAAAGGGGCCGCGAAGTCTCTCCGGAGACACGATGCGGACTTTCGTCCGCTGTGGATTACCCGAGCCCGTTCGTTCAGCCGCGCAGCAGCTGAGTGACCGTGTGAATCAGCAACCCCACCAGCCCACCCACCAGCGTGCCGTTGATGCGGATGAACTGCAGGTCGCGCCCGATGTGGCGTTCCAGTTCGAGCGTCATCTCTTGCGCGTTCCACTCGCCGACGCGTTCCTCGATGTAGCGGCGGATGTCCTCGCGGTAGCGCTCGATGGCCAGCGGCGCGGCGGCCTCTATCTGCTCGTTGATCCAGCGGCGGATGGCTTCGTCGCCCTGCAGCCGCGTGCCCAGCGCGCCGGCCATCGAGGCGATGCGCTGGCGGATGGCCGAGTCGTCGCGGCCCAGGTCGTCGTGCAGCCACGCCAGCAGCTCGCCCCACAGCCCGTGCAGGTAGTCGCCGAGGGCTGGGTGCGCGATGAGCTCGGCGCGGATCTGCTCGCCGCGCTGCTGGAACTCGGGGTCGAGCTTCAGGCGCACCACGAAGTCGTCGACGAAGTGATCGAAGCGCTTGCGCATCGGATGGTCGGGTTCGGCCGCCAGCTCGCCGATGGTGCGCGCCACGGCCGCGACGATCTTGCGCGTGGCCAGCTTGGCCGCCACCTGGTCGAGGCCCACGTAGCGCAGCGTCTTGATCTCGCGCGCAATGGCCTCGGTGATGTGCGCCTGCACCTCGTCGCCTTCGAGCAGGCCGGCCACCTGCTGCAGCACGTCGTCGAGCAGGGCCTGGTGGCGCCCGCCGGCGGTGAGCGCATCGAGCGCCTGGCCGGTCAGGCGCGAGAGGTCAATTCTTTCGAGGCCGGCCGCGGCGGCACGCCCCATGAAGTCGCGCACCCGTTCGTCGTCGAAGGCCGAAAGTCCGTAGCGCGTGGCGGCCACGCCCCATTCGCCGAGCTTCTCGCCGCTGGCGGGGCGTGCCAGCCAGTCGGCGATGCGCCCGGCCGCATCGAACTGCCGCAGCTTGCCGAGCACCTGTTCGGTGCTCAGGAAGTTGTCGCAGATGAAGCCCGCGAGCTTGGCGCCGATGCGGTCCTTGTTGCTCGGGATGATCGCGGTGTGCGGAATCGGCAGGCCCAGCGGATGGCGAAACAGCGCCACCACCGCGAACCAGTCGGCAATGGCGCCGACCATTGCGGCTTCGGCAAAGGCGGCCACGTAGCCCCAGGCCGGGTGCTGCGCATGAAGCGCGCTCGCCACCGCGTAGAGCAAAGCCGCGCCGCACAGCAGGCCGAGCGCGACACGCTTCATGCGCCCCAGCGCATCGCCGTTGCTTTCCGCCGGTTCAGCCAATGGCGGGCGTGGAAGCAAGGCGCTCCATGAACAGCTCGCAGCGCGCCAGTTGTTCGAGGCTCACGAATTCGTCGGGCTGGTGCGCCTGCTCGATGCTGCCGGGTCCGCACACCACGGTGGGGATACCGGCGTTCTTGAACAGACCCGCTTCGGTGCCGAAGGCCACCAGCGTGGTGCGTTCTTCGCCCGCCAGGCGCTGCGCCAGTTTGGTGATCGGGTTGTCGGCCGCGCCAAGGAAGCTCGGAATCTCGCAGATGGTCTCGAAGCTGAAGCCCGCGTCGGGCGCGACCTTCTTCATCGCCGGTTCGATGCTGCCCGCGTAGGCCACCACGTCGGCCTGCATGCGCTTGGCGTCGGCGGTCGGCAGGTCGCGGAATTCATAGCGGAACTCGGCGTCGCGCGGCACCACGTTGTCGGCGATGCCGCCGTGGAACTGGCCCACGCTCGCGGTGCTGAAAGGCACGTCGAAGCCCTCGTAGCGGGGCTCGTTGCGCTCGAAGTCTTCCGCCATGTCGCGCACCTTGCCGATCACTCGGGCCGCCATTTCGATGGCGTTGACCGACTTCGGCGTGAGCGAGGAATGCGCTTCCTTGCCGCGCACGCAGCACTTGTAGCGGTACACGCCCTTGTGCGCGATGGCGGGCACCATGCTGGTGGGTTCGCCCACGATGCAGGCGATAGGCTTGATGTTGGCGTCGCGCATGTCGGCGATCAGTTCCTTCACGCCGAAGCAGCCGATCTCTTCCTCGTAGCTGAAGGCGAAGTGCACCGCGAAAGGCGAGTCGCTCTCGAGAAAGCGATGGGCATTGGCCAGCGCGATGGCGATGAAGCTCTTCATGTCGGCCGAGCCGCGCCCGTAGAGGCGCTCGTTCTGCACCACGGCGGAGAGCGGGTCGACGCTCCAGTCCTGTCCGTCCCAGGGCACCGTATCGGTGTGTCCCGAGACGATCACGCCGGCTGGCTTGCCTTCGCCCAGCGTGGCGAACAGGTTCGCTTTGGTGCGTTCGGCGTTGTAGGTGATGCGGCTTTTGACGCCCAGGGCCGCGAGGTGGCTCTGCGCGAAGTCGATCAGTTCGAGGTTGCTGTTGGCGCTGACGGTGTTCATGCGCACCAGGGTCTGGGCCAGCAGCAGGCTTTGGGGGGAAAGCGTGTGGAGCATGCAACACATTCTCCCGGAAGTCGGCGCGGCGCGTGCGTGGATGTCGTAGCCGTCACGCGAAGCGGGTACGCTGCCCCTCTTCTTTTGGACGGAGAAACCAGCACCATGCGCACCCTTCAGATCGCCTTGACCGCCACCGCCGCCCTCTGCGTGGCCGCCTGCAGCACCACCGGACCTTCCAGCAACAAGCTGCTGACGCTCGACGGCAACCCGCCGCTGGTCATCGCCCACCGCGGTGCATCCGGCTACCTGCCGGAAGAAACGCTCGAAGCCTATGCGCGCGCCATCGAGCTCGGCGCCGACGTGATCGAGATGGACCTGATCTCCACCAAGGACGGCGTGCTCATCGCCCGCCACGACCCCAACCTCGCCATCAGCACCGACGTGGCCAAGCATCCCCGCTTCGCCTCGCGCAAGAAGACGATCAAGATCGACGGCGAGACCCAGACCGGCTGGTTCAGCAACGACTTCACGCTGGCCGAGATCAAGACGCTGGGCGGCATCTCCACCGACGCCGAGCGTCCGCAGGAATTCAACGGCAAGTTCAAGATCGTCACGTTCCAGGAGATCATCGATTTCGCCAAGGCCAAGTCGAAGGAAACCGGCCGCACCATCGCCATCTACCCCGAGACCAAGAACCCGACCTACTTCCGCGACCTGGGCCTGCCCCTGGAAGACAAGGTCATCGCCGCCATCAACGCGGCCGGCTGGAACAGCAAGACAGCGCCCATCTACGTGCAGTCCTTCGAGCCGGGCAGCCTCAAGTACATGAAGAGCAAGGGCCTGAACACCCGGCTCATCCAGTTGATCGACGGCGACAGCGTCGACCTGAAGACCGGCGCCGTGACCTTCGCCGTGCCCAGCGACCGCCCCTACGACTGGACCAAGGCCGGCGACAAGCGCAACTTCGACGCCATGGTCACGCCCGCAGGCCTGGCCGAGATCAAGACCTACGCCGACGGCATCGGCCCGTGGAAGCGCTACATCGTGAGCATCAAGGGCACCATCGGCGCCGACGGCAAGCCGGTGGATGTCAACAAGGACGGCAAGATCAACGACGCCGATGCCACCGCCACAGCGCCCACCTCGCTGATTGCCGATGCGCACAAGGCTGGCCTGTTTGTGCACCCATTCACCTTCCGCAACGAGTCGCGCCGCCTGGCCTCCGACTACAACAAGGACGGCAAGAACGAATACGGCGTGTACTACAAGCTCGGTGTGGACGGCGTGTTCACCGACTTCACCGACACCGCCCTGGCTGCGCGCGCCGACTACCTGAAGAGCATCGGCCGCTGAGCGGAGGCATCGTCCAGGCATGACCACCGACCTGTCGCCGCGCGACCTCGAACTGCTGCGCATGGCCATCCGCCTGTCGGACGAGTCGAAGGCGCGCGGGCGCCATCCCTTTGCCGCGTTGGTGGCGAACGAGCATGGCGAGGTCGTCGTCACTGCGGGCAACAACTCGATGCCGCCAGAGGGCGACCCCACGCAGCACGCCGAGCTGGCCGCCGCCGCGCAGGCCGCACGCCTGCTCACGCCCGAGCAGCTCGCGCGCTGCACGCTGTACACCAGCGCCGAGCCCTGCTGCATGTGCGCGGGCGCCATCTACTGGACGAACATCGGCCGCGTGGTCTACGCGCTTTCAGAGCATGCGCTGCTCGGCCTGACCGGCGACCACCCCGAAAACCCGACCTTTTCGCTCCCCTGCCGCGAGGTCTTTGCGCGCGGGCAGCGGCGCGTCGAGGTGGTGGGGCCGCTGCTCGAAGAGGAAGCCTCCGCGCCGCACGTCGGCTTCTGGACCGCCGGGCACTGAACCCCGGGTGCGCACGCGGGGTGCGCATTTTTGGTGGTGCCTCGAAACGCCAGAGTGGATAGACTGGCATTTTGAGACGTCCACGCCATGAAACTCATCGACTCGCTCGTCACGCAGGCGGCTGGCATCGCCGCCGTCCGACGTGACCTCCACGCCCACCCCGAACTCTGTTTCCAGGAAGTCCGCACCGCCGACGTGGTGGCAGGCAAGCTCACCGAATGGGGCATTCCCATTCACCGCGGCCTGGGCACCACCGGCGTGGTCGGCATCGTCAAGAATGGCTCCAGCAGCCGCGCAGTCGGCCTTCGCGCCGACATGGACGCGCTACCCGTCACCGAGCTCAACACCTTCGCCCACGCCAGCAAGCACCACGGCAAGATGCACGCCTGCGGCCACGACGGCCACACGGCCATGCTGCTGGCGGCCGCCCAGCACCTGGCGAAGAACCGCAACTTCGACGGCACCGTCTACCTGATCTTCCAGCCCGCGGAAGAGGGTGGCGGCGGCGCCCGCGAAATGATCAAGGAAGGGCTGTTCGAGCAGTTCCCCATGGATGCCGTGTTCGGCATGCACAACTGGCCCGGCATGAAAGCGGGCCAGTTCGCCGTGAGCCCCGGGCCGGTGATGGCCTCGGGCAACAAGTTCCACGTCAACGTGATCGGCAAGGGCGGCCATGCCGCGCTGCCGCATACGGGCATCGACCCGGTGCCTATCGCCTGCGAGATCGTGCAGGCCTTCCAGACCATCCTCACCCGCAAGATGAAGCCGACCGATTCGGCCGTGATCTCGGTCACCACCATCCACGCCGGCGAAACCAACAACGTGATTCCCGACAATTGCGAGCTGTCGGGCACGGTGCGCACTTTCTCGCTGGAGGTGCTCGACCTGATCGAGGCGAAGATGAAGCAGATCGCCGACCACATCTGCGCGGCGCACGATGCCACCTGCGACTTCCGCTTCGAGCGCTACTACCCGCCCACCATCAACACCGAGGCCGAAGCCGACTTCGCGCGCCGCGTGATGGGCGGCATCGTCGGCCCCGAGAACGTGCTGAAGCAGGAGGCCGCCATGACTTCCGAAGATTTCGCCTTCATGCTGCAGGCCAAGCCCGGCGCCTATGCCTTCATCGGCAACGGCGACGGCACGCACCGCGACGTGCACCACGGCGAAGGCCCGTGCACGCTGCACAACGCCAGCTACGACTTCAACGACGACCTCATCCCGCTGGGCGCCACCTGCTGGGTGCAGATCGCCGAGCAGTTCCTCAAGCCCGGCGGCGCAGCGACATGATCGGCATCGCAGAGGCCTTTTCGCCGCGCTACGCCCAGGCGCGCCAGAAGTTCCTGCAAGGCTGCGTGAGCGCCGGCCTCACGGTCGAGCCGCATGCGCATCCGCTCAAGGGGCGCGACGGCGAAGACCTGTCGATGGACGTCGCGCTGGACGGCGACGCGAATGCGCAGAACCTGCTGATCGTCAGCAGCGCCTGCCATGGCGCCGAGGGCCACTGCGGCAGCGGCGTGCAGGTGTTCGCGCTGCACGATGCCGAATGGCGCGAGAAGGCCAAGGCACAGGGCGTGGCGGTGCTGTACGTGCATGCGCTCAACCCGCACGGTTTTTCCTACGGCCGGCGCGTGACGCACGAGAACGTCGACCTGAACCGCAACTTCATCGACTTCTCGAAGCCGGTGCCGGTCAACGAGCCGTATGCCAAGCTGCACGACCTGCTGCTGCCCGCCACCTGGCCGCCCACGCCCGAGAACCAGGCGGCAGTGGACAAGTGGATCGCAAAGCACGGCGCCACTGCCTACCAGGCGGCCGTGACCAGCGGGCAATACCAGTTCGACGATGGCCTGTTCTTCGGCGGCAAGGCGCCGACCTGGAGCAACAAGACCATCCGCGGCGTGCTCAAGCGGCACGCGGGCAACGCGAAGCGCATTGCCTGGATCGACCTGCATACGGGGCTGGGCCCGAACGGTCTGGGCGAACGCATCTTTGCCTGCCGCGACGACAAGGTCGCCTATGCGCGCGCCAATGCGTGGTGGGGCACGCCCGCCGCGCCCGTCACCTCGATCTACGACGGCTCCTCGACCTCGGCGCTGCTGCGCGGGCTGATGTGGGACTCTGTGTACGAGGAGTGCCCGCAGGCGGAATACACCGGCATCGCGCTCGAATACGGCACGCTGCCGATCCTCGAAGTGACCGGCGCGCTGCGTGCCGACCACTGGCTGTACAAGCACCCCCAGGCGCCGGCCGACCTGGCCGACGGTATCCGGGCACGGATGCTGGAAGCGTTCTATACGGATACCGATGCCTGGCGCGGGCAGATCGTCAGCCAGGCGCGGCAGGCGATGTTCCAGGCTGCTGACGGGCTCAGCGGCTGACCTGATCGGTCAGCACAAGCCCCTAAGTCCTGACCCGCCCATCCCCAGTCAGCATCGAAAGCTCGACGAACTTCGACGCCACGTGGTTCTTGGCAGAGAACGACACCTCGAACCCGCCAAACTGCTGGCGGTCGATGCTTTCCAGCCCCGCGATCAGGCTCTCGCGCGTGGGCTTGCCCGGCGCCTTGCGCAGGCCCTCGGTCAGCACCTTGGCAGCCAGGTAGCCCTCCATGCTCGAAAAATTGGCACTCGCGCCGCCGCCGGCCTTGCGTACCGCCTCGGTGAACTCGCGCGCCAGCGCATTGGCCTGGTTGTAGGGCGAGGGCACCACCTGCGTCACCATCACGCCGGCCGCGTCCTTGCCCAGCTCGTCCGCCAGCGCCTGCGTGCCGACGAAGGACATGTTGAAGAAAGTGCCGCCGTAGCCCGCCTTGCGCGCCTCGCGGATGAAGGCCGCGCAGGCCTTGTATGCACCCACCTGCACCACTGCATCGGGCCGCGCCGCCACGATGGTCTTCACCGCCTGCGCCACGTCGGACGAATTGCGCTCCACCGTGGCCAGCGCCACCGGCTTGAGCTGCTGCTCGCCGAGCGCCAGCGTCACGCCGTCGAGCCCGGCCTTGCCGTAGGCGTCGTTCTGATAGAAGACCGCGATCTTCTTCAGGCCCAGGTGGGTGAGCTGCTTCACCATCAGCGCCGTCTCGTCGTTGTACGAGGCGCGCAGGTGGAACACATTCTTCTGGAAGGGCTCGCGCAGCGACATCGCGCCGGTGAAGGGGGCCACGAACGGCACCTTGTCCTTCACCGCCAGCGGCAGCGCCGCCAGGCTGGTCGGCGTGCCGATGTAGCCGAAGAGCGCGAACACGTCTTCCGAGATCAGCTTCTGCGTGTTGGCCGCGCAGCGGTCGGGCTCGTAGCCGTCGTCGAGGTTCTTGATGACCACGTCGCGGTGCCCCGACTGGGCGTTGTACTGGTCCAGGAACAGCTTGGCGCCCTGGTGAAACTGGATGCCCAGCTGCGCCGCCGGACCGGTGAACGCTGCCGACTGGCCCAGCACCAGCGGCGTGTCGCCCTGTGCCCGCGCAATGCCGAAACTCCCCAGCGTGGCGGCCGCGCCGGCGGCCAAAGAAAAATGACGTCGATTCAACATGATGAAAACCCACTCCCGCGCTCTGACTCGCGCACAAATTAGACTCGCCCGATGGCCCACGCACCGGATACCTTGCTCGAAGAAGCGCCTCCCCAGCCCGTAACGACCACCGTGCTGGGCGCCTGTCCCCACGACTGTCCGGACACCTGCGCGCTCGTTACAACCGTCAAGGACGGCGTGGCCGTCAAGCTGCAGGGCAATGCCGCCCATTCGCACACCGGTGGCGTGCTGTGCACCAAGGTGTCACGCTACATCGAACGCAACGACCATGCCGAACGGCTGGTGCAGCCCCTGAAACGTGTCGGCCCCAAGGGCAGCGGCCAGTTCGAGCCGGTGTCATGGGAAGCCGCATTGGACGACATCGCCGCGCATCTTCGAGTATTACAGGGAAAACCCGAAGCTATTGTCCCCTATAGCTATGCGGGCACCATGGGGCTGGTGCAGGGCGAGTCGATGGACCGGCGCTTTTTTCACAAGCTGGGCGCCACCCTGCTGGACCGCACCATCTGCTCGATGGCCGGCGGCGAAGCCATGGTCTACACGCTGGGCGCCAAGGTCGGCATGCGCATCGAATTCTTCGCCGAAGCCAGGCTGATCCTGATCTGGGGCAGCAATTCCATCGCAAGCAACCTGCATTTCTGGCGCCACGCCCAGGCCGCCAAGCGCGCCGGCGCACGGCTGGTGTGCATCGACCCGCGCAAGACAGAAACCGCCGACAAGTGCGACGAGCACATCGCGTTGCTGCCCGGCACCGACGCCGCGCTGGCGCTGGCCCTGATGCACGAGCTGATCGTGCACGACTGGCTCGACCACGACTACATCGCCAGCCACACGCTGGGCTGGGAGCAACTGCGCGAGCGCGCGTTGCAATGGCCGCCGTCGCGCGCGGCCGAAGTCTGCGGCATTCCCGAAGAGCAGATCGTGTCGCTGGCCAGGGCCTACGGCACCACCAAGCCGGCTGCGATCCGCCTGAACTACGGCATGCAGCGCGTGCGCGGCGGCGGCAACGCCGCCCGCGCCATCGCCTGCCTGCCGGCTCTGGTGGGCGCCTGGCGCAACCGCGCGGGCGGCCTGCTGCTGAGCAGCTCTGGCCACTACCCGGTCGACCGCGCCGCGCTGCAGCGCCCCGACCTGCTGGCCGGGCGCAAGCCGCGCACCATCAACATGAGCACCATCGGCGACGCGCTGCTGGACACCGCCAAGCCGGTGGAGGCCATCGTGGTCTACAACAGCAACCCGGTGGCGGTGGCGCCCGAGTCGGCCAAGGTGGCGGCGGGCTTCGCGCGCGAAGACCTGTTCACCGTGGTGCTGGAGCAGTTCCGCACCGACACAGCCGACTACGCCGACTACCTGCTGCCCGCCACCACGCAGCTGGAGCACTGGGACATTCACTGCAGCTACGGCCACACCGACGTGCTGCTGAACCGCCCGGCCGTGGCACCGCGCGGCGAGGCCCGCAGCAACGCCTGGGTGTTTCGCGAGCTGGCGCGCCGCATGGGCTTTACGGAGTCCTGCTTCTCGGATTCCGACGAGACGCTGTGCCGCACCGCCTTTGCCGACAACGCCATCGACTTCCCCGAGCTGCTGGCGCAGGGCTTCACCAGCGTGAAGCTGCCCGAGGCGCCGTTTGCCGAAGGCAGCTTTCCCACGCCTTCGGGCCGCTGCGAATTCTTCAGCGCGCGCCTCGAAGCCATGGGCATCGGCGGCCTGCCCGACCACGTGCCCAACTGGGAGCCGGCCGGCAGTTCGACCGAATTTCCGCTGGCCATGATCTCGCCGCCGGCGCGCAATTTCCTCAACTCCACCTTCGTCAACGTGACGAGCCTGCGCGCCATCGAGGTCGAGCCGCTGCTCGAAATCCACGAGGCCGACGCCGCCGCACGCGGCATCGAGGACGGCGCGATGGTGCGCGTGTTCAACAAGCGCGGCGAGCACCGCTGCCGCGCCGAGGTCTCGCGCCGCGCGCGGCAGGGCGTGGTGCACGGCATGGGC
The DNA here is from genome assembly GCF_900106655.1 of Variovorax sp. YR634. Lineage (NCBI taxonomy): Bacteria > Pseudomonadati > Pseudomonadota > Betaproteobacteria > Burkholderiales > Comamonadaceae > Variovorax > Variovorax sp. YR634. Next base: position 159,971 of record NZ_FNOL01000004.1, read on the forward strand.
ATCTGGTGGCGCAAGCTCGGCATGGACGGCACCAACGTCAATGAGCTGACCAGCCAGCGCCTGACCGACATCGGCCGCGGCCCCACGTTCTACGACTGCCTCGTCGAGGTCGAGAAGGCGTGAGGCCTCTCCCCGCGCTTGCGCTGGCCGGCGCGCTGTTGCTCACCGGCTGTGCCGACCTCGGCTACTACTGGCAGTCCGCCAGCGGCCACATCGGCATCATGCGGGCCGCCAAGCCGGTGCCCGAGTGGCTGGCCGACCCGGCCGTGTCCGCGCCGCTGAAGGCCAAGCTCGAACTCACGCAGCGCATCCGCCGCTTCGCTTCCGCCGAACTCGGCCTGCCCGACAACGCCAGCTACAAGTCGTATGCCGACCTGCACCGCCCCGCCGCCGTGTGGAACGTGGTGGCCGCGCCGCCGTACTCGCTCACGCTCAAGAGCTGGTGCTTCCCGGTGGCGGGCTGCGTGGGCTACCGCGGCTACTACAGCGAGGACGCGGCCAAGGCCGAAGCCGAGGCGCAGAAGAAGCAGGATCTGGAGGTGGCCGTGTACCCCGTGCCCGCGTACTCCACGCTGGGCTGGATGAACTGGGCCGGCGGCGACCCGCTGCTGTCCACCTTCATCGGCTACCCCGAGGGCGAGCTAGCGCGCATCGTGTTCCACGAACTGGCGCACCAGGTGCTCTACGTGGCCGGCGACACGGTGTTCAACGAGTCGTACGCCACGGCCGTCGAGCGCATTGGCGGGGCGATGTGGCTGCAGCGCGAAGCCGGCGAGCAGGCCCGCCGCGAGTACGCGCAGTTCGATGGGCAGCGCCAGGACTTCCGCGCACTGGCTCTCAACACCCGCCGCGCGCTGACGCAGGTCTACGAATCGCCCGAAGCCAAGGCCAAAGACTGGGCCAAGGTCGAGGTCATGAAGCAGGCGGCCATGGCCGATTTCCGCGAGCGCTACGCGAAGCTGAAGGAGGGCTGGTCCGGCCCCCGCCGCAACGCCTACGACGCCTGGGTGGCGCGCGCCAACAACGCGGCCTTCGGTGCGCAGGGCGCCTACGACGATCTCGTGCCCAGCTTCGAGAAACTCTTCGAGCACGAAGGCCACGACTGGCCGCGCTTTTACACTGAGGTCCGGCGCATCGCCGCGCTGCCGACCACGGAAGAACGCCGCAGTGCCTTGCAGGCGGCGACCGGCATCATGCAAACCCATTCCAGCCCGGAACAAAAAAACGGAGATCACGGTGCCTGACATCCATATCGAACGCAACCACACGCTGGGCATCGCCGGGGCGCGCGTCGCCGCACGCCAGTGGATCAAGCAGGCCGAGCAGGAGTTCGGCCTCGAATGCGTCTACACCAAGGGCGAAGACCGCGACGTGGCAACCTTCACGCGTGCGGGCATCGACGGCACCGTCGAGGTCACGGCCAGCACCTTCACGCTCGACGCGACGCTGGGCTTCCTGTTCAGCAGCTTCAGCGAAATGATCGAGCAGAAGATCACGCGCAACCTCGACGCGTTGCTCGAATCCCCCCGGGGTGGCGGCACCCGTCTCGCCTGAGAGACTTCGGCTTCAGACGATGGTGTAGCCGCCGTCCACCGGCAGCGCCACGCCGCTCACCATCGACGCGCCATCGCTCAGCAGAAAGAGGATCGGCGCCACCACTTCCTCCACTTGCGCAAAGCGGCCCAGCGGAATGTTCCTGAGGGCGGCAGCGCTCTTGTCCGCGTCGGCCCAGGCCTGTTCGGCCATGGGCGTGAGCGTGACGGTCGGGTTCACGCTGTTCACGCGGATGCCGTGCGGCCCGAACTCCAGGCACAGCGAGCGCGTGATGGCGTCCATCGCGGCCTTCGAGGCGCAGTAGCAGAGGTGCGCGTCGAGTGCGACCAGCGAGGCCTGGCTCGACACGTTGACGATGCTGCCGCATATGCCGGCCGCGATCATGGCCTTGCCGCAGCGCGAGGCCACGAGCGCTGCGGCGCGTGCGTTGACGGCCATCACGGTGTCGAAGCTTTCGGCCTTCATTTCGACAGCGGATTCGAGCAGTGCGATACCGGCGCAGTTCACTACGAGGTCGAATGCTTGCAACGCAGCGAGCGCATGTTCGAGTGCGGGAGCTTCGGCCACGTCGAGCACGAGTGGCGTGCAGCCGGCTTCGGCGTGCAGCGTCTCCAGCGCCGCGGCGTTGCGTCCCACGGCTGTGACCTTTGCGCCGGACTGCGCGAGTCGCATCGCCACTGCTCGGCCTATGCCGCTGCTCGCGCCGGTCACCAGTGCGCGTTGGCCGGAGAAGTTGAAGGAGGTTGTCATGTCAGTTGCTTCAGTGTTCGTTCGGGGTGGGTGCGAATGACACCGGGTGCTCCCCTCCGCGAATGTCCCCCGGCCTGCGGCTTCCTCCTTTATTTCGCTCCAGATCGCATCGAGCAGTCATGTCAGCCGATGCATCGCATCACGCAACGCTGGATAAAGCGATTTGTAGATTTCGAAGCGCTCGCGATACACAGCCTGTGCCGCGGGTTCGGGCCGCGCCCGCTCCACCAGCGTGACCCAGCCGCGCTCGGCCGTCGCCGCATCGACCAGCCCCGCGCCCAATGCCGCGAGCATTGCCGCACCGAGCGCGGCCTCGACCTCTTGTTCGATGGTGAACACCGGGTAGCCCGTGATGTCCGCCACGATCTGCATCCACAGGTCCGAGTGCGCCGCGCCACCGACCACGATCAGCCGGTCGTCCAGCGGCTGCCCGCTCTGGCGTCCCGCCTCGATGTTGTGCTGCAGTGCGAAGCTCACGCCTTCGAGCACCGCGCGGTACAGGTGCGCCCGGCTGTGCGCGAGCGAGAGGCCAATGAAGGCGCCCTTGGCCTGCGCGTCCCAGATCGGGCTGCGCTCGCCCATGAGGTAGGGCAGGAACACGAGGCCTTCCGCACCGGGTGGCACGTCGATGGCCTTGCGCTCGATCAGTGCGTGCGCATCTTCGCCGGTGCGCGCCGCCTCGGCCACTTCGGCCTGGCAGAAGGCTTCGCGGAACCACGTGATGGCTGCACCCGCCGTGATCGCGCCGCCGAATACATAGCTGCGGTCCGCACCGCTGTACACGTGCGGCATCGTTATGAGTTTGTGCCGTGCATCGACCGTGGGGCTCACGAAGCCCCAGCACATGCTGGTGCCGATCATCGCCACGTGGTCGCCGCTGCCGGTGACACCCGCGCAGAAGGTGGCCACCGCTGCATCGACGCCGCCCGCCATCAGCGGCATGCCTTCGACAAGGCCGAGCTTCGCGGCCCATTCGGCGCTCAGGCCGCCGACCACCTCGCTCGACTCGACCAAGCGCGGCGGCATCATGCGCGACGGAATGCCGAGCATCTGCATCGCCTCTTCGGACCACTGCCGGCGCGCCGCGTCGTACACGCCGCCGATGTTGCCGGCGGAACTGTGATCGACGGCCAGCTCGCCCGTGAGCCGCCAATTGATATAGCTGTTGGGTGGCAGGAAATGGTGCGTCTTCGCCCACACATCGGGCAGGTGCTCGCGCACCCACAGGATCTTGGTGAAGCCGTAGTAGCTGTCGACGCCGTTGCCGGTGATGGCTTCGAGGCGTGGCACTTCCACGTTCGCGTTCACCCATGCGACCTCGGCGGTGGCGCGGCGGTCCATCCAGATCAGGCAAGGGTGCAGCGGCTGCATCTGCCCGTCGACCGGAATGCCCGCGCCGCCGTACAGGCTGCTCACGCACATCGCTGCGATGTCCGACGGCGCGACGCCGCTGCCGGCCACACAGGTGCGCACGCTCTCGCACACCGCGCCGAACCACACGGCGCAGTCCTGCTGCGCCCACAGCGGCTTCGGCGTCTCGGGCTGGTAGGCCACGCTCGCCTGCGCATGCACCTTGCCGTCGATGCCGACCAGCAGGCACTTGGTGCTCTGCGTGCCGATGTCGACGCCGATCACGTATTTCATGGTGTGTTGTCTCTCTCAGGATCGGGGCTGCGGCGTGAGCAGCACCTTGATGGAATCCAGCGAGTTTGCCAGCGCGAAGGCGCGCTCCCATTCGGTCAGCGGAAAGCCGTGCGTGACGATGCCCTGCGAGGTGACCAAGCCGCGCGCCAGCAGGTCGATGGCAACGGGGTAGCAGTAGGGCCCCAGGTGCGCACCGCGCACGTCGAGCTCCTTGCGGTCGCCGATGATCGACCAGTCGGCGCTCGTTTCCGAGCCGAACACGCTGAACTCGACGAAGCGGCCGAGCTTGCGGATCATGTCCAGCCCCTGCGTCACGCCGATGGGGGCGCCGGTGGTCTCGATGTACACGTCGCAGCCGTAGCCTTCGGTCAAGCCCTTGACGATGGCATCTGCGTTCTCGGTCTTGGGGTTGATGACGACGTCGGCGCCGTATTGCTTGGCGAGCGCCAGGCGTTCCGGCACGAGGTCGATCACGATGAGTTTCTTCGGCGTCTTCAGCGCCGCGACCTGCACCATCATCAGCCCCAGCGGGCCGGCGCCGGCGATGACCACCACGTCGTCGAGCTGTATGTCGCCGCGGTTCACCGTGTGGATCGCGCAGGACAGCGGCTCGATGATGGCCGCGTCTTCCAGCGAAATGCCGTCGGGGATCTTGTGCACGCGCGAGGTCGGCGGCAGGCGCATGTAGTCGGCCATGCCGCCATCGGCCACGATGCGCTGGAAGCCGAAGATGTTGTGCACTTCGCACATCCAGTACTTGCCTGAAGTGCAGAAGCGGCACTTGCCGCAGGGCACGATCTGCTCGGCGATCACGCGGTCGCCTTTTTCCACGCCGAAGTGCTCGCCCGCGCCTTCGCCGAGGGCTTCGACGTAGCCGAAGAATTCATGGCCGGGGATGACCGGCGCCTTGACCCATGAGGGCTGGCCGTCGCCGCCCCAGAACATCTTCGCGCCCGAGTGGCATTTGCAGTCGGAGGCGCAGATGCCGCAGGCGGCGATGGAGATCAGCAACTCGTTCGGGCCGATGGCCGGCATGTCGACGGTTTCGAGGCGATAGTCCTTCGGGCCATGGCAGACGACGGCCTGCATTGAAGCGAGTTGTGCGATGGCGCCGGACGTACCGGGCTGGAGCTTTTGATAAGACATGAGGTTGGGGGAGTGGGGGAATGTGTCTGTTGCGAAGTCAGCGCTTGGCTTCGCGGCTGATGAAGATGGCGAGCAGGACGATCCCGCCCTTGATGATCAATTGCAGGTACGGCGACACGCCGATCATGTTGAGGCCGTTGTTCAGCACGCCCAGCAGCAGCGCACCGACCAGCGTGCCGACGATGGCGCCGCGCCCGCCGGCAATCGATGTGCCGCCCATCACCACGGCTGCGATGGCGTCGAGCTCGAAGCCCACGCCCACGCCGGGCTGTCCGCTGGTCACGCGCGCTGCCTGCACGATGCCGGCGATGGCGGCGGTCAGCCCGCTCAGCGCATACACGAGCAGCTTGTAGCGCGACACGCGCACGCCCGAGAGTCGAGTGGCTTCCTCATTGCCGCCGATGGCATACACGTAGCGGCCGAACGGCGCCATGTTCAGCAGCACGTAGGCCACGAGGTAGGTCGCCAGCATGATGAGGATCGGTACCTTGATGCCGGCCAGCACACCGCCGCCGAGAAAGGCGAAAGAATCGGGCAGCCCGTCGATGGGATAGCCGCCCGTGTAGATCAGCGCAATGCCGCGCGCAATGCCCATGGTGGCCAGCGTCACGATGATCGGCGGCATGCGCAGGTAGGCTACGCAGTAGCCGTTGAACAGGCCGATCACCACACCCACGGCCAGGCCGAGCGGCACCGCCAGCATCGGCGGCAGCCCGAACTGCACCATCATTCCCGAGGCCAGCGTGCCCGACAGCGCCACCACCGCACCCACCGAAAGATCGATGCCGCCGGTGAGGATCGCGGCCGTCATGCCCACCGCGATGATCGCGTTGATCGACGACTGCAGCGCGATGTTCTGCAGGTTGCCCCAGGAGAGAAAGTTGTCGGTCGCGACGATCATGAAGACCGAGATCGCGACCAGGCCTACCAGTGGGAGGAAGGCTGTGGAGCGGCGCAGCTGGGTGAAGAAGCCGCCTGCAGGTGCCGGTGGTGTGGGGTGGGTTGCGGTTGCGTTCATTTCATGTGCTCCACTGGGTATTGCGCGAAGACGGGATGCCCTGTGCACAGTGGGCGCCGTCGGCGTGATCGCGCCTCGAACAAATCTCTGTCGTAGTCATTGAGCGCCTCCCGACGAAGTGGCGTAGCGCATGATGTCGCCCGAGTTGATGGAATCGCCCTCCAAGGTGGCCACGATGGCCCCGCCCGAGAACACGGCAACGCGATCGCACATGCCGACGATTTCAGGCAGCTCGCTCGAAATCATCACGATCGATTTGCCCTGCTGCGTGAGCTCGCGCATCAGGCCGTAGATCTCGGCCTTGGCACCTACGTCGATGCCGCGCGTGGGTTCGTCGAAGATCAGCACTTCAGAGGCGTGGCCGAGCCAGCGCGCGATCACCACCTTCTGCTGGTTGCCGCCTGACAGCGTGGCCACGCGCGTCTCGATGTTCGGCGCCTTCACACCGACGCGGCGCGAGAGTTCACCGGCCGCCTGCTTCTCCGACGCCTGGCTCACCAGCCCCGCGCTGCGGTGCCTGCCGAGGTTGTTCAGCGAGATGTTGAAGCGGATCGTGAAGTCGGTGATCAGCCCTTCGACCTTGCGGCTTTCGGGCAGCAGGCCGATGCCGTTTTCCAGCGCCTGCGTCGGGTCGTCCAGGCGCACGGGCTTGCCGTTGCGCAGCACTGTCTTGCGGTGCACGCGGTCGGCGCCCATCATGCCCAGTGCCAACTCGGTGCGGCCCGAACCGACCAGCCCCGCAAAGCCGAGGATCTCGCCTTCATGCAGATCGAAGGCGTTGATGGGGCCGCCCTTCGCTAGCTGGATGTGCGGCACTTCGAGCACCTTGCGCCCGCGCGGCGCGGGCACCGGCTTCGGCGGAAAGTTGTGTTCGATGCGGCGGCCCACCATCATTTCGACCAGCGCATCCACATCGGTCGCGCCCACCTCGGCATGCCCCGCATTGGCACCATCGCGCAGCACGCTGATGCGGTCGCACACCTCGAAAATTTCGTCGAGGTGATGCGAGATGAAGATCATCGCCACGCCCTTGGCGCGCAGCTCCCGCATGATCTTGAACAGGTGGCCGGCCTCGTTCGGTGTGAGCGTGGCGGTCGGCTCATCGAGCACCAGCAGGCGCGCCTTCAGCGACAGCGCCTTGCCGATTTCCACGAACTGCTGCTGCGCCACCGAGAGCCGGCAGATCGGCACGCCGAGGTCGATCTGCACACCCAGCTCGTCGAACAAGGCCTGCGCAGATCGCTTCATCGCCGCCTTGTCCATCAGACCGAAACGGTTCTTCAGGTAGCGGCCGAGAAAGATGTTCTCCACCGCGTTCAGGTACGGGATGAGGCTGAACTCCTGGAAGATGATGCCGATGCCCGCTGCGATGGCATCGTTGTAGCCCGCGAACTTTCGCTCGCTGCCTTCGATGAAGATGCGCCCCTCGTCGGCCTGGTAGATGCCGCCGAGGATCTTCATCAGCGTCGACTTGCCCGCGCCGTTCTCGCCGAGCAGCGCATGCACCTCGCCCTTGCGGATCGAGAGGTCGATGCCCGCGAGCGCCTTCACGCCCGGAAAGCTCTTCGAGACGCCTTCGAGCCTCAGCATTTCGGCGGTGTCGTTCATGGCCGTGCGCTGCTTCTGGTGTCGGTTACCAGGTGAAGGTCTTCGCGCCTTCGGCGTCGATCAGCTTCACGTCGACCGGCACCGCGGCGGGCACGTTGGCACCCCACTTCTTCGCCAGCGCGATGCCGATGGCCAGGCGGATCTGGTCGCGCGGGTACTGCGCGGTGGTGGCGATGAACTTCGAGCCCGGCTTCTGCATGGCCTTGATGGCCTCGGGTGCGCCGTCCACGCTGGTGAGCTTCACGTCCTTGCCGCTGGCTTCGATGGCCGCGAGCGCGCCCATCGAGCCGCCGTCGTTCACGCTGAAAACGCCCTTCAGGTCCTTGTTGGCCTGCAGGATGTTCTCGGTCACGGTGAGCGCGGTGGCGCGTTCCTGCTTGCCGTTCTGCGTGCTCACCACCTTGATGCCGGGGTACTTGGCGAGTGCTTCGCGGCAGCCCTTCACGCGCTCCAGAATCGGCACCACGGGAATGCCGTCGAGGATGGCCACGTCGCCTTTTTCGCCGATGCTCTTTGCCAGGTATTCGCAGGCAAGGCGTCCGGCGTCGGTGTTCTTCGAGCCGACGAAGGAATCGACCGGGCCCTGCGCGTTGGCGTCCACCGCCACCACCACGAGGCCCGCCTTCTTGGCCGAGCGCACGGCCGACTGCACGCCGGTGGAGTCGGTCGGGTTCAACAGCAGGATGTCGACCTTTTTCTGGATCATGTCTTCCACGTCGCCGATCTGCTTGGCCACGTCGTGCCGCGCGTCCGTGGTGACCACGGTCGCGCCGATGCTGGCAGCTGCCTCTTCGAGCGCCTGCTTCATCGTCACGAAGTAAGGGTTGTTGAGCTCCTGGAAGGTCATGCCGATGCGCAGCGGCTGCTTCGGGGCCTGCGCCTGCGCGGCGGATGCGCCGCAGACCAGTGCGGCAGTAAGGGCGGTGGCTTTGAGGATGTTCTTCATGGTGGCTGTCTCCTTGGGTTTGTGACTGTCGAAAAACGCGGACAAAGGCTCGCCCCACGCGGTGCCCGAAGGGCCGCGCCGGTGACGACACGGGGAACACGCAAGCCCGGCTACGGCGGGCTGGCGGCACGCGAGGCCGCGGCCTGCATGCGATGGAAATTGCGGAACTTGGTCGGCGGCATGCGCTTGTGCAGCAGGAACTGCCGGTTGAAGTTCGACACGTTGTTGAAGCCCACGTCCATGCAGACGTCGAGCACCGGCTTCTCGCTGTTGGTGAGAAGCTCGCAGGCGCGGCTGATGCGCAGCCGGTTCACGTAGCGCACGAACGATTGGCCCGTGTGCTTGCGGAAGGATCGCGAAAACGCGCTCGGGCTCTGGCCTACCAGCTCGGCCAGCATCGGCTCGCGCAGGTCGTCGCCGAGGTTGGCCGCGATGTGCGCCAGCACGTTGTTGATTGCGTGCGACATGAATGCCTTGGGGTCGGGCTTGAACGCGGGGCTGGCCAGGCGCTGGCGGTCGTTGCCGTCGGCCAGCAGTTCGAGCAGCGACAGCAGCAGGATCACGCGGCGCAGGCCGCGCGCCTGCAGCAGCGATTCCATGATCGGCTTGGCCGCGGCGGCGGTCTCCACCGAGAACAGCAGGCCCGAGCCCGATTCGGCCAGCAGCGGCGCGATGCGCTCGAACTCGGGAAAGGTGCCGGCCATGTTCTGCATCAGCCCGGCCGGGAACTGAATCACGATGCCGCGCCGCTCGACGCTCTGGCCCGCGGGCACGTCGCTGATCCAGTTGTGCGGCAGGTCGGGGCCCATCAGCACGAGGTTGCCCGGCTCGAAATGGCCGACGTGGTCGCCCACGAAATACACGCCCTGGGTCTCGACGATCAGCTGGATCTCGTACTCGGGATGGAAGTGCCAGCGCACCGTGCGGTACGGGTAGCCGTGCGCCCAGCAGGTGAACGATTCGTCACCGCGGACTTCAACGATTTCCAGGTCGGGTTGCATGGGGCGGACTGTACGAACCGCTCCCGATGCCAACAACCAGAGATGGCGTCCGGAATCGATACTTTTTTGACTTCCGGGGAGGCCCGGATGGCCGATGCCGCGCCATGCATTGCGCCGCAGCAAACTCCTTTCTCCTCGGGGCGAGGAGGGGGCGAGGGCGGTATTTGCTGCGCTGCGGAAAGCGCCGGATTCGCGGAGTCAAGAATTCATAGGTGTTTTCCCGCCCCGGCAGGCCCGGGCACACTCTGGCGTCATGACGACAACAAGCTCCTCCCCTCCGGCAGCGGGCCCGCTGGCCGGCCTCAAGGTCATCGAGCTCGGGCAGCTCATCGCCGGGCCTTTCGCCGCGCGCACGCTGGGTGACTTCGGCGCCGAGGTCATCAAGATCGAGCCGCCCGGCGCGGGTGATCCGCTGCGCACCTGGCGGCTGCTGAAGGACGGCACCTCCGTCTGGTGGCAGGTGCAGTCGCGCAACAAGCGCTCGCTGGCGCTGGATCTGCGCGAACCGGAGGCGCAGGCCGTCGTGCGCAAGCTCGCGGCCGAGGCCGATGTGCTGATCGAGAACTTCCGTCCCGGCGCGATGGAAGGCTGGGGCCTCGGCCCCGACGAGCTGCTGGCCGCCAACCCCGCGCTCGTGATGCTGCGCATCAGCGGCTACGGCCAGACCGGACCGTACCGCGACCGCCCCGGCTTCGGCGTGGTGGCCGAGGCCATGGGCGGGCTGCGCCACCTCACTGGCGAGCCGGGTCGCGTGCCGGTGCGCGTGGGCGTGTCGATAGGCGACACGCTGGCCTCGCTGCACGGCGTGATCGGCGTGCTGATGGCAATGCAGCACCGCCACGCGACGGTGAGTGCGGAATATCCGAAGGGCCGCGGACAGGTGATCGACGTGGCGCTCTACGAGGCCGTCTTCAACTGCATGGAAAGCCTGCTGCCCGAGTACGGTGAATTCGGCGCTGTGCGCGAGGCGGCCGGCAGCGCGCTGCCGGGCATTGCACCGACCAATGCGTACCGTTGCGCGGACGGCGGCTACGCGATCGTCGCGGGCAACGGCGACAGCATCTTTCGCCGGCTCATGGCGTGCATCGGCCGGCCCGACCTCGCGGCCGATCCTTCATTGGCCGGCAACACCGGCCGGGTGGCGCAGGTCGAGATGCTCGACGCCGCCATCGGCGACTGGACCGCGCAGCACACCGTCGACGAGGTGCTGGCCGCGCTCGACGCGGCGCATGTGCCGGGCGGGCGCATCTACACGATCGCCGACATCGCGGCCGATCCGCACTACGCCGCGCGCGGCATGCTGCAGCAGGTGCAGATGGCCGACGGCACTGCGCTCGCGGTGCCGGGCTTCGTGCCCAAGATGTCGCTCACGCCGGCCAGCCACCGGCACAACGCGCCGGCGCTGGGCGCGGACACCGATGCAGTGCTGAGGGAAATCGGCCTGAGCGCCGAGCAGATCGCCGCGCTGCACGAGCGCGGAATAGTGGGTTAGCCGATACGGGCCATTCATGGGCCTGAAATGGCCTCCGTGCGATAAACCGGGCAACAAGGAGAGTCCATGGCAGCAGCGAACAGGCGACAGGAAGCCCCGAGGCGAAACAGCAGCACCCCTGCGCGTGAAACCGAACGCGTCTACGGGACTGCGAAATGGGACTTGTCGAAATCGGACTGCGAGAAGGTGGAGCACCTGCTGCAGCAACTGCGTCTGCGCCGCGTGGCCGTGGAGCCCAAGTTCTCCGACGACGTCATCGTGTGGCCCTCCAGGAGCGCCGTGGCTGGCGGTGCAGAGATGGCAGCACTGAGCGCAATCAATCTCGGCAACGCGGCAGAGGCGCTCGGTCAAAGAGTGGAGGGTCGCGGCATTCCCCGGATGAAGCTCATCAAGCAGCTCGACGACGTGTCCGTGATGCAGGCCAACTCGTCCGCCCTGCTGGCGATGCGCCGCAACACGCCAGGGCTGCGGGTTGCACCTGCCGCATGGGCTTATCTACAGTACATCCGGCCGCTGGGTGATGAGATGGATTCCAGCGCGATCCAGGTCGCGCCGGGGGCCAAGGTCAAGAGCTTCGAGTTGCATCTTGCGGACCCGCAGGGCAAGCCCGTGCCGGGCGTCCGGGTCAAGGCGCTCGTCGATTGGGACGGCGCACACGTGCCCGCGGTGACCGACAGCAAGGGAATCGCGAGCCTGGGAATTCCGGTGCTCTACCCGCGGGTGGAAATGATCCTGGTCGAGCCGGAACACACGCACTGGTCGGTCTTCATCAAGGGATTCGACCGGGTCGCGGCACCGAAGCGATTGAACGTGCAGGCCACGCCGCTGGTGCCCGACAGCTTCCAGCTGCTGGCGAACTACGCGCCATACGACCCTCAGGCCGGAGCGGGCGTGACGGTCGGCGTGATCGACAGCGGCGTCGGGCCGCATGCGGACATCGCCGTGGCGGGCGGCGGCTGTTTCGTCACTGGCGAGAATGCCGCGGATTTTCTCGACAACGGCATCGGGCACGGGACCCACGTCGCCGGCATCATCGCGGGCAAGAAGGCGGCCGCCACCGGCATCTATGGCCTGGCGCCGGCCTGCCGCCTGCTGGCCTACCGGGTCTGCCCGAAGACCGGCGAGCGTGGACGCGCGAAATCGACCGACATTGCCAGCGCGCTCGAACGCGCCATCAGTGACGGCTGCAACATCGTGAACATCAGCATGGGCAGCCTGGAGCCGATGCCGGAGATGCCGGACATCCTCCAGAAGGCGCGCGATGCCGGCGTTGTGGTGTTCGCGGCCACCGGCAACGACGGCCAGCCCCTGCTGCGCTACCCGGCCCGGTACAGCCACACGCTGGCCGTCGGCGCGCTGGGGCGCGACGGGACATTTCCCGCGGATTGCCCCGAGAGCTTTCAGGAGAGCGAGATCCGCCGCAAGAAAGAGTTTGTCGCCGAGTTCTCGAACTACGGGCTTTCGACCGATTTCATCGGCCCCGGCGTGGCGGTGCTGTCGACGTTTCCGGGTGAAAAGTACGCAATGATGTCCGGCACCTCGATGGCCACGCCGTACTCCTCGGGCATGGCGGCCCGTCTGTTGTCAGGGAATTCGAAGCTGCTTAACATGCCTGACGGTCCTGAAAAGGCCGACGCCATCGTCAAGATGCTGTCTCAGACAGCGCAAAAGGTGGGTTGGCCAGCCGAATATGAAGGTTTTGGAGTTCTGAAGTGACAAGCGTCGTGTTGACCTACACAGGCAGCCCCGGCAAGAAATTGTCGGCGCAAGCACGGCTGCGCCGCAGCGTGCCGGGCGCGGTGCTCACGCCAAAGACGAGCACCCTGGTGGAAGCCCAGCTCGACGAGGAGCAACTGGCGGCGCTCGAACAGAACCCGGAATGGGCCGTGTCCCAGCCTAGCTTTGCGGAAATCCGCAAACCTGTCTTCAATCTGAAAAACGCACGCGCCAAGCTCGCGAAATAGCCGCAAGGCGCCCACGGCCGCTGGTGGTCATGGAGTTTTTTGGATAGGGAGCTTCATGTCCGATACAGACATCCAGGTCGTGAGCAATTCATGGGCCGGAATCCAGCGCGTCGCCGCAACGCCGAAGCCGCCGGAATTCTTCAGGGGCCGTGAAGGCTACGCACCAGAGTTCTTCGGGGACGCCAACCGAGTGGAACTGCCGTCGATGGGCGACGCCATCTCCATGGACGACATCGCAAAGCTCGAAGACGGCTCCTTCGAGCTCAAGTACCAGCACTTCAGCACGGTGCAATGCATTTCCCGGCGCGTGCCGCTTTACTCGGCGTGCAACATCGACGGGTCGAAGTCGAAGAACGTTCCGCGTCACGACACCTGGAACTACGACGGCCGCATCAAGAAGGAATACCAGATGCTGCGGGAGGCTTACGGCCCCGAGCAGGACAAGAAATTTTCCCGCGGCCACATGACGCGCAGGCAGGACCCGAACTGGGGCTCGCTGGCAACGGCGCAGCGGGCCAACATCGACACCTTCTTTGCCACCAACGCCTGCCCGCAATGGCAGCCTTTCAACGATGGGCTGTGGGGCGATCTAGAGGACTACATCCTCGGCAACGCCCAGGGCGACGACAAGCGCATCAGCGTCTTCACGGGCCCGATCCTCCGGTTGGACGACCCGGAGAGATTCGGCATCCAGATCCCGCGGGACTTCTGGAAGGTGGTTGCCTTCATCAGCGAGGCGACGGGCGAGCTGAGCGCCATCGCTTACCTGATGAGCCAGGGCACCTATCTCGATTCAGGAGTGGCGCGCGACCTCGAAGACTTCGACACATCGCAGCGTCCGCTCGCGTTCGTCGAAGCAGAGACCGGGCTCAAGTTCGAAAGCCTCGAAGGGCGTGACGTGCTCGATGGCGTTGACATCGCGTTCGTCCAGCCTATCCGGCGCTACGCCGATACGAAGCTTCCGGCCTGACTGGCGCGAAGGCGCGGTCGATCAGCCGCGCAGCGATTCGATCAGGTCGATGTACTTCTGCTTGGCCTCGTCGGCGCTCGCACCCTTCTGGGCGGTCCACGCGTCCCACTTGGCGCGCGCGACGATGTCGCTGAAGCTGGGCTTCTTGGCGGTGTTGTCGCCTTCGGTGGCTTGCTTGAAGAGGCCGTAGATCTTCAGCAGCGTCGGGTTGTCGGGGCGCTCGGCGAGCAGTTTGGAGTTGGCCTGGGCGGCTTCGAATTGGGCGTTGAGATCAGACATGGCGGTCGAATTGAAGAAAGCGGAAACCGTGCATCTTAAATTGTGCGGTACCCGGTGGTACCAGATTCAGTCCTTCAGCCCCGCCCGCGCCAGCTCCACATCGAGCCGCTCCCGCGCATCGGCCGGCTTCAGCCCTGCAGCTCTTTCATATAGCCGCGTTGCCTCGCCCGTGCGCGATTCGCCGTGCAGCATCAGCTGCGCGCGGGCGTATTCCATCATTCCGGCGGCCGAATGGGGGTGCAGTTCGAGGCCGCGTTCGAACAGTTCGAGCGAGGTCTCGGCACGCACGCCGTAGGTCATGCGCCCGACCAGCGCACCGACCTTGTCGATCACCTCGGCGTGGAACGAAGCCAACGCGAGGTGCGCGTCCGCGTGCCGCGGCTGCAGCTCGATCACGCGCTCCAGCGCTCCCTTGAGCTTGCTGCCCAGTCCCTGCGCCAGCGCACGCGCCACGCTGATGCCCTGGCTGTAGCGGCCCAGTGCGTAGGACTGCCAGTAGAGCGCCTGGCAGTTCTCGGGATCGGCAGCGGCCTGCGCGCTCGCGCGCTCGATCACCTGGCGGAACATCGCGAGCCGCACGGCCTCGCGCGGTTCGACGTAGTTGGCGTAGATCGCGGTCGCCTGGTTGGCCAGCGCCAGCCCTTCGGCGCCCTGCAGCAGGCCGATGGCGGCGGCGCGTTCGAATTCGCCGCTGTGGTACAGCGCCCAGCCTTCGGCGAGCGCAGAGCTTTCGGCCGGCAGCGGCAGCTCGTGGCCGGCATGCAGGCGCGGCCAATGGAGCAGCACGCTGCGGGCATCGAAACGGGGCACGTCGGCCCAGGGCAGGGGCGTCCAGGGGGCCGCGTCGGCGGTGGCAAGCGGGCTGGCAGGCATCAGCGAGAGCGGTTTGAAATCGGGGTGGGGCATGGTTGCTAGACCGCCATATCGACCGGGGAAGCCGCGGCGCCGGCGCTGCTGCCGGCACCGCTGTTGCTGGAATCTTCGCCGTTGTAGGCATTGCTGAGTGTCAGCAGATGCCGCCGTTGTTCCCGCCCGAGGTAGGGCGCGAGCAGGTGCAGGGTGTGGTGGCCGCCGCGCATCAGCGCGCCCTGCGCATGCGCGGGCTCCAGCGCCTCGCGCGGGTTGCGCACGTATTCATAGCTGAGCCAGTAGGTCAGCACCACGACCATGCTCTGCGCGAGCGTGTCGACCTCGTGCGCGTCGATCTCGAGGTGCCCGGCGCGGCTCAGGCCGGCGATCAGCTGGCGGATGGCGCGTGCCTTGTTTTTCAGCACCAGCTGGAACTGGGTTTCCAGCCGCCGGTTCTTGCTGAGCAGGTCGTTGAGGTCGCGGTAGAGAAAGCGGTAGCGCCAGATCAGCTCGAACAGGCTGTGCATGAAGAACCACGCGTCTTCCACGTCGTGCACGCCTTCGCTCGCGTGCAGCAGTTCGTTGAGCTCCGTCTCGTAGGCTTCGTAGAGCTTGTTGATCAGCTCTTCCTTGGCCGGGTAGTGGTAGTACAGGTTGCCCGGACTGATGTTGAGTTCGCCCGCCACCAGGGTGGTCGAGACGTTCGGCTCCCCGAAGCGGTTGAACAGATCCAATGCGGCTTCGAGGATGCGTTGCGCCGTGCGGCGTGGCGCCTTCTTTGCCATGTCGGTGCCCCCGGTTGTCTCGTGGTCTCTTGGGGGCACTCTAGCGCATGTGCACCGCACCATGAACGGTGCGGGACATGTTTTGCGGCGCTGATTTTTTGTGCAGTGCCGCAATACCGACCGGTCGGCAGACGGCGCGGGCTGGCTCAGCCGGCTTTGCTGCGGCGCAAGGTTTTCTTGGCGGCCGGCGCGGCCGTCTTGCGGGCCGCGGTCTTGCGGGGAGCGGCGGCGGCGCCCTGCGATTTCTTCAGCTGCGCTTCGAGCGCCTCGACGCGCGCCTGCAGCGCGGCCATGTCGGCGGCGCTGGGGATGCCGAGCTTTTCGAGGGCGCGCGCCACGCGCTCTTCAAAGATGTTCTCCAGCTTGCCCCACTGGCCCGCGGCCTTGGTGCCAAACTCGCTGGCGAAGCCGGCCATGCGTTGCTGGGCCTGGGACAGGGTTTCCTCCGCGGCCTGCTGGGTCTTCTTCTGCATGCCGGCACCATCCTTGACCAGCGCCTCGAAGGCCTTGCTGCCTTCCTGCTGCATCTTGGCGAAGGCGCCGAGCCCGGCAAGCCAGATCTGCTGGGCGGAATCCTTGATGCGGTCTGCGGCCTTGCCGTTGCTGTCGTCGTCCTGGGTAGCCATGCGAATGTTCCTTTGCAAACAATCGGCCGACTCTAGCCGTTCGACGTGCTTCCCATTAGAGCTTCGCGTCTATGAGGCCAAGCCTCCCCGGGAAAGGCTCAGGGCGTTGCGCCGGCCGCGCGGCTCGCGTCGAGATGCGCCTTCGCGCGCTCGGCCAGGGCCATTTCACCGGGCGTGCCGGGCACATAGGCTTCGACCGGCAACGGCCGCCCGTGCGAGTCGACCGAGACGAACACGATCAGGCATTCGGTGGTCTTTTCCATCGAGCCGCCCTTCATGTCGCCGCTGCGCACCTCGACCGAGATGTTCATGCTGGTGTTGCCGGTGTAGGCCAGGCGGGCCTCCACCTCGACGAGGTCGCCGATCATGATCGGCCGGTGAAAGCGGATGCTGCCGATGAAGGCGGTGACGCAATACCGCTTGGCCCAGCTGGTAGCGCAGGCGTAGCCGGCCTCGTCGATCCACTTCATGACCGTGCCGCCGTGGACCTTGCCACCGAAGTTGACGGTGCTGGGTTCGGCGAGAAAACGCAGGGTGATCGAAGACATGGGGCCGCCTTTTCGGATATGGCTATGGGGTGGGGAGCCGCGATTATGCGAGCGGGCGCACGCTTGCGGATGCCGCCCGTCGTCCGGGCATGCACGCTCAGTCAGTCGGCTGCTAGCTGCCGCTGAACAGCTGGGCCAGGGTGCGCCGCAGCCAGGCATTGCCCGGGTCGGCATGGAAGCGCTCGTGCCAGTGCTGCTTCACCGCATAGGCCGGCAGCGTGAAGGGCGGCTCCAGCAGCTTCACCGGCTCCTGCGTGGCCAGCACCTTGCCGAGGATGCGCGGCACCACCACGATCAGCTCGGTGTGCGCCACGATGCGCGCCACGCTCAGGAAGCTCGACAGCCGCACCACCACGTCGCGCTTCAGGCCCAGCCGCGCGATGGTCGTGTCGACGATCGCGTGCCCGGTGCCCGAGGTCGACACCACCGCATGCGCCTCCGCCTCGAAGCGCTTGCGCGTGAGCTTCGCGCCGATGCGCGGATGGTTCTGCGCCGCCAGGCAGACGAAGTTCTGCATGAACAGCGTCTGCTGGTAGAAGCCCGCGTCCAGCTGCGGCATGAAGCCCACGGCCAGGTCGACCTCGCCGTCCTGCAGGCGGCGCCCGCTGATGGTCGAGATGATCTCGGTCTCGATATGCACCCCCGGCGCCGCGCGCCGCAGGTGGTCGAGCAGGCCGGGCAGCAGCACCACCTCGCTGATGTCGGTCATGCAGATGCGAAAGCGCCGCTGCGCCTGCGCGGGCTCGAAGCTGCTGCGGTTGCCCTGGGCCTGCGCCAGCTGGGCCAGCGCCTCGCGCAGGTTCGGATAGATGCGCTCGGCATGCGGTGTGGGCTGCATGCCCTGCGCGGTGCGGGTGAACAGGCGGTCGTCGAAGTGCGCGCGCAGCTTGTTCAGCGCGGTGCTGGCCGCAGCCTGCGCCATGCCCAGCCGCTCGGCCGCCTTCGAGACGTTGCCGGTCTTGTAGACCTCGTCGAACACGGCGAGCCATTCGAGATCGAGCTTGGACATCGGGGGCTCCTGCGTACGGTGAAAGGCACCATTATCTAAATTTCGAATTCCGTGTATTGGCTACCGGTCTTGAGGAAATAGTGGTGCGGCTCAACAATGCCGCCACGGAGACACCCACGCCATGAAACCCGCGCCTTCCAATGCGGCAGAACGCCGCGACTACTACGCCAGCATCCGCCCGCTGAACCTCACGCCGCTGTGGGAATCGCTGCACGCGCTGGTGCCGCGCGAACCGCAGACGCCCTGCGTGCCCGCGCTGTGGCGCTACGACGAGATCCGCCCGCTGCTGATGGAGTCGGCCGAGCTCATCACCGCCGAAGAGGCCGTGCGCCGCGTGCTGGTGCTCGAGAACCCGGCGCTGCCCGGCAACTCGTCGATCACGCAGTCGCTCTACGCGGGCCTGCAGCTCATCATGCCGGGCGAGGTGGCGCCTTCGCACCGCCACGTGCAGTCGGCGCTGCGCTTCATCGTCGACGGCAAGGGCGCCTACACCACGGTGGGCGGCGAACGCACCACCATGTACCCCGGCGACTTCATCATCACACCCTCGTGGGCCTGGCACGACCATGGCAACGAAGGCATCGGCGGCACAGTGGAGCCCGTGGTGTGGCTCGACGGGCTCGACATTCCGATGCTGCGCTTCTTCGACGCCGGCTTCGCCGAGAACGACGACGCCAAGGTGCAGCACGTGTCGCGCCCCGAAGGCAACAGCCTCGCGCGCTTCGGCCACAACATGGTGCCGGTGCGGCACGACCACGCATCGGCCACCTCGCCGATCTTCAACTACCCCTACGCACGCAGCCGCGAGGCGCTGGCGCAACTGCAGACGCAGGAAGCGCCCGACGCATGGCTGGGCCACAAGCTGCGCTACATCAACCCGCTGACGGGCGGCTCGCCGATGCCGACCATCTCGACCAACCTGCAACTGCTGCCCAAGGGCTTCGCGGGCAAGACGCACCGCGCGACCGATGGCGCGGTGTACAGCGTGGTCGAAGGCCACGGCACGGCCGAGATCGCCGGCCAGCGCTTCGAGTTCGGTCCACGCGACACCTTCGTGGTGCCTTCGTGGGCGCCGCTTCGGCTGTCGTCGCCGGGCGAAGACACCGTGCTCTTCAGCTTTTCCGACCGCCCGGTGCAGCAGGCCATGGGCATCCTGCGCGAAGCCTTTCTCGAAGACGCCTGAAGCCCGGGCGACCCTTCTTTTCTTTTTTTGTTCGACCGTGTGCCGCCACGCGCGGCAGGAGCCTTCATGTCCTTCGTCTTCACGCCTCCTTCCATCGTCGGCCTGCCCATCGTGGGCTCCGACCAGCAGTTCCCCGTGCGCCGCGTCTACTGCGTCGGCCGCAACTACGCGGCCCATGCGCGCGAGATGGGTTTCGACCCCGACCGCGAACCGCCTTTCTTCTTCTGCAAGCCGAACGACGACGCTTCCGTTGTGCCGGTGTTCGACGGCAAAGGCGCGTCCATTCCCTACCCGCCGCTCACGAGCAACTACCACTACGAAGCCGAGCTGGTGGTCGCCATCGGCAAGGGCGGCAAGAACATTCCGGTCGACCAGGCCGCAAGCCACATCCACAGCTACGCCGTGGGCCTGGACATGACCCGCCGCGACCTGCAGATGAAGATGCGCGAGCAGGGCCGCCCGTGGGAAATCGGCAAGGCCTTCGACTTCTCCGCGCCCATCGCGCCGCTGCGCACGCTGGCCGACGTGGGCGAGATCAACGCCGGCGCCATCGTGCTCGAAGTCGACGGACAGGTGCGCCAGAACAGCGACATCACGCACCTGATCTGGTCGGTGAACGAAGTCATCGCCAACCTGTCGACGCTGTTCACGCTGCAGCCCGGCGACCTGATATTCACCGGCACGCCCGAAGGCGTGGGCGCGGTGAAGCCCGGCCAGACGATCAAGGTGAGCATCGACCGCCTGCCGTCGCTGACCGTGCGTATCGACTGATCTTCTTCACTGCACAGGCCCGCTATGACCCCATCGAAGAACCCTCCCACCGTGCTGCTGGTCGGCGGCGGCATCGGCGGCATGGCCGCGGCGCTGGCGCTCGCGCGCCTGGGTGTTTCCATCGACCTGCTCGAACAGAGCGCCACCATCGGCGAGATCGGCGCCGGCCTGCAGCTAGGGCCCAATGCCTTCGCCGCGCTCGACGCTCTGGGCGTGGGCGAGGCGGTGCGGCGGGGCTCGGTGTTCACCGACAGGCTGGTGATGATGGACGCGGTCGATTGCGGCGAAGTGGCCTCGGTGCCGGTCGGCGAAGCCTTCCGCGCGCGCTTCAGGAATCCCTATGCGGTGAGTCACCGTGCCGACCTGCATGGCGCAATCCACGAGGCCGTGAAGCAGCATCCACTGATCCGCTTCCACACCTCGGCGCAGGTCGAGGCTATCGATATGGGCGGTCAGGGCGTCACTGCCGTCACGAGCGATGGCCGGCAGTTCAAGGCCGACGCCATCGTCGGCTGCGACGGCGTGAAGTCGGTGGTGCGCAGCAAACTCATCGGCGATGCGCCGCGCGTGTCGGGCCACGTGGTCTACCGCGCCGTGGTGCCTGCGGCCGACATGCCGGCCGACTTGCGCTGGAACGCGCCCGTGGTCTGGGCCGGCCCCAACTGCCATCTGGTGCACTACCCGCTGCGCCATGGCGAGCAATACAACCTGGTCGTCACATTCCACAGCCGCGAGCAGGAGGAGTGGGGCGTGACCGACGGCAGCAAGGAAGAAGTGCTCTCGTACTTCGAGGGCGTGCATGCGCGCCCGCGCCAGCTGCTCGACCGCCCGACCTCGTGGCGCCGCTGGAGCACCGCCGATCGCGATCCGGTCGAACGCTGGAGCGAAGGCCCGGCCACGCTGCTGGGCGATGCGGCGCATCCCATGATGCAGTACCTCGCGCAGGGCGCGTGCATGGCGCTCGAAGACGCGGTGACGCTCGGCGAGGCGGTGAAGGCCTGCGGCTTCGACATGACCGCCGCGTTCAAGCTCTATGAAGCTGCACGCATCGCCCGCACGGCGCGCGTGGTGCTGTCGGTGCGCGAGATGGGGCGGCTGTATCACGCCAAGGGCGTGGAGCGCCTCGTGCGCAACAGCCTGTGGGTCGGCCGCTCACCCGAGCGCTTCTACGATGCGGTCGAATGGCTGTACGCCTGGCGGCCCGAGCATTGCCTGGACGATGCGCCCGAGGCGCTGCGGCCATCTGCCGAAGCGGCCGCCATGGCCGCCGCGCTTTCGCTGCACTGACACCCGTTGCTTCCAACATTCATAACCATCGAGGCCCCAGGCCCAGGAGACAAGACATGAACTTTTCGCGCGCACTTCTGGCAGGCGTCCTCGCCTTGACGGCGGCGACAGGCGCCATGGCGCAAGCCGGCGACTTCCCCAACAAGCCCGTGACCCTCGTCACCCCCTTCGCGGCTGGCAGCGGCCCCGACGCGGTGCTGCGCCTGGTCTCCGACAAGCTCTCGCGCCTGTGGGGCCAGCGCGTGCTGATCGACAACAAGCCCGGTGGCGGCGGCTTCATCGCCATCGACCAGGCCCGCCGCGCCGCGCCCGACGGCTACACGCTGCTGCAGCTCGACAGCGAGCACATCGCCGCGCTGCCGCACCTGTACAAGTCGCGCAACTTCGTGACGCTGCAGCACTTCGATCCGGTGGCGTCGCTCTTTCGCACGCCCTTCTTCGTGGCCGTGGGCACCGACTCGAAGTGGAAGAATATGAGCGACCTGATTGCCGCCGCCAAGGCCAACCCCGACGGCATCGTCTACGGCTCGTGGGGCGTGGGCAGCCCGGGCCACCTGGGCGCGCAGCAGCTCGAAGCGCTCACTGGCATCCACATGCGCCACGCGCCGTACCGCGAGGTGTCGCAGCTGTTCTCCAACGTGGGTGCGGGCGAGGTGCCGTGGAGCTTCGCGAGCATTCCATCGAGCCAGGGCATCTACAAGGCCGGCAAGCTGCGCTACCTGGCCATCGCGGCGCCCAAGCGCATTCCGCAGATGCCCGACGTGCCGACCATGGCCGAGGCCGGCGGCCCGGCCTCGCTGGAGGTCAATTCGTTCGTGTCGCTGCTCGCGCCCAAGGGTGTGCCGGCAGCCATCAAGGCGAAGATCAATGCCGACGTGGCCAAGGTCATCGCCGACCCCGAGATCCGCGCCCGCTTCGACACCTTCGCCTTCGAGCCGCTGGCCTGGTCGCCAGAGGAAATCGAGCGCAATGCCGAGGCCAAGTCGAAGGTGTACGGCGAGCTGGTGCGCAGGGGCAACATCAGCCTCGAATAGCGGGGGGCGTGGCTTGCCCGGTGTCTTGCTCGACAGTTAAGCTGGCCCTCTTTAGTTTTTGACAACTTTTTCACACTTCTTTTCATGCAAGCCACCAAGAGAGCTCTCCTGATTGCCTGCGGTCTGGCGGCCGCCGCCACCGCGCTGCCGCTGAGCGCCAATGCAGAGAATGCCGCCTGGCCGACCAAGCCGATCCGCCTGCTCGTGGGCTTCCCGGGCGGCTCCACGCCCGACATCGCGGCGCGCACCATCGCCGAGCCGCTGTCGAAGGCGCTGGGCCAGCCGATCGTGGTCGACAACAAGGCCGGCGCCTCGGGCAACATCGCGGCCGACCAGGTGGCCAAGGCCACCGACGACCACACGCTGGGCATCGTCATCAACGGCAACCTCACGTCGTCGAAGATGCTGTACGCCAGGCTGCCGTACGACCCGGTGAAAGACTTCACCTACCTGTCGCTGATCGCGACCGCGCCGCTGGTGCTGGTGGCGCAGAACAACCTGCCCTCCGGCACCGCCTTCTTCGACGAGGGCCGCAAGGCCGGCGACAAGTGGAACTACGGCTCGGTGGGCATCGGCTCGGTCGGGCACCTGGGCATGGAACTGCTCAAGACCCGCGTGCCCGGCTTCAAGCCCGAGCACGTGCCCTACCAGGGCAACCCGCAGGTCATCACCGCGATGCTGGGCGACCAGGTGCAGATGGGCCTGATCCCGCCGGGCGTGGCCATGCCGCAGATCAGGGCCGGCAAGCTCAAGGCCATCGGCCTCACGGGCGGCCGCAGCGCGCTGGTGCCCGAGATCCCGCCGCTGTCGGAAGCCGGCGTGAAGGACTTCAATCTCGAAGTGTGGGTGGCGCTGCTCGGCCCGGCCAACCTGTCGAAGGCGGCGCAGGCGCGCATCAGCCGCGAACTCGAAGTGGTCATGAAGAACCCGGACGTGCGCCGCAAGCTCTTCGAGCAGGGCTGGCAGGCCGTGGGCACTTCGCCGGACGGGATGCGCACGCGCGTCAACGAAGAGGCGGCGATCATGACCAAGATCATTTCCGCACGCGGAATCAAGCTCCAGTGATGACTACGTCTCCCACAACATTGCATGAACCGGCGCGCGAGCTGCCGGTCTTCGGTGAATACGACGTGGTGGTGGTCGGCGGCGGCCCCGCCGGCATCGCTGCCGCCGTGAGCGCTGCACGCCACGGTGCCAACACGCTGCTGGTGGAGCGCTACGGCTTTCTCGGCGGCATGGGCACGGCCGGCGGCGTTACCAACTTCGCGGGCCTGTACGGCAAGCGCAAGGGCGAGATGACCCAGCTGGTGCACGGCGTGGTCGACGAGCTGATCGACCGCATCGCCGGCCTCAACGGCATGAACCAGCCGCAGAACGGCATGGGCGGGCGCATCTGCGTGCGCTCGTACGACACCTCGGCCTACAAGCTGGCCGCTGACCAGCTGCTCGACGCCGCGGGCGTGAAGCTGCTGTTCCATGCGTACGCGGCCGCGGTGATCCGCGAGGGCAGCCGCATCGCGGCGCTGGTGGTCGAGACCAAGTCGGGCCGCCAGGCCATTCGCGCCAACGCCTTCATCGACGCCAGCGGCGACGCCGACGTGGCGGCCTTTGCCGGCGTGCCCTTCGAGGTGGGCGACGGACACGGCAGCGGGCTGTTCCCGACCACCATGTTCCGCATCGGCCAGGTCGACGCGCCGGCCGCGCTGGAGGCGGTGGGCGAGTTCAAGGCCATCAACGACTACATGGCGCGCACCGAACAGCAGAAGCCGGGCGTCTACAAGTTTCCGCGCGAAGGCGCCATCCTGCGGCCCAACAAGGACCCGCGCGAATGGCGCGCCAACGTCACGCAGATCCGCAACGCCCAGGGCCGCGCGATGAACGGTGTCGATGCGCGCGAGCTCACCGAGGGCGAGCTCGAAGGCCGCCGCCAGATCAGCGAGTACTTCAAGTTCCTGAAGGCCGAGGTGCCGGGCTTCGCGCAGTCGTCCATCGTGGAGATCGCGCCGCAGGTCGGCATCCGCGAGACGCGGCGAATCCAGGGGCTCTACGCGCTCGGGCGCGAAGACATCCTGGGCTCGGCGAAGTTCGGCGACAACATCGGCCTGAATGCCTGGCCGATGGAAATGCACGCAGACGGCCGCATCGAATGGGCCTTTCCGCGCGACGAAGCCAACGCCTACAACCACCTGCCGTGGCGCATGCTGGTGCCGCAGACGCTCGACAACCTGCTGGTGGCCGGCCGCTGCGCGTCGATGACGCACGAGGGCCAGTCGGCCGCGCGTGCGAGCGGCGGCTGTTTCGTCATGGGGCAGGCCGCGGGTACGGCGGCAGCGTCGCTGGGCAGCACGGCCTTCGCGAAGGTCGATGTGCCGGCCCTGCAGAAAAAGCTGGTCGCCGACGGCGCCGACCTCGACCGCTGAGCACGGCGGCGCGCTAGAGTCCGGGGCAAGATGAACTCGACCCCCGGACGAAACGTGAATCTTCTTTCGTTGTCGATCACCGCGCGCCGCGGCTTCCTGGCTCTTTTGTGCGCCGCGCTCGGCCTGATGCAGTGGGGCTGCGCCAGCACGCCCGAGGGCGAGCCCGTTCATGGCAAGGACGCGATGGTGAGCTTTCTCGCGAGCAAGGACGGCCGCAAGCTCGTCATTGCCGGCGAGAAGTACCACTACGTGTTCGACGGCGACCCGGGCGTGGCCACCATCCTGCGGTGGGAAGGGCGCACCAAGATCTCGCCCGCCCTGGTCGGCGAGTTGAAGGTGGCGCGCAACCAGAGCCTCGAAGGCCAGTACGTGCTGATGGCCTTCGACACCGACCTGACGCCTGACGACCAGGCCTTCCTGATCCAGACCGGCTTCGCGAAGACCGAAGTGAAATACGGCGACCGCACCGGGCCGGCGCTGCGCTACTTCGGCAGCGTGAAGGGCCGTCGCTACGAGGCCGGCGTGCTGAAGCAGGACGAGGCGGTCGACTTCTCCCGGACGCAGTACCTCAAGTACGTGGAGCAGGAAACGGCCAGCGGCCCTGCCGACAAGGCCGCGCCGACGCCGCTGGCCCGCGCCGCCGACGGCTCGCTGGTGCTGGGCGGGGCGCCGTTGTCGGTGGTGCAGGGCGGAACGGACTACAGCTGCCGGGCCCGCTTCATGGACATCTGCTTCTTCAGATAGCAGCCGCTGACCGGCCCGCGACAGCCCGCGGGCGCGGCCTTTGCTATGGTCCAGGGTTGCTTTCTGCCCTGTTTTGACAGCCTTCCCCCGATGACCACCGATTCCGCCACCGCCGCCCACCTCGTCAACGAACTCGTCGCGCTCATGCAGCTCGAGCCACTGGGCGGCGACCGCTTCCTGGCCCAGAGCGAGGACATCGGCACGCCCGCCGTGTTCGGCGGCCAGGTGCTGGGCCAGTCGCTGATGGCCGCGAGCCTCACGGTGGGCGCCGAGCGCCCGGTGCATTCGATGCACGCCTACTTCCTGCTGCCGGGCGAACATGCCCCCATCGAGTACAGCGTCGACCGCGTGCGCGACGGCCGCAGCTTCACCACCCGCCACGTGGTGGCGCGCCAGCAGGAGCGCATCATTTTTGAAATGTCGGCCTCGTTCCAGACCATGGACGAAGGCGTCGAGCACCAGTTCGACATGCCCGAGGTGGCCGGCCCCGAGGGCCTCGTCAGCGAGCTCGACCAGCGCATCGCCCTCGGCGACCGCCTGCCAGAGCCCTGGCGCTCCAAGGCAATACAGCCGCACGGAATCGAATACCGCCGCGTCGACCCTGAAGACCTGATGGCGCCGCTGCCGCGCCCGGCGGCGTCGCAAAGCGCCATCTGGATGCGCGCCATCGCGCCGCTGCCCGACGATCCGATGGTGCACCGCGCGCTGCTGGCCTATGCCTCCGACCACGGCCTGCTGCGCGCCGCGATGCTGCCGCACGGCCTGAGCTTCATGAGCGGCCAGGTGCGCCCCGCGAGCCTCGACCACGCGATGTGGTTCCACCGCGATTTCCGCATGGACGACTGGCTGCTGTACGTGCTCGATTCGCCCAGCGCGGGCGGCGCGCGCGGCCTGTGCCGCGGCAGCCTCTATGCGCGCGACGGCCGGCTCGTGGCTTCGGCCGCGCAGGAGGGCATGCTGCGCATCAGGAAGCCGGCGTAGTCACAACAGCGCAAGCCCGAAGCACAAGCTCTCATCACCATGAAAATCTTCTTCTCTCCCGCTTCCCCCTTCGTGCGCAAGTGCATGGTCGTGGCGCACGAGCTCGGCATTGCAGACCGCATCGAGAAGCTGCCGAGCGCGGCCGGCCCGGTGAAGCGCGACGCCACCATCATTCCGAAGAACCCGCTCGGCCAGGTGCCGACCTTCATCACCGACGACGGCCAGGTGCTGTTCGACAGCCGCGTGATCTGCGAGTACCTGAACGCCACGCAGTCGGGCAAGCTGTTTCCGGCCGACGGCGCCGTGCGCTGGGCGCGCCTGACCGAACTGGCGTTGGCCGACGGCATGACTGGTGCCGCATTGCTCGCTCGCTACGAGAGCGTGTTGCGTCCCGAGGAGCTGCGCTGGACTGACTGGACCGACGGTCAGCTCGCCAAGGTGCGTACCGGCCTCGAATGGCTCGAGACGGCTGCACCTTCATTTGGTGACCGTGTCGATATCGGCACCATCGCTTTCGGCTGTGCGTTGGGCTACATGGACTTCCGGTTTCCCGCGGTGGATTGGCGCGCTCAAGCGCCGAATAGCGCGAAGTGGTTCGAGGCGTTCAACCAGCGTGCGTCGATGCAGGCTACTTTGCCTGCGGTTTAGGTTTCGTTCGTTCGGGGCGCGCTCACGCCGACGGGGGACATTCGCGGAGGGGAGTACCCGGTGTCTTCGCACTCGCCCTGAACAACAAGACAAGAGCCTGAATGGCAAGAGCCCCGATTCCTTGGCTAAATGCAGGTTCCGCATGAACCAAGGAATCCCGGATGTCTTCTGAAGAACAGAAAAAAGTAGCCATCGTCACCGCAGGTGGCAGCGGCATGGGCGCCGCAGCAGCACGCAAGCTCGCAGACGACGGCTTTCGTGTAGCCATCCTCTCGTCGTCGGGCAAGGGCGAGGCACTGGCTGCCGAGCTCGGTGGCATCGGCGTGACCGGCTCGAACCAGTCGAACGACGACCTGAAGCGGCTCGTAGACAAGGTCGTTGCCCAGTGGGGCCGCGTCGACGTGCTGGTCAACAGCGCCGGCCACGGCCCTCGCGCACCCATCCTCGACATCACCGACGAAGACTGGCACCGCGGCATGGACGTCTATCTGCTGAGTGCCGTGCGCCCCGTGCGCCTCGTTGCGCCGCTCATGGTGAAGCAGGGCGGCGGCTCCATCATCAACATTTCCACCTTCGCCGCCTTCGAGCCCGACCCGGTGTTCCCCACATCGGGCGTGTTCCGCGCGGGCCTCGCAGCCTTCACCAAACTCTTTGCCGACAAGTACGCGGCCGACAACGTGCGCATGAACAACGTGCTGCCGGGCTTCATCGACAGCCTGCCCGAGAAGGCCGAATTCCGCGGCCGCATTCCCATGGGCCGCTACGGCAAGAGCAGCGAGATCGCGGCCGTCATCGGCTTCCTCGCTTCGGAAGGCGCCGGCTACATCACCGGCCAGAACCTGCGCGTGGACGGCGGCATCACGCGTTCTGTGTAACGCTGCCGCGGCTCAGCACGCGAAAGCGCCCGGGGCTTTCGCCCACCATGCGCCTGAATGCGGCGCTGAACGCAGTCTCCGACTGATAGCCGATGCGCTCGGCAATGCGCGCAATGGCTTCGTCGCTGTGGCGCAGCGCATTGCGCGCCACCGTCATGCGCCAGCCGCCCAGGTAGTCGAGCGGCGTTGATCCCGTCAGCGACTTGAAGCGCACCGCGAACGCCGTGCGCGACATGCCCGCCGATTGCGCAAGACTCTCGACGGTCCACGGCTGTGCGATGTCGCCATGCATGCGCGACAAGGCCTCGCCGATGCGCGCATCGGCCATTGCACCGAGCCAGCCTTCGGGCTGCGGCGCATTCGCCAGGTACACACGCAGCGCCTGCACCAGCACCAGTGCGGCGAGATTCGTGCGCGCAATCGATGCGCCTGGTCGCATCTCGGCCGTCTCCCAGCCCAGCAGGTCGAGCAGTCCCACGAGCGGCCGCGCGCCGGGGTCGCTTGCGCGCAGGTGGATCAGCGGCGGCAGGTGGCGCAGCAGCAGTTCGCCTGCTTCGGTGTCGAGCGTGAAGCGACCACTCGCCATGGTGACTGCCTCGGCGTCACCCGCGCCACGGCCGTCGTAGCGCAGCACGCCGTCGGGGCCGCGGTGGTCGCGGCTGATCTGCATGCCGTCCTGCATCGGACCCGGCGGATCGCTGGAAGAAGTGAAAGGCTGGCCGTTGGTCAGCAGATAGAAGTCGCCCTTCTCCAGCAGGACCGACGGGCTCTTGTCTCCGATCTGCAGCCGTATCCGGCCCGTGAGCACGCCACCCAGCTTGATGTGCGAGTCGTAGTGCGGATAGCGAAAGGCCCAACGGCCGTGCGCTTCGAAACGCGAAGACAGCGTGCTGCTCACCGTGAGCATCGAAAGCACATCGGACAAGGGGTCCATGGTTTCTTCTGTACGAATGAATAGGAAAAGCGGCCTGTTGATTATTCAATCATCCAGCTTGACGCGCGACCATCGACGCATGTCCTCATCGAACGCTCAACTTTCCCGCTACGCCATCGTGCTGGGCCTGCTCACCGCGATCGGACCTTGCGCCATCGACATGTACCTGCCAGCGCTCCCCGCCATCGGCCACGCGCTGGGCGCCGACCCGCACGCGGTGCAGGCCAGCCTTATGGCCTTCTTCATTGCGACCGGCGCGGGCCAGCTCGTGGCAGGCCCGCTGTCGGACATGTTCGGGCGCAAGCGGCCGATGTACGTGGGCCTTGCCGTGTTCGCGGGTGCGAGCATCGGCTGCGCGCTCGCACCGAACATCGGCGTGCTCATCGCCTTTCGCTTCCTGCAGGGGCTCGGCGCCTGCGCGAGCATGGTCACGCCGCGCGCCGTGGTGCGCGACCTGCACACTGGCACCGAGGCGGCGCGGCTGATGTCGATGCTGATCCTGGTCTACAGCGTGTCGCCGATCCTCGCGCCGCTGGTGGGCAGCTTCGTGGCCGAGGCGGCCAGCTGGCGCGCGGTGTTCTGGGTGATCGGCGCGCTCGCGGTGCTGGCCATGGCAATGGTGGCCGCGATGTTGCCCGAGACGCGGCCGCCGGCAGCGCGTGCGCAAAGCAGCCTGCGTGGCGCGATGGCCAGCTACGGCGTGCTGCTGCGCGACCGGAATTTCCTGGCCGTGGCCTTCATGGCCTCGCTCACGCTGTCGGGCTTCTTCGTCTACGTGGCGAACTCGTCGTTCGTGATGAGCACGCACTACGGCATCTCGCCGCGCATGTACGCCGCGCTGTTCGCGTTGAACGCGGTGTCGATGATCGCGGCGTCGCAGTTCAACGGCTGGCTCGCCGCGCGCTTCGGCATCCGGCGCGTGCTGCGTACGGCGGTCATCGCGCATGCCGCCGTCACAGGGCTGCTGCTCGTGCTGACGCTGGCGGGCGTCGACCGGCTCGGCGTGCTGGTCGGCCTGCTGATGGCCGTCTACGGGCTCAATGGCGTGATCGTGCCTTCAGCCTTCGTGGTCGCGATGGAAGGGCATGCCGCGCGCGCCGGTACCGCCTCGGCGCTGCTCGGCACGCTGAACTTCGCGGGCGGCGCGGTGATGGTCGCGCTGGTGTCGCCATTCGCCAATGGCACGCCGCTGCCGATGGTGGCGGGCATCGCGTTCTGCTCGGCCATTGTGCTGGTGCTGGCCATGCGCGCACTGCGGCTCGCGCACGCCACGGCACCGGTCAGCGCCTAGGCGATTTTCCCCATGAGCCGGATGGCGCGTTGGACCTAGACTTTCCATCCAGGTCCCGCCGGATGTCCGATGGGCCGGAAAGGCTGCTTATGAAAATCTCCGCACAGGCGCTGGAGAAATCGCACCGCACCGTCCAGTCCTACGAAGGTTCTGCCCGCGAGTACAACGCGATCGTGGCCGAACACCCGCTGCAGCCCGAAATCGCGGACGCGATGCGGCGGATGATGCAGTTCGTGCCCACCGGCGGCACCGTGCTCGAGATCGGCTCCGGTCCGGGGCGGGACGCCGACTTCATCGAGTCCCTGGGCGGGGTCGTCAGGCGCACCGATGCGGCACAGGCATTTCTCGATCTGCAGGCGGAGCGCGGCAAGAAGGGCGAACTGCTCGACGTCATCACGGATGCGCTGGGAGGGCCCTACAACGCCATCCTCGCGATGTGCGTGCTGATTCATGTCGATCGCGCGCAGATCGGCCCGATCTTGCGCAAGGTCTTCGACGCACTCGAGCCCGGCGGTGCCTTCCTGGTCTCCATGCGAGTCGGCGAAGGCGAGACGAATGGCGACTGTCACACCGTGTACTGGGCGAAAGACCTGTTCGCCGC
Organism: Variovorax sp. YR634; assembly: GCF_900106655.1. NCBI lineage: Bacteria > Pseudomonadati > Pseudomonadota > Betaproteobacteria > Burkholderiales > Comamonadaceae > Variovorax > Variovorax sp. YR634. The sequence continues at coordinate 190,929 of NZ_FNOL01000004.1, forward strand.
GCAGCTTCAAGAGGCCGGCTTGCGCACGCATTGGGAGATGGAGCGCATCGGCCGCAACGAGGAAGCGTGGGTCTACTTCCTCGCGCTTCGTCCGCAATGAGACGCGGCGCCGTGAACGCCGTGAAGCCGCGCGAACCAGGGGGGCGAACGGAGGCCCTACACGCCCAGGTAGCGCGTCCACAGCGACCGGTCGGCGTCCAGCGCAGCCGAGTCGCCCTGCCACACCACGCGCCCGCGTTCGAGGATCACATGGCGGTTGGCCAGCGGCAGCAGGCGCTGCACGTACTTGTCGACCACCAGGATCGCCTCACCCTCGGCCTTGAGCGTGGCAATGCAGTGCCAGATCTCCTCGCGGATCACCGGGGCCAGCCCTTCGGTGGCTTCGTCGAGGATCAGCAGGCGCGGGTGCGTCGACAGCGCACGGGCGATGGCCAGCATCTGCTGCTCGCCGCCAGAGAGCTGGTTGCCCGCGTTGGCCTTGCGCTCCGACAGGCGAGGGAACAGGCCGTACAGCGCATCGAGCGTCCAGCGCGGCGCGCTGCCCGGGCGCGGTCTTGCAAAGGCGCGCAGGTGCTCATCGACGCTGAGATTGGGAAACACATGCCGCCCTTCGGGCACGATGGCCACGCCGCGCCGCGCGATGGCGTCGGGCCGCATCGATTTGTTCGGGCCGCCGATGGCCGCGCCGCCGAAGTGCACGCTGCCGCGCATCGGCGAGAGCGTGCCGGTCAACACCTTCAGCAGCGTGCTCTTGCCCATGCCGTTGCGTCCGAGCAGTGCGAGCACTTCGCCGGGGCGGATGTCGAGGTCGATGCCGAACAGCACCTGGCTGGCGCCGTAGCCGGCTTCGATGGATTTCGCTTCGAGCAATGTGTTGGCCGTGCTCATGAGTGGCCCTCCGCTTCCGTGCCGAGGTAGACGGCTTGTACGTCGGGGTGGCCCCGCACTTCGTCGGCCGTGCCGCTCATCAGCACCTTGCCCTGCACCAGCACGGTGAGCCGGTTGGCCAGGCGGAACACCGCGTCCATGTCGTGCTCGATCAGCAGGATGGCCATCGATGCGCGCAGCGATTCGATCAGCTCCACCATGCGCGCCGATTCGTCCGGACCCATGCCGGCCATCGGCTCGTCGAGCAGCAGCAGCTTGGGCTCGGCCGCGAGCGCCAGCGCTACGTCGAGCGCGCGCTGCGCGCCGTGCGGCAGCGTGCCCGCGATGCGCTCGCGTTCGCTGCCGAGGCCGACGCGGTCCGCAAGCGCCACTGCACGATCGACGAGGTCGCGTTCCTTCGCGCGCGGCGCCATGAAGCGCAGGCTGGTGCCCGCATGGGCCTGCGCTGCGAGCATCAGGTTGTCGTGCACGGTTTCTTTGGGGAACACGCGCGTCACCTGGAAGCAGCGCGACATGCCGGCGGCCACGCGCTGATGATCTTTCAGCTTCGTGATGTCGGCTTCGTCGAGCAGGATGCGGCCGGCATCGGCTTTCAGCAGGCCGGTGATCAGATTCACCAGCGTGGTCTTGCCCGCGCCGTTCGGGCCGATCAGCGCATGCACTTCGCCGCGCTCCACGGTGAGGTTCACATGGTCGGTCGCCAGCAGTCCGCCGAAGCGCTTGACCAACCCTTCGATTCTGAAAAGGCTCATGGTGTCGTCTTACTCCCTCGCCCCTCCGGGGAGAGGGTTGGGGTGAGGGGCAAGCGGCGCTTGTAGAGGGCGGCAAGCCCCTTCGGCGCCCACAACGCAACAGCGATCAGCAACAACCCCAGCGGCATATGCCAATGCTCCGTGTGCTGCTTCAACGCCTCTTCGAGCAACAGCCAGACAACAGCGCCCACCGGCCCGCCCCAGCTGCGCCCCAGCCCGCCGATGACGACCATCACCAGCAGCGTGGCCGACTGCGTCCAGTGCATCGTCGCCGGACTCACGAATCCGTTGCCGCCCGCGAGCAGCGCACCGGCCAGCCCCGCGATGGCGCCTGCAATCGCGAACGCCACCAGCTGCAGCCGGAACACCGGATAGCCCAGCGCCCGCATGCGCGTCTCGTTGTCGCGGATGCCCATCAGCGCATGGCCGAAGCGCGATTGCGTCGCACGGTGCAGCCACCAGAGCGCGAGCGCCACGATCGCCAGCACCACCCAGTAGAAGTTGGCTTCATTGCCCAGGTCCAGCCCCGGCAGCAGCGTGGGTCGCGACATCAGCGTGTAGCCGTCGTCGCCGCCATAGCGGCGCAGCGACACCACCACGAAGTACAGCATCTGCGCGAAGGCCAGCGTGGTCATGATGAAGTACACGCCGCGCGTGCGCAGCGCCACCGTGCCGATCAGCGCCGCGACGAGGCCGGCCACGAGCGCGGCCAGCGGCCACATCACCCACGCCGACATCACGCCCGCGTCGCTGAGCGCCACCACCGTGTATGCCCCCACGCCGATGAAGCCCGCATGCCCCAGCGCCACCATGCCGCCGAAGCCGAGGATGAAGTTGAGGCTTGCCGCAGCCAGCGCCACGATGAGCACGCGCCGCACGAAGCCGATGTAGAACTCGAGCCCGAAGACAGGCGCGACCAGCGGAAACGCCGCGAGCAGCACGAAGAGCAGCCCGAGGCCGATGTAGCGTGAAGACTTCATGCGCGTGCCGAGAAAAGGCCCGAGGGCCGGAAGATGAGGACCACCACCATCAGCGCGTACATCGCGACTTCGGCGAACAGCGGCCCCAGGTCGGCTGCAGTAGCCGGCGGCAGCGTGGCACGCAGCAGCATCGGCACGAAGGCACGCCCCACGGTGTCGACCACGCCCACGAGCAGTGCAGCCACGAAGGCGCCGCGCACCGAACCGATGCCGCCGATCACCAGCACGACGAGCGCCGGAATCAGGATGGCCTCGCCCATGCCGACTTGCACCGCGACGATCGGGCCCATCAGCGCGCCCGCCAGCGCGGCCAGCGCCGCACCCAGCAGGAACACGCCGTTGAAGATGCGGCCCACGCGCACGCCCATCAGCTCGGCCATCGGCCGGTCGGAGGCGCCCGCGCGCACCCGCATGCCGATGCGCGTGTGGTTCACCAGCAGGTACAGCGCCAGCGCGACCAGCAGGCCACCGACGAGGATGACGAGGCGATAGGCCGGGTAGGGCAGGCCGTCCATCAGTTCGACCGGCCCCGAGAGCGCGGCCGGCGTCGGCGCCATCACCGGCGACGGGCCCCAGGCCATCGTCACGATGTCGTCGGCGACCAGGATCACGCCGAAGGTGGCCAGCACCTGCGCGAGGTGGTCGCGTGTGTAGAGGCGGCGCATCAGCAGCGCTTCGAGCAGCAGCGCCACCACCACGGTGACCGCCACCGCGATGACGATGGCCGCCGCGAACGAGCCGGTGCGCGTGTGCGCCTCGGCCGCCACGTATGCGCCGGCCATGAAGAGCGAGCCATGCGCGAGGTTCAGCACGTCCATGATGCCGAACACCAGCGTGAGCCCCGCAGCCAGCAGGAACAGCATCAGCCCGTAGCCGAGGCCGTTGAGCAGCTGCTCGAGAACAAGAATTCCACTCATAGGATCACAAGGATTGCTCGCGTTTTCATTCGAGGAACACCGAGGAACCGGCTTTGCCGGGCCTCAGGTGTTGCCCCCGATAGGGGGAAGGAGAAGCGACACGAAGTGCGCGAAGCCTGGGGGCGAGCCTATTTCAGGGGGCACTTGTCTGCGTAGCTGTCGCCGTAGTTCGTGAGAACCGTGTTGATCAGCTTGTTCGTGACCTTGCCCTGCGCATCCTTGCCGATCACGCGCAGGTAGAAGTTCTCGATGGGAAAGTGGTTGTTCGCGTACTTGAAGTTGCCGCGCGTCGATGCGTAGTTGGCCTTCTTCAGCGCGGCCACCACGGCTTCGCGGTTCTGCGCGTTGCCGCCGGACTGCTTCACGGCAGCGTCCATCGCGAGGATCGCGTCGTAGGCCTGCGCGGCGTACACCGACGGGTAGCGGCCGTTGTATTCCTTGCGGAACGCGGCCACGAAGGCCTTGTTGGCGGCGTTGTCGAGGTCGTGCGCCCAGTGCGAGGTGTTGAACAGGCCGAGCATCGGGTCACCCACGGCGCCGATCACGTCCTCGTCGGCCGAGAAGCCGCTGGTCACGAGCGTGATGTCCTTCGACAGGCCCGCGCCCACGAACTGCTTGATAAAGTTGATGCCCATCGCGCCGGGCAGGAAGAAGTAGATGGAGTCGGGCTTGGCCGCGCGCAGCTGCGCGAGTTCGGCGGCGTAGTCGATCTGGCCCAGCTTGGTGTAGAGCTCGTCGGCCACCTGGCCCTTGAACTGGCGCTTGAAGCCGCCAAGGGCATCCTTGCCGGCCGGGTAGTTGGGGGCGATCAGCACGATCTTCTTGAAGGCGCGGTCTTGCGCGAACTTGCCGGCGGCCTCGTGGAACTGGTCGTTCTGGTAGGCGGTGCCGAAGAAGTAGGCATTGCACTGCGCGCCGGCGAACTGGCTGGGGCCGGCATTGGCCGAGAGGTACGGCACCTTGGCGTTGAAGAGCGTGGGGCCCACGGCCAGCGCCACGTTGGAGCCGATGGGGCCGCTGAAGATGTCGATCTTGTCGCGCTGGATCATGCGGTCGACCAGCTGCTTGGCCTGGTCGGGGCTGCCGGCCATGTCGGCCTGCACGAATTCGACGTCCTGCCCGCCGAGCTTGCCGCCCAGCTGCTTGATGCCCAGCGCGAAGCCATCGCGCGCCTCGGCGCCCAATGCCGCGAATGGCCCCGAGATGTCGAGGGCCAGGCCCACCTTGACGGGTGCGGCAGCGGCCGACACCGCGGTACCGAGGGCTGCGCCGCACAGCAGCAGCGAAAGCAGGGTGCGCGGCAGCGCGGGCGACTTCGGGGGCAGGTGGCTCATGGGTTCTCCGGCAGGGAAAGATGAAACAACGCACCGGTACCGCCCCATGCGGCACCGGCGACATCAAACCGTTGATAGCTAAATACTTTAACTGTAAACAATTCGGTGTCAACAGTGCTAGCACGAATGGTGCCAGTGCGCCGTCTCGTTCCTGCTCAGCCGAAGGGGTTGGCGGTGGCAAACCAGAGGCCGATGCCGGTGGCGATGATGAAGGCTCCGTCGGTCACGCCTGCCACCAGGAAGAACTTGGTCTGCAGCGTGTCGACCAGCTCGGGCTGGCGCGCGGTGCTTTCCAGGAACTTCTGGCCGACCAGTCCGATGCCGAGGCAGGAGCCGAGGGCCGCGACGCCGATCAGCAAGGCGACTGCGAGGGGAAGGATGTTGAAGCCGGTCATGGTGTTTTCTCCTGGTTGGTTGATTGATCGATTGATTCGATGGAGGTACTTTCCCAGAGAGGGTGCGCACGGTCCATGACGTGGGAGGTCATGGGCTGCACGAAAAAAAGCCGGCCGCAAGAAGCGGCCGGCTTTCAGGGGAGCGTCAGAGCCTCAGGGCAACTGGGTCCAGTTCTGGTTGTTGCCGCCGTTGCAGGTCCACGTGATGAGCGCCGTGTCCTGCGTCGTCGAGCCGTTCGGCACATCGAGGCATGAACCCGATGCGCGGTTGCGAACCGTCCCGCCGACCAGGCTCCATTGCGTTGTGTCGCCGGCGGTGCACGCCAGCTGCACCACAGGTGCATTCGTCGTCGCGGTGCCGTTCTGCGCCAGGCACAGGCCGCTGTGCTCTGCGACGAACTGCACGTAGCCGCCCGTCAGGCTGTTCACCGTGAACTTCTCGTTGCCGGCGTTGCCGCACGGCCATTGCACGGCGGTCGTGCCGCTGGTGGTCGCCGCGCCCTTGATGTTCACGCACATCGTGGGGTTCAGGTCGGAGCGGATGCGCGCGACGACGGCCGGAGCCGTGTCGAGCGAGCGCACGTACTCGCGGATCGCCACCTGGTCGGCCCCTGGAAGGCTGTTGGCGTTGCCGTGGCCGCTGGTGAGCACGTCCTGCAGCGTGGCCGCCTGGCCGTTGTGGAAGAACGCCGTGGTGTTCCACGTGCCCGACAGCGTCGGCGTGTCGAAGCCCACGCCCGCCAGCGGCTGGTTCATGCCCTTGCCCGACGATGCCTGGATCGTGCCCACGTCGTGCCGCAGGCCGTCGCGGAAGGTGCCGCCCGAGTGGCAGGTCACGCACTGCGCCGAGCTGAACAGCGTCTGGCCGCGCGTCGCATCCACGCTCAGGCTGCCGTCCGCGTTGCGCGCCGGGCTGCGCATGAACTTGCTCAGCGAGCCCAGGTAGGCCGCCAGGTCGTCGAGCTGCGCGTTCTTGCCGGCCTTGGGCGCGCCCAGCGGGTCGGAGGTGGCCGCGAAATCCGCATTCGTCAGGAAGCCGGTGCCGCCGAACTCGTTGCGGATGTCGTTCTCGAAGTCCTGCACCTCGTCGAAGTTGGCCGTCCAGTGCAGCTTGCCGTGGCCTATGCCGCGCCGGCCCTGCAGGCTGATGGTGCGGCGCAGGCCCTCGCCGCGCTGGGTGAAGTCCCACACCATGCCGTCATCGCCGCCGTCCGCATGGCAGCTCGCGCAGGAGATGTAGTTGTCCTTGCTCATGCGCCGGTCGGAGGCGTTGTAGAACACCTGCTTGCCGCGCAGCGCCGCGGCAGCCATCGGCTCCTGCGCCACCGTCGACACGTTCTGCAGGAAGGTCGGGGCATTGGTCTCCGAACTCAGCACCGAGGCCACGTCGTGCACCGACACCGAACGCGCCAGGAAGTTGTTGACGAACAGCCGCTTGCGCGTCGAGTCCAGGTACAGGCCGTGCGGCGCGCTGCTGGCGTTGATCTCGCCGCGCACCGAGCGGCTGTACGGATCGACGATGGCGACGCGGTTGCCTTCCATCTGCGCAACGAACAGGTAGTCACCCGAGGCGGAGAACAGCGCGGCGCGCGCCGGTGCGCGGTCGTCGAAGTCGATCTGCTCGTCGAACTTCTCCGCCGCCGCCTGCAGGTCGACCTGCGACAGGATGGAGCGCACCGTCTGGTCGTGCACCAGGTTGTTTCCGTCCCTGAACTTGCCGCGCACGATGTTGTCCTTCTTCGAAGGCAGCACCGCCCGCTTGCCGTCCGGCGAGATCACGACCTGGCTCAGGTAGTTGGCCACGCCGCGCGCACGGCTCTCGGTGTCCACCGTGGTGGTGTCCACCGGCAGCGCGATGGTGGTCATGGCGCTCATGCTCTGCAGGTTCACCCTGTGCAGTTGGCCGCCCGTCATCTTCGACTTGAAGCGCGTGACGTAGGCCACCTGCGAGTCGGAGTTGACGGCAATGCCGCGCAGCGCGCCATCGAGCGCGACCGCACCGGTTGTGGCGCCGTTGCTCGGGTCGAAGCTCATCAGCACCGACTTGCTCTCCAGCGTCAGCAGGCCCTTCGCGCCATCGGGCGTGAAGGCCACGCCGTAGGGGCCGCTGCCGTAGGCAAGCGCCACGGTGGCGGAGATGGCGCCGTCTGCCGCGTTGAGCGCAACCAGCTTGTCCTCGCCCTGCACCGTGACCCAGATGCGTCCGTCGGGGCCTACTGCCAGCGTCTTCGGCTCATCGCCTACGCGGGTCTCCCAGAGCTTGGCCAGGGTCTGCGCGTTGATCGCGGCGACCGTGCCGCTGTCGGGGTTGACCGAATACACCGAGTTCGCGTCGCCTGCGATGTTGGTGGTGTGCGTGGGCGCCCGCGCCGTGGTCGGAACGATCACCGTGAGGTTGTAGGTGTAGAAGGTCTCGCGGCCGCTGCTGTCCTTCACCGTCAGCGTCACCGTGAAGTGGCCGGGGCGCGTGTAGGTGTAGGTGTAGTTCGGCTGGCTCGAATAGGCCGTCTGCGTGCCGTCGCCGAAGTTCCAGCGGAACTGCGCGCCGCTGCTACCCAGCGTGGCCGGGTTGAACACCAGCTGGCCGTTGACGATCTTCGGTCCGCCGCCGATGCCGGGGTCGCCGATGATGGCCTGGCCGCGCAGCGTGCTCACCTCGCTGTCGTTGAGCACGCGGCCGTAGACGCGCACCTCCGCCAGCGTGCCCTTGAAGAGCGCCGCATTGCCCTGGATCTGGCCCAGCAGGTTGAACTTGTTCGACAGGCCCTTGTTGCCGGTGGGGCCTGTGGATGTGGTCTTCACGCCATCGACGTACACGGCCTGCGCACCCGAGGCCGCATCGCGCGTCATCACGACGTGGTGCCAGCCGCCGTCGTTCACCGCTGCGGTGGAGGTGGTGCCCGCATCGTTGCCGATCGACAGCTTGATGCGCCCGCCGTTGTCGAGCCAGCCCCAGAACACGTCGTCCGCGCCGCCGGACTGGTCGCGCCCGAAGATGCCGGGCGCGGTCCACGAGTTGGGTCCGCCCGCCTGCGTGGTCTTCATGTAGAAGCTCAGCGACGCGGTGCCGCCGAGCACGGTGGCCACGCTGTCGTTCTTCAGCGGCACACCGGTGGTGCGGTTCGCGAAGTTCATGCCGATGCTCTCGAACGCGTCGCCGCCGGCCGGCGTGCCGTTGTTGGCGCCGATCTGGTCGGAGAGGTTGCCCGCCAGCGTCCAGTAGTGCATCAGGTTGATATCGGTCGCGTTGCCGGTGTTGAAGGTCGACTTGTAGTCCGCGCCGATGGCGTTGCCCGCATAGTCCTTCACGCCGTTGGCCGGCAGGAACACTTCATAGCTGGTGCCGGGCGAGAGTGGCTGGTCGGGGTGGAAGTTGATGATGCCCAGCTGCACGCTGTAGGTGCCGGCCAGCGTGTTGCCGCCGACAGGGCGCACGATGAAGGTGTTGGAGTTCACGCTCTCGGGCCGGATGTTGTCCGTCATGCCCAGGCCGATGCGCGATGTCAGCGCCTGCTGCTTCGCTCCGTTGGCGGGCGAGACCTGCTTGACCTCGGGCTTGGTGGTATCAGGGTCCACCGAGTGCACGACGAAGCCGCTGCCCGAGCCGTGGTCGTTGCCCACGAAGACGAGATTGCCGAACATCGCGACCTGGCCGTTGTCCGAATGCGTGAAGTTCGGGTCGTCCTCGCGCAGGATGCTGCCGCGGCCCACCTCCACGTGGTTGAGCGGATTGCTCACGTCGACCTTGTGGATGCGCGTTTGCGCGCCCTGGATGACGTAGTTGTCCTGCGTGGCGCAGTACAGCTGTTCGTCGATGACCAGGCGGTTGTCCTCGGCCACGAAGTGCGAGCGGTCGCTCAGGTCGTAGCTGTACATCCTGGCGCCGCTGTTGCGCGCGGAGGCATGCAGGTTCCTGCCGTCGAAGCAGGTCGCGTAGTAGAACGGCGTGGTGCCCACGATGGAATCGAGCACCTTGGGGTTGAGCGGATCGGAGATGTCCAGGCTCGCGAAGCCGCCGTTGCTTTCCATCGCGGTCAGCACCATGTGGTTGCCCATCGTGAAGATCGGGCCGATGCGGAAACCGCCGAGCTCGCCGGTGGGTACCGGATTGGGCTTGCCGGCGCCGCGGTTCGCGATCACGGCGTTCGCGGGGTCCCCGGCATCGACGATGAAGATGCCCCGGCCCGCCGACGCCACGTACAGGTAGGGTGCCTGCCACCAGAGCTGCCAGGCCACGTTCTCGTAGTCGCCGCCGTTGACGCCGGGCAGCGCCAGCTTCTTCACCTGCTTGATGTCGTTGACGTCGGTGAAGTCCCAGAACTCGACGCCGTTGATGCTGGGCAGCACCACGTACGTCTTGCCGCCGATCTTCGCGGTGCCGAAGGAGTGCGTTTCGCGGAACTCCTTGGTGCGGGCCTCGGGTTCGTAGATCTTCTTGACCAGCTGGATCTGGCGCGGGTTCGACACGTCGTACAGCAGGAAGCCGCCCGGGCCCAGGCCGCTGTCCGGCGCGAAGGAGGTGAGGAAGTAGCCGTTGACCATGATGCCCGCGTTCATGCCGTAGTCCTTGCGGCCCGGGTAGGTGGCGGGCACCTCGCGCGATTCGTAGGCGCTGCTGTGCGCCGGATCGAGCGGGTGCGCGGGGCTGGTGATCATCGACACCGGCTTGAACAGCTCGGCCGACGTGTAGGTGAGATTGCCCAGGCCCGGCCCCTGCAGCGGGAGCGGGTCGGCGACGGCCGCGGAGACCGCTGCCGCCATGTTGTTCAGGGTCGTCATCGGACTGACCCCGGTGATTGCCGCGTGCGTCAGCAGCGTGACGAACGGCAGCAGGAACGCCATCAAGTAATACCGGATTTTCATCGTTGCCTCCAGGTTGTTTGAAGTCCGCAGGGGAACCCTTTTTCTCGGCCAACTCGCTCCGTCTTTTTTCTTCTGGCAAAAGCTCGCGCGCAGGACGCACCCCGGCGGGCGACGCATGCGTCGCCCGCCGTACAGCCTTTGCTTCCTCTTCTTCCCTCTCTCGCTCTCTCCTTGGTCGGGTGGCGTCAGCTCATTTCACGCCGCCCGATTCATAGATGTCCCACGCCTCCTTGGCGCTCGCGCCGCGGTGGATCATGGCCATCAGCGCATCGACCACCGCCGACGGATTGGCGTGCTGGTACACATTGCGCCCGTACACCATGCCGACGGCGCCTTCGTCCATCAGCACGCGCGAGCGCGCGAACACCTGCTGCAGGTCTTCGCGCCCGCCGCCGCGCACGAGCACGGGGCAGCGCGCGGCCTGCACCACGCGGTGGAAGTCGGCCGGGTCGCTGGTCGGGTCGGCCTTGACGATGTCGGCGCCCATCTCGCGCGCCAGGCGCACCAGCGTGACGATCTTCTCGGCGTCGCCGTCGACCATGTAGCGGCTGCCGGGCGTGGGCGACTGCATCACCAGCGGCTCGATCATCAGCGGCATGCCGTAGCGGTCGCAGTCGGCGCGCACGCGCGCGATGTTCTGCACGCACTGGCGGAACAGGTCGGGCTCGTCCGGCAGCATGAACAGGTTGACGACCACGCAGGCGGCGTCGCGCTGCACGGCCGGCAGCACCGGGTCATGCTCGTTCTGCAGCACGGCCCACATCACGCGGTGCGCGGTGGCGTTGTAGGGGTTGCCCATGTCGATGCGCTGCACCAGCGCGGGCTTGTCACGGCCGGGGCGGTCCTGCAGCAGGTCGGCCTGGCCGTAGTTGAGCTGGATCGCGTCGGGGCCGGCGGCCACGAGCTTGTCGATCACCGCCGGCATGTCCTCGAGCCCGTTGAGGAACGAGGGCTCGTTGCACACGCCGTGGTCGAGCGCGATGTCCAGGCAGCGCCCGTTGTTCAGCAGCCGGTTCAGGCGTGCGGTCTTGTCCTTCGACATACGAAAGAAATCCTTGCTTGTTTGGTTGTGGGACAGAAAAGGTGAGTCAGGCCAGCGCGAGCAGATGCCTGCTGGCCGCCGTGTCGATGAGCTGCAGCGCGTCGTCGCGCAGGTGTACCGAGCCGGCGCCCGCGTTCTCGATGGCCTGCTTGCTGACGCGTGCGCCGCACAGCGCCACCGAGATGCTGCCGCGTGCCAGCGTCCACGCGATCATCAGTTGGCCGAACGAGCATTCGAGCTGCTTGCGCAGCGGCTCGATCTCTTCGAAGAAGGCCTTGAGCTTTCCGCGGTTCCCGGCGCTGAAGCGCGGGTTGCTCGCGCGCTGGTCGTCGCCGTTGAACTTGCGCTCGGGGTCGATGGGGCCGGCGAGCAGGCCGAGCGCCAGCGACGAGTAGCCCAGCACCGCGACGTTGTTCTCGCTGCACAGCGGCACCAGCGTCTGCTCGATCTCGCGGTCGATCAGGCTGTAGCGCTCCTGCGCCGCGTCGACCGGGCCATAGCGCAGGTACTCGGCGAGCGTCTCGGGGCTCACGTTGCTCACGCCGATGGCGCGGATCTTTCCCTGCTTCTTGAGTTCGAGCAGCGTGCTCATCGTTTCTTCGACCGGCGTGGTGCTGTCCTGCCAGTGCGTGATGTAGAGATCGATGTAGTCGGTCTGCAGGCGCTTCAGGCTTTCTTCCGCCTCGTGGATGATCGACTCGCGTCCGAGGTAGCGGTACACCGGGTGGCCGTCTTCTTCAAAGAAGTGCGTTCCCTTTTGCGTGTGCCACACCAGCCCGCACTTGGTGGCGATCACGGCTTCGTGGCGGCGGCCTTTGAGCGCGGTGCCGACGATGCTCTCGGAGCGCCCGAGGCCGTAGGCCGGCGCGGTGTCGATCAGGTTCACGCCCGCGTCTAGCGAAGCCTGTATGGCCAGCACGGCGGCCGCGTTGTCGCCGCCGCCCCACATCCAGCCGCCCATGGCCCAGGTGCCCAGGCCGATGGCCGAGCATTCGATGCCCGAGGGGCCGAGCGTGGTCTTCTTCATCGATGCGTTGTTCATCGCTTGGTCTTTCTCGTGTTCATGAGGTGGTCGATGGTCACGGCCGCGAGCAGGATGAGGCCCTTGATCACGTCCTGCCAGTAAGGCGACACGTCGAGCAGGATCAGCGAGCTGGTCACCACCGACAGCAGCGCCAGGCCCAGCACCGCGCCCAGCACCGTGCCCGAGCCGCCCTTGAGGCTGGCGCCGCCGATCACCGCGGCGGCGATCACGTTGAGCTCCATGCCCATGCCGAAGGTGGGCGTGGCGGCGCCGAAGCGGGCCGTGTAGATCACGCCGGCCAGTCCGGCCGAGGCCGAGCACAGCACCGTGACCCAGAACTTCACGTTGCCCACGCGAATGCCCGAGTACAGCGCGGCCTTCTCGTTGCTGCCCGTGTAGAACACACGGCGCAGCAGGGTGGAGCGGCGCAGCACGAAGTCGCTCGCCACCACAATCGCCAGGAAGATCAGGATCACGGCCGGAATGCCGAACAGCGTGCCCTGGCCGATGAACTTGAACTCGGCCGGCAGCGAGAACAGCGACTGCGGCGTGCCCTGCGTGAGCGCCAGGCACAGGCCGCGCACGATCACCATGAAGGCCAGCGAGGCGATGAAGTGGTTCAGGCCGATGCGCGTGACGCAGCCGCCGATCATCGCGCCGATCAGCGCGCTTGCGCCGATGGCCACCAGCCCCGCCGTCCACGGGTCGAAGCCCATGAGGAAGAGCTTGCCCGTGACCACCATCGCGAAGCACACGACCGAGCCCACCGACAGGTCGATGCCGCCGACGATCAGCAGGATCGTCATGCCCACCACCACGATGCCCTCGATGGAGAACGACAGCAGCATCGCGCGCACGTTGTCCCACGTGAGGAAGTAGGGCGACGCGAAGCTCATGCCCACGCACAGCGCCGCGATGATGAGCAGCAAGCCCATTTCGCGCATGCTGCCGAGTTTGCTGGCGGGTTTCACGGGGCCTCCTCCTCCAGTCTGTGGTCGCGGCTGGAGGCCTGGGGCGGCCCCCGCATCGAGTTGTGCCGGGTAGTTCATGCTGTCGTTTCCTCTTCGCAAAGTCCGGAGGCCAGCCGCAGCAGCGCCTCTTCCGTCATTTCGTTGTCTTGCACTTCACCGGCCAGCCGGCCGTCGCGTATCACCAGCGCGCGGTCGCACAGCCCGATGATCTCGGGCAGCTCCGAAGAGATCACGATCACGCCCACGCCCTGGTTGGCCAGCTCGCGCAGGATGTGATGGATCTCCGACTTGGCGCCCACGTCCACGCCGCGCGTGGGCTCGTCCATCAGCAGCACCGAGGGGTTGGTGGCCAGCAGCTTGGCGATGGCCACCTTCTGCTGGTTGCCGCCCGACAGGCTCGCCACGTCGATGTCGACCCCGTCGGATTTCAGCTTGAGCTTGGTGCCGAGCTCCACGGCCAGCCTGTGTTCGGCCGAGCGTTGAAGCAGGCCGAAGCGCGAGCTGACGCGCTTGAGCGCCATCGATGCGATGTTCTGCGCAATGGGCAGGTCGAGGTACACACCGGCCGCCTTGCGGTCTTCGCTGAGGTAGGCGATGCCTGCGCGCAATGCGTCGCTGTACTTGCGGATCGTGAGCTGCTTGCCGCGCAGGCGCACGGTGCCGCGCCGCGCGGGGCGCAGGCCGCACACGGTTTCGGCGAGCTCGCTGCGACCGGCGCCCATCAGGCCCGCAATGCCGAGGATCTCGCCGCGCTTCAGCGTGAAGGACACGCCGTGCACGCGCTCGCCGTCGGCGATGTCGCTCACTTCGAGCACGTGTTCATTCGAGCTGCTGTCTTCCTGCTTCGGCGGGTAGTAGTTGCCCAGGTCGCGCCCGACCATGCGGCGCACCAGGTCGTCGGCGTTCAGCTCGGCGAGCGGGCCGCTGTGCACGTCGCGTCCGTCGCGCAACACGGTGACGCGGTCGCCGTGCGCAAAGATCTCGGCCATGCGGTGGCTGATGTAGATGATGCCGATGCCCTGCGCCTTGAGGTCGTGCAGCACCCTGAAGAGAGCGGCCGATTCGTTGTCGGTCAGCGCGGCTGTCGGTTCGTCGAGGATCAGCACCTTGCAGTTCAGCGTGAGCGCCTTGGCGATCTCGATGAGCTGCTGCGTGGAAATGCTCAGGTCCTTCACCAGCGCGGAAGGATCGATGTCCTGCCCCAGCCGCTGCAGCACCTTGGCGGCGCGCTCATTGAGGCTCGCGTAGTTCATCCACGCTGTTTTGCCGGCGTTGATCTCCGGCATGAAGATGTTCTCGGCCACGGTGGCGTCGCCGCACAGGGCGATCTCCTGGTGCACCAGGCCGATGCCCAGGCGCATGGCGTGCGCCGGGCCGTCGATGACCACCTGCTGGCCGTCGAGCGAGATCGTGCCTTCGTCGGGCTGGTGGATGCCGTCGATGATGTTCATCAGCGTGGACTTGCCCGCGCCGTTCTCGCCGCAAAGGGCGTGGATCTCGCCGCGGTGCAGCGAGAAGTCCACGCCCGAGAGCGCACGCGAAGCGCCGAAGCGCTTGCTGATCCCCTTCAGTTCGAGCAATGCGCTCACTGCGTTCACTCGCCGATTCCCTTGGTGCCGCGGCGGGCGAGGTACTTGTCCCAGTAGAAGTCGTCGGCATTGGCCTTGCTGACCACCGCGAGCCCGTTGTCCAGGAAGGGCACGGCCATCGGGTTGGTGCCGTTGCGCTTGGCGTCGTTCATCGGGTCGATGAGTGTCGGGTTCTTCGCAAGGAACAGCATCATCATGCCCATGTAGCCCTGCATGCCCTGGTTCGGGTTGATGGCGCCGAACACGTCGCCCGACTTGATCATGTCGAGGATCTTGGCGTTCACGTCGCAGCACATCACCTTGATGTTCTTCTTGGTCTCGACCTTGGCCTGCGCCGCGCCGAGCGCCGAGTTGGCCTCGGGCATGAAGAGGGCGCCCAGGTTCGGGTTGGCTTGCGCCAGGCTCAACACCGCCTGGTAGGCCTTGTTCGGGTCCTGGTTGCTGGCGGCGCGGCCGACCAGCTTCATGCCCGGGTGCTTGGCCTTCATGCGGCTCACGAAGGCGGCGATGCGGCGGTCGTGGTTGTCCTGGCCCGGGTTCTCCAGCACGGCGTATTCGCCCTTGCCGCCCAGCGACGCGGCGATGGCGTCGGCGGCCTGCGTGCCTTCGCGGTCGTTGTCGGACGTGATGAAAGAGGTGCGCTTGGAGTTCGGCGAGTCGGCCGCGAAGGTGACGACCGGGATGCCCATCGCCGCCGCGCGGTTGATCGGCTCGATGAACGGGTCGGGGTTCATCGGGTGCAGCAGGATGCCGGCAGGCTTGCGCGCCAGCTCCTGCTCGAACGATGCGAGCTGCTTGTTCACGTCGTACTCCGGCGTGCCGGTGTAGCGGGTGCGAACGCCCAGCGTGCGGCCGAGCTGCTTCATCATTTCGTAGACCGGAAACCAGTACTCGACCCCCGACACCATCACGTTCATCACGTAGACGTCGCTGGGGTTGCCGCGCAGTCCGCCGCCCGCGGCGGGTGCCGCGGCCTGCTGCTGCGCGAATGCGCTGGCGCCGGCCAGGCCGATGCCGGCTGCCGCGGCGGACTTCAGGAAATTACGCCTCATTTTTTGTCTCCTCACGTTGGGTGGGCTCAGCTTGCGATGCTGCTTTTCAGGGCAGCGCTTTGATCCTCTGCGTCACGACAGTTGTTATGACAGGCTAGAATGTACGCGCTGCCCGTTTGACGGGATAACTAGGGGAAACGCTACTGGCAACGCGCTTTTATTCCGCCGAAGCTGTTATGACATGAAGCCAAACATACTGATCGGCATCGACATGGGGTCGAGCAGCCTGAAAGCCCTGGCCCTCGAAGCCGGGAGCGGCCGCTCCATCGCCCTGTCCCGAATGCCACTGCCGCACGATCGGCTGCCTGGAGGGGGATGCGAAGTGGCCGCGACGGCGATCCGCGCGGCCTTGACCCACGTGCTGCGCGACGTCGCCCACCAGCTCGGCGCCCGCGTGGCCGAGGTCTGCGCCATCGGCTGTACGGGCCACGGCGCGGGGCTCTATGCGCTCGATGCGCGCAACGAACTCGTCGGCGGGCGGGCCGTGGCGTCGACCGACCAGCGCGCCGATGCGCGTGCGCGTTCGCTCTCACTGGGCCATGGCGACGCTCTGTTCGCGGATGTCGGCTGCAGGCCGTGGCCGGGGCAGCCCACCGTGATCGCGGCCGAGCTGCTGGGCACTGATGCCGTGCAGCGCGGGGCGGTGCGCCGGCTGCTGTTCGCGAAGGACTATCTCGGCTTTCTGCTGACAGGCGAGATCGCGACCGATGCCAGTGATGCAAGCACTGCCGGGTTGGTGTCGATCGCAACGGGCACATGGTCGCAGGCGGCCTTCGATGCATCGGGCATCGCGGACCTTGGGCCGCACGTCTTCGGGCCGCTGGTGCCGAGCGGCGAGGTCGTCGGCAAGCTGCGGCCTGCTGAAGCCGCGCTGTGCGGCCTGCCCGCCGGCATCCCCGTGGCGATGGGCGCCATCGACCTGCTCGCCTCGATGACCGCGATCTGCGCGGAAGGGCGTGCCCGTGCGGTGTCGGTCTTCGGCACGTGGTGCGTGAACGCGGTGATCGGGCCGGTGATCGAGCCCAAGCCCGACGTTGCCGCCGTCGTGAACTTCGGCCGCGAGGACAAGCGGCTCTACATGGAGAACAGTCCGTCGTCGATGGCCAACATCGCATGGCTGGCCGGCGTGCTCGGGCTGCCCGATTCGCGCGCTGTCGTCGACCTGGCGATGTCGGTGCCGCTGGGCGCGGGCGGCCTGCGCTTCCTGCCCTTCGTCAACGGCGGTGGCGGCGTGACGGCGGGCTTCGTCGGGCTCAAGAGCCACCACACACGCGGCGACATGGCGCGCGCGGTGGTCGATTCGGTCGCCGCGCTGCACGCGCGGCACACCGCGCGCCTTGCAGCCTGCGGCCTGCCCGTGTCCGCATCGACCGTGCTCGGCGGCGGTGCGAGCGACACGCGCCTCGTGCGCCTGCTCGCCGGCTTCCTGGCTCACCCGGTCGAACGCTGCGCCGACGACGAAACCGGCGCGCGCGGCGCAGCCATCTACGCCGCCATGTCGCAAGGCATCGACCACGCCGAACAAGGCAGCGCCTTGCTCGCGCCCTGCGACACGGTCGAACCCGATGCCGCCGAGGCACGCGCCCATGCCGATTTCAACGCCGGCTTCAACGAACTGATCGACACCATGTCTCCTGTGTTTTCCCATCTGTCGGGAGCTGCGAAATGAGCGCCTGGCAACTGCCTTTCGTGCGTCCGGCTTCGCTGGCGGATCGTCATTTCTCGACAGTGATCGTCGGCGCCGGCATCAACGGCGTCGGCGTGTTCCGCGACCTGTGCCTGCAGCGCGTCGATTGCCTCATCGTCGACAAGGGCGACTTCAGCGCGGGTGCCAGCAGCGCGCCCTCGCGCATGATCCACGGCGGCCTGCGCTACCTGGAGAACGGCAGCTTCTCGCTGGTGGCCGAAGCCACGCGCGAGCGCAACCTGCTGCTGCGCAACGCGCCGCACCTGGTACAGCCGCTGAAGACGGTGGTGCCGCTGTCGAGCTTCTTCGGCGGCCTCATGAGCAGCGCGCTCAAGTTCTTCGGCCGCACGCCGCCGCAACGCACGCGCGGCCTGCTGGCCGTGGCGGCGGGCCTGCGCCTTTACGACCTGCTGGGCCGTCGCCAGCGCGTGATGCCCAACCACCGCATCAGCCGCGTGCCGCAGAACGACCGCAGCCTGTTCCGCGCCGCGGTGCGCTGGACTGCCACCTTCTTCGATGCGTGGATCAGCCACCCCGAATGGTTGATCCTCGAACTCATCGGCGACGCCTGCCGCGACCAGCCTCGCTCGGCCGCCGCCAACTACTGCCGCGTGATGGGCTGCGCGGGCAACATCCTCACGCTGCGCGACGAGATCACCGGCGCGCTGGTGCGCGTGACGGCCGACACCGTGGTGAATGCCAGCGGTGCGTGGCTCGACCGAAGCACCGCCGTGCTCGGCGGCGCGGGCTCACGCGTGATGGGCACGAAGGGCTCGCACCTCGTGCTCGACCACCCCGCGCTGCGCGATGCACTCGAAGGCCGCATGGCTTACTTCGAGGCGGTGGACGGGCGCGTGTGCATCGTCTATCCCTTTCTCGACCGCGTGCTGGTGGGCTCCACCGACATTCCGGTGGATGACCCCGATCAGATCGGCACGGAGCCTGAAGAGGTCGACTACCTGCTCGACGTGCTGGCCGAGGTGTTCCCGAACCTCTCCTTCGGGCGCGGCGACGTGGTCTACACCTATGTCGGCGTGCGGCCGCTCGCGCGCTCCGACGCCGACAAGCCGGGCCAGATCTCGCGCGACCATTCGGTGGTACTCGACCCGCCCAATGCGACGCGCGACATTCCCATCGTCGGCCTCGTCGGGGGCAAGTGGACGACCTTTCGTGCACTTGCTGAAGAAGCCACCAACGAAGTGCTGCAGCAGTTGGGCCGCCCGCGCACCGCATCGACCGAACTGCTGCCCATCGGCGGCGGTGCGGAGCTGCCTGCCGATGCACAGGCGACGGAGCGCTTCGTCGAGCGCATGGTTGCCACCTCCGGCCTGGGCCGCACGCGCGCGCAGGTGCTGCTGCGCCGCTACGGATCGAAGGCGCTGCCGCTGGCGCAGCGCCTCGGTGCCTCGGGCGACGTGCCGCTGCAGCACGCGCCCGATTACTCGGTTGCCGAACTCTCGTACCTCTGCCTCGAAACCGGCGTGGTCCATCTCGACGACCTCGTGATCCGCCGCACGCTGCTGGCTATTCGCGGGCTCGTCACCGATGCTGCGCTGGCCGAGATGGCTGGCATTGCAGCCGAGGCGCTCGGCTGGGACGCAGCGCAGGCGCACCACGAACTGCAAGCCTGCTCCGCCGCCCTGCGCGAGCGCCACGGCGTGCGGCTTTCGCCGGTGGTGGCCGATGCGCCGCCGTCTTTCGATGCATCATTGATGACTCCTCAGGCCTTGGGCCAGCCCTCAACGTGAACTCTTCGACCGAAACTTCGACCGTGCTCGACCGCGACTCCGAGTCGCCCCTGTGGGCCCAGTTCCGCGATGCGCTTCGACTGCAGATACTGCAGGGCGCGCTGCCCATCGGCGCCAAGCTGCCGTCCGAAGCCGAGCTCGGCGAGCAGTTCGGCATCTCGCGCATCGTGGTGCGCGAGGCGCTGGCCGACCTGGTGCGCAACAACCTCATCTACAAGATCAAGGGCCGCGGCGCGTTCGTGTCGGCACGCGAGCGCGACGAGGATTTCGTCTCGACCGTGCTCGGCTTTTCCGACGAGATGGAGCGCAAGGGCCGCTCGGTGCGCACGCAGATCCTCACGCAGGAGCTGCGCGCGCCCACCGAGCAGGAAGCCGCGTCACTTGGGTTGAGTGACGACACGCAGGTGGTCGCGCTGAAGCGCCTGCGCAGCGTGGACGGCGAGCTGCGCCTGCTGGTCGAAACCGTGGTGCCCGCAGACCTTGCGCCGGGCCTGCATCGCACGCGCCTGGACGACCGCTCGCTGTACGACGTGCTGCGCCGCCAGTACGGCCTGCGCCTGGTGCGCGCCGAACGCTGGATCGATGCGGTGCTGCCAGACGCCGAGACCTGCCAGCTGCTCAACCTGCCGCAGCCCGAGCCGCTGCTGCGCATCGAATCGATCGCCTACGGTGCCAATGGCCGGCCGCTGGAACACTACCGCGCGCTCCACCGCTGCAAGACCAGCCGCCTGCACGTGCAGACGACGACCTGAGGGTGATGACGAGAAGCGGCTACAGCAGCCGCTTCAGATAACGCCCTGTGTGGCTTGCCTCGTTCGCCGCGATGTCTTCCGGCGTGCCTTCGCCCACCACCATGCCGCCGCCCGCGCCGCCTTCAGGGCCCATGTCGATCAGCCAGTCGGCCGTCTTGATGACGTCGAGGTTGTGCTCGATCACCACGATGGTGTTGCCCGCGTCGCGCAGCTGGTGCAGCACCTTCAGCAGCAGCTCGATGTCGGCGAAGTGCAGGCCGGTGGTCGGCTCGTCGAGGATGTACAGCGTGCGGCCGGTGTCGCGCTTGCTGAGCTCCAGCGCGAGCTTCACGCGCTGCGCCTCGCCGCCCGACAGCGTGGTGGCCGACTGGCCGAGCTTGATGTAGCTCAGGCCCACGTCGAGCAGCGTGCGCAGCTTGCGCTCGATGGTCGGCACGGCCTTCAGGAACTCGTGCGCGGTCTCGACCGTCATCTCGAGGATCTGCGCGATGTTCTTGCCCTTGTAGAGCACCTCCAGCGTCTCGCGGTTGTAGCGCTGACCGTGGCAGACCTCGCAGGGCACGTACACGTCGGGCAGGAAGTGCATCTCGACCTTCACCACGCCGTCGCCCTGGCAGGCCTCGCAGCGCCCGCCTGCCACGTTGAAGCTGAAGCGGCCCGGGCCGTAGCCGCGCTCGCGCGCGGTGTTGGTCTCGGCCATCAGCTCGCGGATGGGCGTGAACAAGCCCGTGTATGTGGCCGGGTTGCTGCGCGGCGTGCGGCCGATGGGGCTCTGGTCGACGTTGATGACCTTGTCGAAATACTCGATGCCCTCGACCGATTCGTGCGCGGCCGGTTCTTCGTGCGCGCGGTACAGCGTGCGCGCCACTGCCGTGTAGAGCGTGTCGTTCACCAGCGTCGACTTGCCCGAGCCCGAGACGCCCGTCACGCAGGTCAGCAGGCCGACCGGGAAGGCGACGCTCACGTTCTTCAGGTTGTTGCCGGTGGCGCCGACGACGCGAATTTCCTGCAGGTCGGTCTGCGTGGCCAGGTGGGCGGCCTCGCGTGCGGCGCGGCGTTCGGCCGCGGGGCTCGGCGGAAAGCGCGAGGCCTTCTTGCCTTCGTTGAACGCAGGCTTGCTCACCACGGGCAGCCACGCGGTGCGGTGCTTCGGCACTTCGATCTTGCGCGTGCCCGACAGGTACTGGCCGGTGAGCGAGTCGGGGTTGGATGAAACCTCGGCATACGTGCCCTGCGCCATCACGCGCCCGCCGTGCACGCCCGCGCCGGGGCCCATGTCGATCACGTGGTCGGCGGCGTGGATCATGTCCTCGTCGTGCTCGACCACGATCACGCTGTTGCCGATGTCGCGCAGATGCTTCAGCGTGCCGATGAGGCGGTCGTTGTCGCGCTGGTGCAGGCCGATGCTGGGCTCGTCGAGCACGTACATCACGCCCGTGAGGCCCGAGCCGATCTGCGACGCAAGCCGGATGCGCTGCGCCTCGCCGCCCGAGAGCGTCTCGGCGCTGCGGTCCAGGCTCAGGTAGTTCAGGCCCACGTCGTTCAGGAATTTCAGGCGCAGGCCGATCTCGCGCACCACCTTGTCGGCGATGTCGGCCTTGGCACCGCGCAGCTTGAGCGTATGGAACCACGCGAGCGAATCGCGCAGCGTGAGGCGGCTGAGCTCGAAGATCGCCATGCGCGGCGGTTCGCTGCCGTCGGCCGGGCGGTTCGATTCGTCGACGAGGAACACGTTGCGCGCTTCGGGGCGAAGGCGCGAGCCACCGCAATCGGGGCAGGGCTGCAGGTTGCGAAAGCGCGCGAGGTCTTCGCGCACCATCACCGAATCGGTCTCGCGGTAGCGCCGCGCCATGTTCGGGATGATCCCCTCGAAGGGATGCTTCTTCGTGAGCTTCTTGCCCGCGAAGTTGCCCGATTCCATGGTGTAGTTGAACTTGATCTCCTCGGCGGCAGAGCCGTGCAGCAGCACCTGCTGCACCGAGGCCGGCAATGACTCGAAGGGCGCGTCGACGTCGAACTTGTAGTGCTTCGCGACGCTCTCGATCATGCTGAAGTAGTAGCCGTTGCGGCGGTCCCAGCCCTTGATGGCGCCGCTGGCCAGCGACAGCGAAGGAAAGGCCACCACGCGCGCCGGATCGAACACCTCGCGGTGGCCGAGGCCGTCGCAGCTGGGGCAGGCGCCCACGGGCGAGTTGAACGAGAAGAGGCGCGGCTCCAGCTCCGACAGCGAGTAGTGGCAGATCGGGCAGGCGAACTTGGCGTTGAACAGGTGCTCTTTATCAGCCGCACCTTCGGCGCCCAGTTCGAGCGCAATGGCGCGGCCTTCGGCCAGGCGCAGCGCGGCCTCGAAGCTCTCGGCCAGCCGCTGCTGCATGTCGGCGCGCGCGCGCAGGCGGTCGATGACCACGTCGATGTCGTGCTTCTCGGTCTTCTTGAGCTTGGGCAGGTCGTTGTATTCGTAGGTCTGCCCGTCCACGCGAAAGCGCACGTAGCCGGCCGCCTGCATCTCGGCGAAGAGTTCGAGGAACTCGCCCTTCTTCTCGCGCGCCACGGGCGCCAGGATCATCAGGCGCGGCTCGCCGGGCAAGGCCAGCGTGGCATCGACCATCTGCGAGACCGTCTGCGCTTGCAATGGCAGGTGGTGGTCGGGGCAGTAGGGCGTGCCGGCGCGGGCGTACAGCAGGCGCAGGTAGTCGTGGATCTCGGTCACGGTGCCCACGGTGGAGCGCGGGTTGTGGCTGGTGGCCTTCTGCTCGATGCTGATGGCGGGCGACAGGCCCTCGATCACGTCGACGTCGGGCTTGTCCATGAGCTGCAGGAACTGCCGCGCATAGGCCGACAGGCTCTCGACGTAGCGCCGCTGCCCTTCGGCATACAGCGTGTCGAAGGCCAGGCTCGACTTGCCCGAGCCCGACAGGCCGGTGATCACCACCAGCTTGTTGCGCGGGATGTCGAGATCGACGTTCTTCAGGTTGTGGGTGCGCGCACCGCGGATGCTGATGCGCTGCTGCGCGAGCACTGCGCCGAGGTAGGTGGCGCGTTCGCGCTCCGCATCGCGTGCGCTTTCGGCGTCGGCTGCGGTGTCTTCAGTGGATATTGAATTCAAGGGGGCGATCGTCCGAGGGCAACCGGACATGATAGACCGCCGCGCATTTCATGGCGAGTGGCCGGGCTCTGCAGGCTTGGGCGGATGCACCGGCTCGGTGCTGCCCGTACTGCTTATGGCCCGGCCGACCATGTGCTCGGCCAGCGTGTCGTACAGCGGGCGGCTGATCATCCGCGAGACCAGGCTGGCCAGCATGGCCGCGGCCATCAGGCTCAGCACCATCGAGTGGCCGTCGACCATCTCCATCACGATGATGAAGGCGGTGAGCGGCGCCTGCGTCACCGCCGCCAGGAAGCCGGCCATGCCCATGGCGATGAGCGCCGGCCCCTGGTCGCTGCTGGCCAGCCGGGCCACTGCGTCGCCGATGCCCGCGCCGATCGACAGCGACGGCGCGAAGATGCCGCCCGGCACGCCGCACCAGGCCGTGAGCCAGGTGGCGATGAACTTGAGCACGGTGTAGAGCGGCGTGAGCTCGTCGTGGCCCTGCAGCATCTGCTTGACCGCCTCGGAGCCCGCGCCGAAGGTGACGCCGCCCGTCGCCAGCCCGATGACGGCCACGGCCAGCCCGCCGCAGGCCGCGAACCGCACCGGAAAGCGCGCCCGCCAGCGGTTGAAGCGCCCCGCCGCGCCCGTGAGCGAGGCGATCAGCAGCCGCGCGAACAGCCCGCCGGCCGCGCCGCTCAGCAGGGTGACCAGCAGGCCGGGCCCGAGCACGTCCCAGCCCAGCCGGGGTACGCGGATCACGCCGAAGTAGCTGGTATTGCCGAAGGCCGACACCGCCACCAGGCCCGCCAGCACGATGGCCGTGATGATCAGGCCGCTGGAGCGCGCCTCGAGCCGGCCCGACAGCTCCTCGATGGCGAAGACCACGCCCGCCAGCGGCGCATTGAAGGCTGCCGCGATGCCCGCTGCACCCCCGGCAACCAGCAGCGCCCGGCCATCGATGGTGGTGTTGGGCGAGAGCCAGCGGCGCGCATGCTGCATGACCCCCGCCGCCACCTGGACCGAAGGCCCCTCGCGCCCGATCGAAAGGCCGGCCGCGAAGCCCGCCGCGCCCAGCCCGATCTTGGCGACCGTGAGCCGCAGCGAGGCAAAAACGAAGCGCCGCTCTTCGGGTAGGGCCGGATTCAGGGCCGCCTTGATCTGCGGAATGCCCGAACCGCCCGCGCCGGGGAAGAAGCGCAATGTGAACCAGACGATGCCGGCCGTGAGCAGCGGTGTCGTCAGCAGCACCGCCCAGGGCCAGGCGGCGTAGAAGCGGTGGAATTCGCCAAAGACCCGGTCGCTGGCCAGCGTGAAGCCCACCACGAACAGCCCGGCCGCGATGGCGTAGCCCAGCACGATTGCCCGGTCGAGCCAGACGCGGCCGTTCGACAGCTCGGCGCGCAGATGCTCGAAAAAGTCTGGTTCGCGGTTCATCGGAGAGGCCCATTCTGGCACCTGGCGGGAGTGCGGCCGGTCGCCTTGGGGCACAATCGAGGGTTCTTCTCAACCTCCTCCTTCATCTACTTATCAGGGGCAGTGCATATGGCATCGGTCAATAAAGTCATCGTCGTCGGCAATCTGGGGCGCGACCCCGAAATGCGTACCTTCCCGAGCGGCGACCAGGTCGCGAACGTCACAGTGGCCACCACCGATCGCTGGAAAGACAAGCAAAGCGGCGAAATGCGCGAAGCCACCGAGTGGCACCGCATCGTCTTCAACGGCCGCCTGGCCGAAATCGCCGGCCAGTACCTGCGCAAGGGCTCGCAGGTGTATGTCGAAGGAAGCCTGCGCACGCGCAAGTGGACCGACAAGGACGGCATCGAGAAGTACACCACCGAGATCCGCGCCGACCAGATGCAGATGCTCGGTAGCCGTCAGGGCCAGGGCGGCCCGTCGGGCGGTCCCGAGGACGACGGCGGCTACTCGCAGGGTGGCGGCGGTGGTTATTCGCAAGGCGGCAATGGTGGTGGTGGCGGCGGCGGTTACGCCCCGCGCGCGCCGGCAGCCGCTCCGCGCGCTGCGGCGCCGGCTCCGCGCCAGGCACCGGCCAAGTCTTCGTCGGGCTTCGACGACATGGACGACGACATTCCGTTCTGATCCGGACCTTCGCAGGTTCACAAGCAAAGAGCCGCTTCCCGAAAGGGAGCGGCTCTTTCTCTTTGGGCAGGCCAGTCACGCGTGGCGCCGACCCGCGGGCATCAGCAACTGCTGCACGCCGACGTGCACTTCCATTTCGTGCATGTGCGTTTCGGCATCGACCATGTGCTCGGTCATCAGGCGGTGCACGGCGTCGGCATCCTCATCGCGGAAGGCCTGCAGCAGCCTGGTGTGAAAGCCCAGGTTGGCTTCGCCGAAGTGGCGGTGCTCCCACGCATTCTTGTAGACCATGAGGTCGCGCAGCAGGTCGTTGAGAAAGCGGCACATGAAGGCGAGCAGGGCGTTGGGACACCTGTCCGCCAGCAGGTTGTGAAACTCCAGCTCGGCGACGCGTTGTGCACGCAACTCGATGTCGTTGCGAGGCTCCTGCTCGCACAGGCGGATGGTCTGCTCGATCAGATCCAGTTGCTTCGCGTCGAGCCGGCCGACGACGCTGACCGCGAGTTCGGGCTCCAGGATCTTGCGCAGCTGGTAGATGTGATGCCCGTCCAGGTGGTGGAAGTGCAGGAAGTTTCTCAGCGGCTCTGATGCGTGATCCAGCGAGACCTGCTGGAGATAGGCGCCGCCGGCCGGGCCTGTGCGCGTCTTGATCAGGCCGCGCACTTCCAGTGCCTTCAATCCCTCCCGCATGGTGCTTTTCGAGACGCCGAAAAGCTCGACGAGCTCTTTCTCGTTCGGTAGCCGGTCGCCCGGCTGCTTGCGCTCCGTAACGATCCAGCGCTTCACGTCTTCGACGACGAGGTCCGAGAGCTTGGGGCGTTTTCTTGCGCGTTGACCAATGGGCATGCCCTGTTCCTTGGGGAGCTCCCGAGCGGAGCCGATCGCCCATGATAAATCGATGCAATTGAATGCAATTGAGTCAAAAACACTCGTAATAGACCGGCGATAGGGCTTGTTCAGGCATCGAACTTGCTATGTAATGTTCATATTTATACGTTTTATACGGATAAATGGTAGGCATATCGAAGAAGCTCAAATCCCAGCCCCACGTGACTCTCTCAAAGGAAAAATCATGAAATCAAGCGAACCTTTGCAAGCCCACTCGAGACTCTGGAACGACGACCTGGCGCCCACGCGGCCCGAGCAGCGCACCTGGCGCTGGTATCACTTCGCCGCGCTCTGGGTGGGCATGGTGATGTGCATTCCCGCCTACACCCTTGCCGCCGGTTTGATCGAGTCCGGCATGTCCTGGTCCGAGGCCGTCGGCACGGTCTTCCTGGGGAACTTCATCGTGCTGATCCCGATGCTGCTGATCGGGCATGCGGGCGTGAAGTACGGCATTCCCTACGCGGTGCTCGCGCGTGCCTCGTTCGGCACCCGGGGCGCCCGCATACCGGCGCTGCTGCGCGCGCTCGTGGCATGCGGCTGGTACGGTATCCAGACCTGGTTCGGCGGGATGATGATCTACACGCTGGTCGGCGTGCTGATCGGCCATCCGCTCGAAGGCGAGAAGATCGCCTGGCTGGGCATCAACTTCTTCCAGCTGGCGAGCTTCCTCGTCTTCTGGGCGCTCCAGTTCTATTTCGTCATTCACGGCATCGAATCGATCCGCAAGCTCGAGACGTACACGGCGCCGCTGAAGATCCTCATCTGCTTCGTGCTGCTGGCGTGGGCGCTCAACCGCGCCGGAGGCCTGGGCCCGATCCTGCAGCAGCCCTCGCAGTTCGTCGAAGGCGGCAAGAAGGCGGGTCAGTTCGCAGCGGTCTTCTGGCCGTCGCTGACGGCCATGGTGGGCTTCTGGGCCACCCTTGCGCTGAACATTCCCGACTTCACGCGCTTCGCGAAATCGCAGCGCGACCAGATCGTCGGGCAGGCGGTCGGGTTGCCCGTTCCCATGGGGCTGCTCGCGGCCCTTGCGGTGGTCGTCACCTCCGCCACGGTCGTGATCTACGGCAAGGCGATCTGGGACCCGGTCGACCTGGCCAGCCGCATGACGGGCGCGGCCGTGCTCATCGCGCTGATCGTGCTGCTGGTCGATACCGTCAGCGTCAACCTGGCGGCCAACCTGGTGGGCCCGGCCTACGATTTCTCGGCGTTGAATCCGCGGGCCATCTCGTACCGCACGGGGGGCTACATCACGGCCGGTATCGCGGTCGCGATGATGCCGTGGAAGCTGCTCGAATCCACGCAGGGCTACATCTTCACGTGGCTGATCGGCTACTCCGCGCTGCTCGGGCCGATCGCCGGCATCCTGATTGCCGACTACTACATCGTCCGCCGCACGCAGCTGCAAGTGAACGACCTGTACAGTGACCATGGCGAGTACCGGTACAGGAACGGGTGGAACCCTGCCGCAATCGCAGCGTTCATCGCCGGTGTCCTGCCCAACCTCCCCGGGTTCCTCAATGCGGCGCTGCCGAGCGTCTTTCCGACCGTGCCCGAAGTCTTCAAGACGATCTACACCTACGCATGGTTCGCGGGCATCGCCATCTCGACCGTCGTGTACGTTGCGTCGATGCGGCTGCAGAAGCAGGCGACGGTGCCGCAACAGACCAGGCCTTCGGAGGCTTGAGCATGACGAACGCGCTCTTGATCCGAGGCGGGATCGTCGTCAACGCCGACCGGGAGTTCACAGCCGACGTGCTGTGCGTCGAAGGGCAGATTGCCGCCATAGGCGCCGATGCCGCACGCCAGGCGCCGGCCGGCGCAGTGCAGCTGGACGCTTCCGGGCAGTACGTGCTGCCCGGCGGCATCGACCCTCACACGCACATGCAGCTGCCGTTCATGGGCACGGTCACGATGGACGATTTCTTCACCGGCACGGCCGCGGGCCTGGCCGGCGGGACCACGACCATCCTCGACTTCGTGATCCCCAACGCGCAGCAGTCCCTGATGGAAGCCTATGGCACCTGGAGGGAATGGGCGCGCAAGTCCGCCGCGGACTACGGCTTCCATGTCGCCATCACCTGGTGGGACGAGAGCGTGTACCGTGACATGGGCACCCTGGTGAATGAAGAAGGCGTGAGCAGCTTCAAGCACTTCATGGCCTACAAGAACGCCATCATGTGCGACGACGAGATCCTGGTGAAGAGCTTTCGCCGCGCACTCGAACTCGGTGCCATGCCCACGGTGCATGCCGAGAACGGCGAGCTTGTCTACTTTCTCCAGCAGGAGCTGGCCCGCAAGGGCGTAACCGGACCCGAGGGCCACCCGCGGTCGCGCCCGCCCGCGGTCGAGGCCGAGGCGGCCCAGCGGGCCATTGCCATCGCCGACGTGCTGGGCGTTCCCCTGTACGTCGTGCACGTGTCCTGCATGGAGGCGGCCGACGCAATTGCGCGCGCCCGCGCGGCCGGGCAACGGGTCTACGGCGAAGTCCTTGCAGGCCACCTGGTGATCGAGGAGAGCGTCTATCGCGCGCCAGACTTTGCCAGCGCTGCTGCACACGTGATGAGCCCGCCATTCCGCTCGAAGGCGCACCAGGAGTTTCTGTGGCGCGGCCTCCAGTCGGGCAGCCTGCAGACCACCGCGACCGATCACTGCACCTTCTGCGCGGCCCAGAAGGCCGCCGGAAAGGACGACTTCGCCAAGATACCGAACGGCTGCGGCGGCATCGAGGAACGCATGGCCGTGATCTGGGATGCCGGGGTCAACTCCGGTCGGCTGACGCCCAGCGAATTCGTCGCCGTCACATCGACCAATGCGGCCAGGCTCTTCAACCTGTATCCCCGCAAGGGCCTGATCGCCCAGGGGGCCGATGCCGACCTCGTGCTGTGGGACCCGCAGGCCTCCAAGACCCTTTCGGCGGCAACGCAGCACTCCAGGGGCGACTTCAACATCTTCGAAGGACGCACCGTGCGCGGCATTCCGACGCACACGATCAGCCAGGGGCGCGTGGTGTATGCCAACGGTGACCTGCGCGCAGAGCGGGGCGCGGGCCGCTATCTGCCGCGCCCTGCATTTGGTGCCAATTTCCAGGCGCTCGACAAACGTGCAAAGCAGCAGTTCGCTCCAATGGCGGCGAAGCCTTGAGCAGGCTGTGCTCGAACCCCGGCGCTGCGCGCAAGCCATGGCCGGTGGGGACGCAGTGGAGCTGAGCGACCATGGGTTGAAGCTCTCCATCGACCGCCGCAAAGGCCGCGCAAGCTCGCTGGTCAGCCAGCTTGTGGACGGCATTGCCGAGGCGATCGGGCAGCGCAGGATTCTGTCCGGCGAGAAGCTGCCATCCGTGCGGCAGATGGCAATGCATCTGCAGCTCAGCACCTTCACCATTGCACAGGCGTACCAGCGGCTGGTGTCGCTCGGCATGATCGCGTCGCGCCCCGGCGCCGGATTCATCGTGGCGAGCCAGGTCACGATGGAGCCTGCGCCGCAGCCGCGCGTGCCGCCGTCCGGCCCCAACGATGCATGGCTCCTGTCGGAGGTGTTCTCCGACCAGACGGCGTCCATCAAGGCCGGCTGCGGGTGGCTTCCATCGGGCTGGCTCGACGGCATCGAATTCGGCCGGGCCCTGCGATCGCTGAGCCGCACCATGAAGAGCCAGGTCGGCGGGTACGGCCAGCCCTTCGGCGATGCCAGCCTGCGGTCGCGCGTGGCCTTCGAGCTGGCGCGCTTCGGCGTGCCTGCCGACATCAACTCGGTGCTGATCACGCAGGGCGCCACGCAGGCCATCGACCTCGTCATCCGCTTTCTCCTCAAGCCAGGCGACGTTGTCGTGGTCGAGGACCCCTGCTATTGCAACCTGCTCGAACGGCTGAAGCTGGCGCGCGTGCAGCTGCTGTTCGTGCCTCGCACGCCGGCCGGCCTGGACACCGGCGTGCTGGAGGCCCTGGTGCAGAAGCACAAGCCCAAGGCCCTCTTCGTGAGCTCCGCGCTGCACAACCCCACGGGCACGTCGATCACCTTGCCGATGGCCTACAAGGTGCTCCAGATTGCGCAGCGCACGCAGATGCTCATCGTCGAGAACGACGTGAGCCGGGGGCTCGCTCCGCCCGACACACCGATGCTGGCCGCCATGGCGGGCCTCGGGCCGGTCATCCACATCGGCGGATTCTCAAAGACCATTTCGCCGCTGCTGCGCGTGGGCTTCATCGCGGCCGATGCGGCCACCCTCGAAGCGCTGGTGCACCTGAAGATGGTCACGGGGCTCACTTCTTCCGCGGTCACGGAAAAGGCCGTTCACCAGATTCTTGTCGACAGCGCCTATCGCCAGCATCTCGAACGGCTGCGCCATCGCCTGGCGGATGTGCACACGCAGATCGAGCGAAAGCTCTGCGCTGCCGGCGTGGAACTGTTCCATCGCCCGCGCGGAGGCCTTTTTCTCTGGGGGCGCCTGCCGATCGATCCTGCCGAGGCCAGGGAAGTGACGGCACGCGCACTCAGGCAGGGCATCTGGCTCGCCCCGGGCATGTACTTCAGCGCATCGGACACCGCCAGCGCCTGGTTCCGTTTCAACGTGGCCTATTGCGACACGGACAGGTTCTGGCAGTTCCTGTCCGCGCTATGAGCGCGTTCTCATGAGAGGACCGCCTCGATAAGAAAAGGCCCCCTGCGCTTCAGCGCGCCGACGAAGACCTTGATGAACTCTTCCGCCGTGGAAGCACGCGCGGCCTCCACGCCCATGCCTTTTGCCAGCGAGACCCAATCGAGAATGGGATCGGTGAGGTCGAAGCTGCCGCGCGTCTGGTGCTCGGGGGGCTTCACGCCCATGCGCCGCATCTCGTCGATCAGCAGCGCGTACTTCCTGTTGGCCAGAACGATCGTGATCGCGTCGAGGTTCTCGTGCGCCTGCGTCCAGAGCCCCTGCAGCGTGTACATGCCGCTGCCGTCGGCTTGAAGCGTGATCACCTTTCTGTCGGAGCAGGCGATGGCGGCGCCCGTTGCGAGCGGAATCCCGATGCCGATCGAGCCGCCGGTAATCTGCAGCCAGTCGTGCGGTGCCGCGTCGTACGACTTGGAAAAAAGCTGCGTCACGGAAGACAGGGCCTCGTCGCAGACGATGGCGTTGTCCGGCAGCAGCCGGGCAATCAGCTCCGCGAGCGCTTCGTTCGTGAGGGGGCCTAGTGGAAGATGTGGCTGGTCGCGGCGTCTTGCGGGCGGGGGCTCGTCCAGGACCAACCGGGCCGAAGCGAAGTATTCCGCGAGACCTTCGATGGCCGCAGCAACGTCGCCCCCCGGTTCGCACAGCTCGATCACTTCGCAATCGTCGCGAAGCAGGCGGCTCGGCATGCCCGGATGCGCAAAGAATGCCACCGGCCGCTCGGCGCCGATCATGACGATCGCATCGAACTGCCCCAGCTGGGCCACGGCCAGGTCCGTCGCGTAGGCCACGCGCGGCACGGCGGGCCTTCCTGCCCCGCGTGCCATGCGCGCATTCGCAAAGGGGGCCAGCAGGCTGGCGCCGGTCTTGCGCGCGATCTCGGAAGCGAGCGCAAGGGTTTCCTGCCGCAGTGCGCGGCCACCGAGAAACAACGCCGTCTTCCGGTCGCTGCGCAGCAGGGCCACGGCCCGCTGTTCCTTCTCGCGATCGGGAGGCGGCGGTGAGTCTGCGAATCTTGTGAGACTCGGTGGCTGCACCGGGTCGGCATCGCCCCAGGTGACTTCCGCGGGCACGACCAGCGTGGCGACACCGGGCAGCGACCTGGCTGCCCGGCACGCGTCGGAAACGCTCGAGGCAATGTCATGCACGGAGCCGATGCGTCCGTACCAGTTCGACATCGGCCTGGCGAGGCTTTCGATGTCGGAGGTCAGCGGAGCGTTGAAGGGCAGGTGGTGCGTCGCATGGTCGCCGACGATGTTGACGATGGGGGTCCTGGCGCGCCTGGCGTTGTGAAGGTTCGCCAGCCCGTTGCCCAGGCCCGGGCCCAGGTGCAGCAGGGTCGCGGCGGGCTTGTCGGTCATGCGTCCGTAGCCATCGGCCGCGCCCGTGACCACGCCTTCGAAAAGGCCCAGCACGCAGCGCAGGTCCGCCCGGCGCTCCATGCCGGCCACGAGGTGGAGCTCGGAGGTTCCCGGGTTGGCAAAACACACCTCGACGCCCGAGGCGATCAAGGTTTCGCAAATGACATCGGAACCGTTCAATTCGTTCTCCTTTTTTCTTCAGCCCGTGCGGCGTTGCTGCGTGGGTGCTGCGGCGTCGATGTGCAGCGGGCAGCGGGTCAGCTTCTCGTCGTTGGTGTCCGTGAAGACGTACTGCTTCCACTCGAGGTCGCCCCGGTGGTAGGTGCCGACGACGTCCGGCGCCGGCTGCCCGTCGTACAGCTCCACCTGCCGGCGGATTCGCTGCCTCACCTTGTCGCCTTCCGGCGTGGGGCCGGCGAGCAGGTCGAAGCCCGCCCGCGGCTGCGTGACCATGGCCAGCGAACGACCGAGATTGCGGCTCTTGCGGTGCCGGTGCGCCGGCGCACTGACGTTGATGAAGAGCGGAACGCCCGCGAAGCACAGACTCCAGAACGGCTGCTCGGGGTCGGTGGGGATCTCGGGCGGCCACGGTTCGGGATCGTTGTCGACCCAGTCCTGCATCACATGCCAGGCGGTCTGGTGGTAGTGATCGAGCGCCTGCTCCTGTGCTTCGGGCTTGAACAGGATCACCAGCACGTTCATGGATTCCTCGATCCCCGTCATCACCGAGACCGTCTTCAGGTATTCGCGCAGCCCCTGGCGCACGCGAGCGAGTTCGAGCGGATCGGTGTCGGAGCCCGCGAAGACGAAATGCAGCGTGTTCGTGCGGAACGCCGCGCGCGCGAAGTTGCATGGAAACTTGCTCGGCTCCCGCAGGTAGCCGCTGAAGTCTTCCAGGCTCGCCTTGGCCCACGGGTAGGCGTTGTCGGCGCTGTCCACCCATTCGATGGCTTCCTGGTGAGTCAGCGTGACCTTGGGTGGAAGCGCCGCGGGCGGCGCGGCCACCTCGGTGCACCAGGACGAATATTCCGGGTATCCGCCCGTCACCGTCGTCAGGTAGTGCGCCTGCAGCTGGCGGGTGATGGGCCCCACCTCGCCGTCGCCGATGGGCAGGCGATCGACGGAAGTCACGGGAAGTATTTCGAACAGGGTGCCGCACATCAGCACTTCATCGGAAATCAGCAATTCGGTGCGGTCGATTTCGCGCTCCACGACTTGCAGCCCCAATTTCTCCCTGGCCAGCACGATCAGTGTGTCGCGGGTCAGGCTTTCCAGGATATCGGCGAATGTCGGAGGCGTGATCAAGACGCCGTCCCTGATGATGAAAAGACACGCCGCCGGGCCTTCGGACACCTTGCCCCTGTTATTCAGGATGATTGCGATATCAAAACCGTTATCGCGCGCTTCATTTTGTGCAAGACGGCTGTTTTGGTAATTGGCTGCTACCTTGGCGCGCGGCGGTATGCAGTCGTCCGAAATCCGGCGCCAGGTGGAAATTGCGGCGGCAACTCCTTTTTCTATCTTCGGGGAGCGCGGCAACGGAATTGCGGTAATGTGCGCGCCCGTGTCTTCGGTAGCGACCAGCGGCTCGCCGGGGCCGGAATATCTGAAATACGTCGACAGGTTGATTTGCGCGTGCGCCTGAAATTCGCAGCGGCTCAGCAACTCGATCGTCGCCTGCCGGAGCGTTGGCGTATCGAAGCGCGACTTCATCCGCATGATCTTCATCGACTGCTCGAGCCGCTTCAGATGGTCGTCCAGGCGGAAGATGTACGATTTTTTCGTGGATTCGTCCCAATAAGCCCGAAGCCCTTCGAATATGTTCGCACCAAAGAATCCAGCCTGGGTGCGAACATGCAAAGTGCATTGCTCCCAATTGACAAATTCACCGTCCATCCACGCGATGCTGGG
This sequence comes from Variovorax sp. YR634, assembly GCF_900106655.1. Taxonomy (NCBI): domain Bacteria; kingdom Pseudomonadati; phylum Pseudomonadota; class Betaproteobacteria; order Burkholderiales; family Comamonadaceae; genus Variovorax; species Variovorax sp. YR634. The sequence goes on from NZ_FNOL01000004.1 coordinate 224,919, forward strand.
GTGCGGTGCTGGAAATATCGATCGACCGGAATTGCTGTCCATAAAATCTCCAGGAGATGAAGAAAAGAAAATCCGAGGCGATAAACAGCCTTCGGCATCAGTTGGGCCAAAAAAGTCCCTGTCGGGATTGGTGATTTGTCGAACTAAATAAAAAGGATTAATTGTCCGGATTTGCTCGAAAAGAAGATTGAAGAATAAAAACAATTGAAGCCGAGCGGATCGTACGGTGCCTTGTCGAAGGCATTCCATTTACGGTTCAAATCGTTATAAATAACTGTATTGGCACCAAAGTGGGGGCTGTATTGGTGGCGCAATTCGGCCGTCGGCGCTGCCCGGGCTGCCACCGATGGCGTGCCCGCAGTCAGGAATTCAGGGGGTGGAAGAGGCGGCCGGCTTGCGGCGCGCCTTTACTTGCTGTGGGGCTTCCCGCGCCCCGCCCAACGCGCGACCAGCAGCGTTTCGATGTCGTGCACGCGCCGCCCTGTCGCGCGCGCAATCGCCTCGCGGTAGGGCGGCATGTTGGTGCACTCGAGCACGATGTCCTCGACCGAGGGCGACAGCTCCACGAGGCGGCATGCGGCGCTGACCACATTCCGGCCGGCCTCTTCGAGGTCGAGCTGCGTTTCGTTGTTGAGGATGCGCCGATGGAATTCGCACCCCGGCTCCACGCCCTGCACGGGCGTCACCTGCGGCACGTCGGCCATGGCCAGGATGGCGGGGCTCAGTGAAGCCGCATCGAAGGTCAGGATGCCCGGCCGAGCGAAGTTCTTGCACTGCAGCAGGCTCGACGTGACGACGGGAACGGGCACCGCGTCGGCCAGCGTGTCCTGGTAGGCGGCCAGAAAGCCGCAGCTGGTCGTGATCATCGCCGCGCCCTCGTCGACCATCGCCCGCGCGGCATCGACGAAAGGCTGCAGCAGCGCCGGGTCGGCCTGCTTCACGATGCGCTCGGGCGAAGCGCCCGTGACCACATGAAACCGCACCGGAATGCCGTGCCGGCTGAAGGTCTCAGGGTTGCCGATGTCGCCCGGTGGCCGCGGAAAGCGCGTGTCGAGCATCAGCACGCCAAGGAAGGCACCGGCGTCGCGGGTCGTTGTCATCGTGGGGGCCTGCCGTCACTCCACTGTGCTGCGGCGATCGATCTTGCGGCTCAGCACGATCGAGGTCTGCGTCTGGTTGACGCCGTCGATCTGTCCCATCTGGTCGAGAAGGGTGTCGAGCTGTTCGGGGCTGCTGCACCGGAGCAGGACCATGTAGTCGAACTGGCCGCTCACGGCCCACACTTCTTCCACTTCGGGCAAACGCCCGAGCGCCTTGATGATCACGGGGGCGCTCTTCGCATTGACGCTGAGGCCGCAGAAGGCCCGCACCGCAGCCTGCTCCAGCCGCTGGCCGAGGCGCACCCCGTACCCCGAGACGATGCCATCGCGCTCCAGCCGCGCGATGCGTGCGACCACGGTGGTCCTGGCGACCTTGAGCTTGCGCGCGAGGTTGGCGGCGGGCTCGCGGGCGTTGGCTTGCAGCAGCGTCAACAGGTGACGGTCCAGGTCGTCGAGTCGTAGGTCCATGGCGGCCCTGCAGCGGAAATGAGTGGATTGTGCCGCCGCGTCGCGGCCGTCGTACGCTGAGATCTCGATGGCGGGGACCATCGCCCGCTTACGCCACGGCCGTGACGACGTTGCTGCTGCTGCTGGCAGCTTCCGACGAAGCCTTGAAGCGCCCGAGGAAGGCGCGCGTCGATTCCTGCTGCGGGTTGTCGATCACCACGCCCGGCGGGCCGCATTCGGCGACGACGCCGTCGCGCATGAAGATCACCTGGTCAGCCACTTCGCGCGCAAAGCCGATCTCGTGCGTCACGAGGATCATCGTCATGCCTTCGCGGGCCAGGCCCTTGATGACGTTGAGCACTTCGCCGACCAGTTCCGGGTCGAGCGCGGAAGTCGCTTCGTCGAACAGCATCACCGTGGGCTTCATCGCCAGCGCACGCGCGATCGCAACGCGCTGCTTCTGTCCGCCCGACAGCTTGTCCGGGTAGTAGTCGGCCCGGTCGAGCAGGCCGACCTTCGCCAGCAGCGCGCGCGCCTCGGCCTCGGCCTGCGCCTTGGGCGTCTTCAGCACGGTGACCGGTCCTTCCATCACGTTGCGCAGCGCGGTCATGTGAGGGAAGAGGTTGAAGTGCTGGAACACCATGCCGGTCGAGGCCCGGAAGCGCGCAAGGCTGCGCTCGCTGGGCAGCGTGGTGCGCGCGCCGTCGAACTCGATGGTCTGCTCGCCGACCGTGATGCGCCCGGCGTTCGGTATCGACAGCAGGTTGATGCACCGCAGCAGCGTCGACTTGCCGGAGCCCGAGGGCCCGATCATCGCGACCACCTGGCCGCGTTCGATCTGCAGCGAGATGTCCTTCAGCACGACGTTCTGCCCGAAGGCCTTCTTCAGGTTGGCGATTTCGATCAGGGGGCTGGCCATGTCAAACCTCTTTCGGGCCGGAGCCGAATTCCATGCGCTTGGCCCAGATCGTGATGGGCAGCAGAACCGCGAAGTACGCGATCGCGATGAAGGTGTAGAGCTCCAGCGGCCGGTACGTGTCGTGCGCGATGACCTGGCCCTGGTAGAGCAGGTCGGGAACGGCCAGCACCGACAGCAGCGAGGTGTTCTTCAGCTGCATGATCGACTGGTTCATCAGCGGCGGCACCATCTTCTTGAACGCCTGCGGAAGGATCACGCGCCGCAGCAGCTGCAGCCGCGTCATGCCCAGCGCCTTGGCGGCTTCGGTCTGGCCGGCGTCGATCGAGATGATCCCGCCGCGCACGATCTCCGAATAGAAGGCGCCGCCGTAGAGCGACAGGCACAGCGTGGCGGCCACGACCGCCGACATCTCGAGCCCGGTCAGCACCGGCAGCGCGTAGTAGAACCACACGAGCTGCACCAGCACCGGCGTGCAGCGGAAGACTTCGATGTAGGCGCGCAGCGGCGCGGTGATGAGCGGGTTGCTCGACAGCCGGCCCAGGCCCGTCACCAGGCCGACGAACAGCCCCAGCACCACGCAGATCACCGTGAAGAGCAGGGTGTAGAGCAGGCCCGACACCAGCAGGCTGCGGTATTTCCAGAGCACGCCGAAGTCCCAGTCGTAGCTGCCTGCACCGCCTCCCAGGGCTCCGCCCGAGAAGTGCTTCAGGGCCGCCCAGGCGCCCGCCAGGGCCAGGACGATCAGCAGGGCCGTGCCGAGCTGGGAGCGGCTCTTCGGCTCGCTCGAAGATTCCACGCTGTCCATCGGGGCGTCCTCAGAACTTGATTTCGGGCGGGAAGGCACTGGCGGGCACGCCCGCGAGTTTCTCCATGTTCTTCAGGATGACGCTGCGGACTTCGCCCTTCGCGCGGACATCGGCCAGCCAGGCGTTGACGGCCTTCTGCATGCCGGTGTCGGTTTCCTTGCGCAGGCCGATGCTCACCGGGGCGGTGTAGACCGGCTGCGGGATGTACATGGTGCCGATGGAGCCGCGCTTGGCGAGCAGCGGCTGGGCCAGCAGGATCACCAGCACCTGGCAATCGGAGCGGCCGGCCTGCAGCGACATCGTGGCGGCGCCGGAGTTTTCCAGGCGCGAGACATCGGCCTTGGGCAGCACGCGCGTCGCCAGCTGGTCATGGCTGGAGCCGACGTCCACCACGATCTTCATGTCGGGCGAGTTCAGCTGCTCCCAGGTCTTCTGCGGAATGCCCTTCTTGCACACCACCGTGTAGGTGTTGTCGAAGAGCGTGTCGGAGAAGCCCACCACTTCCTTGCGGGCCGGCGTGGGGGCCATACCGAACATGGCGTCGATCTTGTTGGACTGCAGGTCGAGCACCGCGTTGCCCCAGGTGGTCTCGACGTACTCGACCTTGGCGCCGAGCTTCTGCCCCAGGCTTTCCGCGAAGTCGGGGCCGAAGCCTTCCCACTTGCCGGTGGTGATGTCCTTGGCGAAATACGGAATGGCGCCTGCGACGGCACCGACGCGCAATACCTTGGTGCGCTGCACCCGGGCCAGCGAGCTTTCTGCTGATTCCTGCGCAAAGGTCGAGCCCAGCGCGCAGACGGTTGTCACAGCCACGAGGGCACGGAAAAGGATTCGTTTGGTAAGCACGTTCACTCCAAGCAAGAAGCTCGCCATAAAAAGAAAAGGAAAGTATCGCTTCCCAGCCCGAGTCCGAGTCTAGAAGTGCGGACTGTCACAAGCAACGCGGCACATCGTCAGGACGACGGATTTCTCTCGTCATACCGTCAGAGTCTTCGGCGATATGCAGTCTGGCGCGTCGTTTCGACGGTTTCGGCCGGGCATGCGGCGCTTCGTTGCGCGGGGTGACTTCAGGCCTGGAAGTCATTGTCCCTGTGCCGACAGGCCAAGCTGACGAACGGCGTCGTCGTATCGACGAAGCGCGCAGCCCTTTCGCCGATCTGCTCTCTATCAACTGCCAGGACTCACTTTTACAGTTCTTTTACAGGGCAACGGTGCCCCGCAGGAGAAATGAAATGACCAAAGTGAAGATCGAGAAAGTCCTGGTTCTGGGTGCCGGCAAGGTCGGCAGCACCGTGGCCGACATGATTGCGGAATACCACCGCCTGCCCGTGACGCTGGCCGACGTGAGGCCGGGCCGCGGCGACGAAAACGACCCGCTGGTGCAGCGCATCGCGCTCGACGTGGAGAGCACCGAAGAGCTGCGCACCACGTTGCGCGCGCACTCGGTGGTGATCAACTGCCTGCCGTTCTTCCTCGCGCAGCGCGTGGCCACCGAGGCTGCTGCATGCGGCGTGCATTACTTCGACCTGACAGAGGACGTGGCGGCAACCAAGGCCATCCGCGAGATCTCGAAGACGGCGACCTCGGTCCTCATGCCCCAGAGCGGCCTGGCGCCCGGCGTGATCGGCATGCTCGGCGGCTACCTCGCAAGCCGCTTCGACGAGCTCTACGACCTGCGCCTGCGGGTGGGCGCACTCACGCGCAATGCCACCAACAGCCTGCGCTACAACTTCACCTGGAGCATCGACGGCGTCATCAACGAGTACTGCAACCCGTGCGACGCCATCGTGAACGGCCAGCTGGTGTCGGTGCAGCCGATGGAAGGGCACGAGACCTTCACGCTCGATGCCGAAGCCTTCGAGGCCTTCAACACCTCAGGCGGCCTGGGCACGCTGTGCGAGACGCTCGAAGGCAAGGTCCGCAATCTCGACTACAAGACCATCCGCTATCCCGGCCATCGCGACGCGATGAACTTCCTGCTGCACGACCTGCGCCTGATCGAGCGGCGCGACCTGCTGCGCCAGGTGCTCGAGCATGCAGTGCCGCACAGCCGCGAAGACGTGGTGATCCTGTTTGCATCGGCCTCGGGCATGCGCAATGGCCGCTTCGAGCAGGAGACGCGCGTCGGGCGCGTGTTCGGAGCACCGCTGCGCGGCAAGGACCGCACCGCCATCGAGCTGACCACGGCCGCCGGCGTCGTCGGTGTGTTCGAACTGCTGCGGCAGGGCCAGCTTCCCGCGCACGGTTTCGTCGGGCAGGAGCAGGCACCGCTCGGGCAGTTCCTTGCCACCAAGGTCGGCCACTACTACCAGGGCCTGGGCGTGGCGTCGTTCGCTCCCGCGCCAAGGCCCAAGGGCGAGCCTGCGCACGCCTGATCGATCCGTCCATCTGCAGGCCGGGGACGTCGCGTACCAGGCCTGGCCCTCGCCGCCGACGAAAATCGAGGGAATGAACAAGAACACTGTTGCCATTCTGGGCGCCGGCATCGTCGGCGTGTCGTGTGCCCTGGAGCTCCAACGCAGAGGGCATGAGGTCACGCTGTTCGACCGCACTGCCCCGGGCCGCGAGACCTCGTATGGCAACGCCGGGGTGATCGCACGCAGCTCGCTGATGCCGTTCAACCACCCTGGGCTGTGGTCGGTGCTGCCGAAGCTGTTGAAGAACACCGCGGCGAGCTTTCGCTATGACCCCGCATTCCTTGCGAAGAATCTTTCGTGGGCCGTGCGCTTTCTCGCCAGCGCGCGCGCCAGCGTGTTCCAGGAGACCACCACCGCGCTGGATGCGCTGATCCGGCTCTCGACGTCGGAACACCGGCGCCTGCTCGTCGAAGCAGGTGCGGCGCATCGCCTGCGTACCAACGGGTGGCTGTTTCTCTACCGCAGCGAAGAAGGCTTTGCCGGCAGCCGTCTTTCGCGCGAGACCTTCGATCGCTGCGGCGTCGCCACGCGCGTGCTGGATGCGAAAGAGCTCTCGGACCTCGAGCCTCATCTGAAGCCTCTTTTTCCGCGCGCGCTGTGGATCCAGGACACCGATTCGGTGGACAGCCCGGGCCGCGTCGTGGAGGCGTACGCCAGGCTTTTTGTCTCGCGCGGAGGGCAGGTCAGGCAGGCGTCGATCGGCGGGCTCGGCCACTCCGATTCAGCCGATGCCTGGCAGCTCCGCGAGGAGGGCGGCGCGGTGCACGAGGCGTCGAAGGTCGTGCTCGCACTGGGGCCGTGGACCCGGGAGTTCGCGAAGAAGTCGCTCGGCATTTCCGTGCCGATGGCGTTCGAGCGCGGCTATCACATGCACTACAGCGCAGTGGGCAACGCCTCGCTCGGACGGCCCGTGTACGACACCGGCGGTGCCTATGTGCTGTCGCCCATGGAGCAGGGCCTGCGGCTTTCCACCGGCGTGCAGCTTGCGCAGCGCGATGCGCCGAAGAACTTCGTTCAACTCGAACTTGCGGAACGCGCGGCACGCGAAGCTTTCCCGCTGGACAGCCGCCTCGAACCGGAGGCCTGGATGGGAAGCCGGCCCACATTGCCGGACAGCCGGCCGATCGTCGGCGAATGCCCACAGCGTCCCGGCCTGTGGCTTGCGTTCGGCCATCAGCACATCGGCTTCAACACGGGTCCGGGAACGGCCCGCCTGCTGGCATCGCTGATGCACGGCGAGCCTTGCGACATCGATCCACTGCCGTTCGCGCCCGGCCGCTTTCTTCGATAGCCGACATTTCTGGCGCAGTCGCAAGCCGCCTGTGACATCAATGTCATGGGATTGCGCGATTCGCCAACGCAATCCAGGCCCAATGCATTCATCCGTGCTACCAATGGCACGGGGTTGCACGGCGCAAAGCGAATGGCATGCATGTTGCTGAATTAAATTTTTACAAAAATTCGGCAGATGGCACATTCGTTGGACGACAAGAACGGCTTCTCCCTGGACCGCCGCGTATTTTTTCTTGGCACGGCAAGCGCCCTCGCATTGGGAACAACAGCTTGCGGCGGTGGGGGAGGCGGTGGTTTCTCGGTAGCGGCGGGCTCTGGCGCCGCACAGCAGGGAACGGCCGCGGCGGCGTCGGCCGATGCCGATGCCGTGGCCGTGGCCGTTGCCGATGTCGTTGTCCCCGAATCGACGACTCCATCCGTGGAAGCGCGCAAGTTCGTCCACCCCGGCCTGCTGCACACCGAAGCCGACTTCGAGCGCATGCGCCAGAAGGTCAAGGACAAGGCGCAACCCTGGCTCGACGGCTGGAACGCATTGACGGGCAATGGCCGCGCGCAGCTTGGTGCGAAGCCGCGCCCGCTGGCCACCGTGATCCGCGGCGGCGACGACTCCAACTTCGCGCAGATGTACATCGACATCGCGCGCGCCTATCAACTGGCGCTGCGCTGGAAGGTCTCGCAGGACACGCGCTATGCCGATCTGGCCGTGGTCTTCCTGAACGAATGGTCGTCCACGCTGACCACGCTCACCGGCAATGCGGACCGCTTCCTGGCCGCCGGCATCTACGGCTACCAGTTCGCCAATGCGGCCGAGATCATGCGCACCTACGAGGGCTGGGCGGCCGCCGATTTCGCGCGTTTCCAGAACATGATGCTCACCGTGTTCTATCCGCTGAACCACAGCTTCCTGACCAACCACAACGGCGCCCAGATCACCAACTACTGGGCCAACTGGGACCAGTGCACCCTGGCCGCGATGCTGTCCATCGGCGTGCTGTGCGACCGGCAAGACATCTACGACGAGGCGATGAGCTACTACAAGACCGGCCAGGGCAACGGGGCCGGCCTGCAGGCGGTCTACCAGGTGCATCCGGGCTACCTCGGCCAGTGGCAGGAGAGCGGGCGCGACCAGGGGCACTGCACCCTGGGCATCGGCCTGGCGGGCGCGTTCCACGAAATGGCGTGGAACCAGGGCGACGACACATACGGCTACGAGAACAACCGCTTTCTCGCCGGCGCCGAGTACGTGGCGAAGTCCAACCTGCGCGACAGCAACGGCGACTTCTACACCGTGCCCTTCTTCACCAACATCAACAAGCAGGGCACGCAGTCGGTGCTGTCGACTGCCGGCCAGGGGCACCGGCGCGGCATATGGGAAAGCGTGCACAACCACTACGCGAATCGCCTGGGCATCGCGACGCCCTACACCGCCCTGCAGGTCGCGCAGATGTACCCTGAGGGGGACGGTGGCAACGGCGACCAGTTGGGCTTCGGCACGCTGACCTTCACGCGCGATCCGCTCGCGGCACCGGGAAAGCCGAGCGGGCTCACGGCCCGGGTGCGCGGCACGCAGGTGGTGCTGTCATGGTGGGGCTGCCCCGACGCGCAGAGCTATTCGGTCAAGCGCGCGAGCACCGCCGGCGGGCCGTACAGCACCATCGCCCCGGACATCACCGACACGCTCACGTTCACGGACAGCAGCGTCGTTGCCGGAGAAGTCTGGTACTACGTGATCGTTGCGGTAACCGCGTCGGGAGAGAGCGCTGCCTCCAACGAAGAGAGGGCAGCGATCAAGGCCGAGCTGCTGATGCAGCTCAAGTTCGATGAAGCGAGCGGCACCACAGCTGCCGACGCGACCGGCCGGTTCGGCGCCAGCGCATTGCAAGGCGGCGAGGCCCGGGTTGCCGGACGCGAAGGCAATGCAGTTGTGCTCGACGGCAAGGCCGGCAGCTATGTCGCCCTGCCTGCGGGCGTGGTGTCGAAAGACCTTGCCGACTTCAGCATCACCGCATGGCTGTACATCGACAGCCTTGCGACGTGGTCGCGGGTCTTCGACTTCGGCTCCGGCGAGCGCCGCTACATGATGCTGACCGCCCGCAGCAACAGCGGCACGCCGCGTTTCGCGATCTCCACCGTCCACGGCTACAACGAGCAGGTGATCGACGGATCGGCGGCGCTGCCGACCGGCAAGTGGGTGCACGTTGCGGTGACCGTGTCCGGCGCGCTCGGCACCTTGTACGTGAACGGCGTCGAGGCCGGCTCCAACGCGCAGATGAGCCTGGGGCCCTTAGATCTCGGCGCAACGACGCAGAACTGGCTGGGGCGCTCGCAGTTCTCCAGCGATCCGTACCTGCAAGGGCGCGTGGACGACTTCCGCATCTACGGCGGCGCGCTGGGCAGCGCGGAAGTGGCGGCACTGGTTCAGTAGGAAATAGTGTGAGCAGGCCCTAGCCCAGCCCGCCCTGGCAGACATACTTGATGTGCATGTAGTCCTCCAGGCCATGCACCGAGCCTTCGCGGCCGTAGCCCGATTCCTTCACACCGCCGAAGGGCGCGGCCTCGGCCGCCAGAGCGCCTTCGTTGATGCCGACAATGCCCGACTCCAGTGCATCGGCCACACGCGAGATGCGGCGCACGTCGGTCGAATAGAAGTACGCCGCGAGCCCGAAGGGCGTGTCGTTGGCGGCGGCAATCACTTCGGCCTCGGTCTCGAAGCGCATGACGGGCACCACGGGGCCGAAGGTTTCCTCGCAGCTGCATTCCATCGTTGAGTCGGCATTCACCAGCACGGTGGGCGCGTAGTAGTTGGGGCCGTCGCAGCGCGCATTGCGCAGCCGCTCGCCGCCGACCACGATGCGCGCGCCCCTGGAGACGGCGTCGCGCACATGGCGCTCGATCTTGTCGACCGCGCGCGCGTTGATCATCGGGCCGATCTGCGAGTCTGGCTCGGTAGCCGGGCCCACGCGCAGCGCACCGACCCGCGCGGCCAGTTTGTCGACGAACGCATCGTGCACCCGGGCCTGCACGAACACGCGGTTCGGGCACACGCAGGTCTGGCCGCCGTTGCGGAACTTGGAGGCCATCAGGCCTTCCACCGCGGCGTCGATGTCGGCGTCGTCGAACACGATGAAGGGCGCATTGCCGCCGAGCTCGAGCGAGAGCTTCTTCAGCGTGTCGGCCGAAGCCCGCGCCAGGTGCTTGCCCACGGGCGTGGAGCCGGTGAAGCTGATCTTGCGCACGCGCGCGTCGGCCAGCCACACGTCCACCACCTCGGGCGTGCGTTCGCGCGATGCGGTCACGATGTTGAGCACGCCGGCCGGCACGCCCGCTTCCTGCGCCAGCTTCACGAGGGCCAGCGAGGTCAGCGGCGTGTCTTCGGCCGGCTTGCACACCACCGTGCAGCCCGCCGCGAGGGCCGGTGCGATCTTGCGCGCGATCATGGCCGCCGGAAAATTCCACGGCGTGATCGCCGCCACCACGCCCACCGGCTCCCTCAACGCGAGCATGCGGCGGCCCGTTACCGGCGCGGGAATCACTTCGCCGTTGGCGCGCGTGGCCTCTTCGGCAAACCACTCGACGTAGCTGGCTGCGTAGGCGATCTCTCCGATCCCCTCGGCCAACGGCTTGCCCTGTTCGCGCGAGACCAGGCGGCCCAGGTCCTGCTGATGCGCCAGCATCAGGTCGTTCCAGCGCTTGAGGATCTGCGCGCGCTGCTTGGCAGGCACTGCACGCCAAGCTGGGAAGGCTGCGTGCGCGGCATCGACGGCCGCGCGTGCGTCGGCGGCCGTGCCGTCGGGCACGCTCGCGAAGACGGCGTCGGTGGCGGGGTTGGTCACGTCGAGGCGGCGGGCGTCGCCGGCCTCGCGCCAATCGGCGCCGATGAGCTGGCGGCCGGGCATCAGGTCTTTGTGTTCGAGTTCGAGTGTCGTCATGGTCGAAAAGTCTTTCTTCAGGCCGTCGCGACGCGCTCTGCAATCGCGATGCCCACTTCGGTGGTGCTTGCCGAGCCGCCGAGGTCGCGCGTGCGCGGACCGTCGCGCAGCACCGCCTCTATCGCGCCCAGGATCGCGTCGTGCGCCGCGCGGCCCGCGCCTTGCCCCTGCGTGAGGAAGTCCAGCATCAGCGCGCCGGACCAGATCATTGCGATCGGGTTGGCGATGTTCTGGCCGTAGATGTCGGGCGCCGAGCCGTGCACCGGCTCGAACAGCGACGGAAACTTGCGCTCGGGGTTCAGGTTGGCCGACGGCGCAAGGCCGATGGTGCCGGTGGTCGCGGGCCCGAGGTCGGAGAGGATGTCGCCGAACAGGTTGCTCGCCACCACCACGTCGAAGCGCGTGGGCTGCAGCACGAAGCGCGCCGACAGGATGTCGATGTGCTGCTTGTCGACCGTCACGTCAGGAAAGTCGAAGCCCACCGCGTCGGCGCGTCCGTCCCACCAGGGCATGCTGATCGCGATGCCGTTGCTCTTGGTGGCCACCGTCAGGTGCTTGCGCTTGCGCGCTCGCGCGGTCTCGTAGGCGTACCGCAGCACGCGGTCGGCGCCGTGGCGCGAGAAGACCGATTCCTGGATCACGATTTCGCGCTCGGTGCCCTCGTACATCACGCCGCCGAGGGAGGTGTATTCGCCCTCGGTGTTCTCGCGCACCACCAGGTAGTCGATGTCGCCGGGCTTGCGGCCGGCCAGCGGGCAGGGCACGCCCTCGAACAGGCGCACCGGACGCAGGTTGATGTACTGGTCGAACTCGCGGCGGAACTTCAGCAGCGATCCCCAGAGCGAGACGTGGTCGGGCACGGTCGCGGGCCAACCGACGGCGCCGAAGAACAGCGCGTCGACGCCCTTGAGCTGTTCCTTCCAGTCGTCCGGCATCATCTGGCCGTGCGCTGCGTAGTAGTCGGCGCTGGCCCAGTCGATGGTGCGGCAGTCGAGCTCGAAGCCGAAGCGCTCCGCGGCGGCCTGCACCACGCGCAGGCCCTCGGGCATCACTTCCTTGCCGATGCCGTCGCCGGCAATCAGCGCGATGCGGAAGGTCGGTGTCATTTCGGTCTTTCTCATGATGTGAGGGCCGTGGCGCGGTCCACGTGATTCGCGCGGTCCATCTCGTCGAGCCAGCCCTGGCGCAACTCGGGGACCGAGCGCGCCAGCAGCTCGTAGTAGGGGTGGTGCGGGCCGCGGTCGTAGTCGGCGCGCGCCACCTGCGCGAGCTTGCGGCCGTGCTGCATCACGACGATTTCGTCGCACACGGCGCGCACCGTGTGCAGGTCGTGGCTGATGAAGAGGTAAGACACGCCCAGTTCGCGCCGCAGCTCTGCCATCAGGTCCAGTACCGCCGCGCCGACCACGGTGTCGAGCGCTGATGTGACTTCGTCGCACAGGATCAGGTCGGGGTCGGCCGCGAGCGCGCGCGCCAGGTTCACGCGCTGCTTCTGCCCGCCCGACAGCCCGCCCGGCAGGCGACCGGCCACGGTCTGGGGCAGCTTCACCAGATCCAGCAGTTCACGGATGCGCCTCTGCAGCGGTTCGCCGCGCAGGCCTTTGTAGAACTCCAGCGGCCGCGCCAGGATGCGCTCGATGGTCTGCGACGGGTTCAGTGCCGTGTCGGCCATCTGGAACACGATCTGGATGCGGCGCAGTTCGTCGCGCTCGCGCTGCTGCAGCGTGGGCTTCAGTTCGCGGCCGTGGAACAGCACGCTGCCATGGCTGGGCTTCAGCAGGCCCGCCACCGCGCGCGCCAGCGTGGTCTTGCCCGAGCCCGATTCACCGATCACGCCGATTGCCTGGCCGCGGTACAGCTTCAGGTCAATGTCCTGCAGGATCGGCTTGGCCGGGCGCCCCTGCGCATCCACCGGGCCGTAGCCGGCCGAGAGCTGGCGCACTTCGAGCAGCAGTTCGCGGCCGTCGTCGGTGGCCCCGGCTGAAGCACGCGGCACCGGCCGCGCGGCGGCCAGCAGGCTCTTCGTGTATTCGTCGGCCGGTGCGGCGAGGATCTGCCCGGTCGCGTTCATCTCGCGCATGCAGCCGTTGCGCAGCACCAGGATGTGGTCGGCCATCTGCGCCACCACCGCCAGGTCGTGGCTCACGTACACCGCGGTGGCGCGGCGCTCGCGCACCACGCGGCGGAAGGCGCGCAGCACTTCGATCTGCGTGGTCACGTCGAGCGCGGTGGTCGGCTCGTCGAGGATCACCAGATCGGGGTCGCCGATCAGCGCCATCGCCGCCATCAGCCGCTGCAGCTGGCCGCCCGACACTTGGTGCGGATAGCGCGTGCCGATGCTTTCCGGATCGGGCAGCGCCAGTTCGCGAAACAGCTGCACCGCTTTCGCCTCGGCTTCGGCCCGCTTGCACAGGCCGTGGATCACGGTCGGCTCGACCACCTGGTCCATGATCGTGCGCGAGGGGTTGAAGGATGCAGCCGCACTCTGCGCGATGTAGGCCACGGTGCGCCCGCGCAGCGCGCGCTGTGCACGGGCATCGAGCGCCAGCACGTCGGTGTCGCCGATCTGCACCCTGCCTGCCGAGATGCGGCAGCCGTGGCGCGCATAGCCCATCAGCGCCAGCGCGGTGGTGGTCTTGCCTGAGCCCGACTCGCCGATCAGCGCCAGCACCTCGCCGGGCTGCACGGAGAAGCTCAGGTTGTCGACCAGCGTGCTGGCGCCAGCGCAGATGCTCAGGCCCTGGACTGTGAGTGGTGCTCCCATCAGCGTGTTCCTTTTTCTCGCGCGGCGCCGCCGGGCAGGTTGTCGATGACGAGGTTGACCGCGATGGTCAGGCTCGCGATGGCCAGCGCCGGCACGATCACCGAGGCACCGCCCATGGCCAGCGCGCCGATGTTCTCGCGCACCAGCGATCCCCAGTCGGCGGCCGGCGGCTGTATGCCCAGGCCGAGGAAGCTCAGGCTCGCCAGCAGCAGCACGGTGTAGACGAAGCGCAGGCCCAGGTCGGCCAGCATCGGGCCGACGATGTTGGGCAGGATCTCGCGCAGCATGATGTAGAGCGTGCCTTCGCCGCGCGTGCGCGCCACGGTCACGTAGTCGAGCGCGTTGATGTTCACGGCCAGCGAGCGCGCGATGCGGTAGGCGCCCGGCACATAGATGATGGCCGCGGTAACCACCAGCATCGGCACCGAGGAGCCGAAGCCCGCCACCATGATGAGCGCGAACATCTTGCTCGGGATTGCCGTGAGGGTGTCGAGGCAGCGGCTGAGCGTTGCGTCGATCCAGCGGCCGCTGGCTGCTGCCAGCAGCGCCAGCACGGTGCCGGTGCCGCTGGCCACGAGCGTGGCGAGCAGCGCGACGCCGACCGTGTAGCGCGCTCCTTCGATCACGCGCGCCAGCATGTCGCGGCCGAGGTAGTCGGTGCCGAGCCAATGCGCCGCGCCGATCGGCATGAAGACGTTCGAGGTGCCGGTGGATGCCGTGCTGTACGACAGCAGCCAGGGGCCGAACACCGCCGCGAGCATCCAGAAGAGCAGCACCGCGAGGCCGAGCAGGCCGGAGACGCCGAAGCCTGCGAGCCAGTGCAACCGGCCGCGCTTCGGCTCGGGCAGCGGCGCGGCCGCGATGGAGGCCATGGCGTTCACAGCCGGAGAAGAGGAGGGGGAGGTGGACGATTCCATGCTTGCTGCCTCTTCTTCAGCGGTGCCGCAGCCGCGGGTTGGCGACGATGCCGCAGATGTCGGCAGCGGTCACCAGGATCAGGTAGGCGCAGCAGAAGATCATGGCGCAGGTCTGCACCAGCGGCATGTCGCGTTGCGAGACGCCATCGACCATCAGCTTGGCGATGCCCGGGTAGTTGAAGATGGTCTCGACGATGATCACGCCGCCGAGCAGGTACGACAGGCTGAGCGCCACCGCATTGGCGATCGGGCCTACCGCGTTGGGCAGCGCGTGCGCCAGCACCATGCGCATCGGCGAAGCGCCCTTGAGCCGCACCATCTCGATGTAGGGCGCCTCGAGCTGGTCGATGACGGCGGCGCGGGTCATGCGCATCATCTGCGCGACGATCACGCAGCACAGCACCAGCACCGGCATCGCGAAGGCCTGCAGCATCTGGCCCAGCGAATCGATGTCGCTGACGAAGGAAAGTGCCGGCAGCCAGCGCAGCTTGACCGCGAACACCAGCACCGCCAGCGTCGCGACCAGGAATTCCGGCACCGACACCACCGCCACCGCCGAGGTCGAGGCCAGGCGATCGAACCAGGAGCCGCGCCACACCGCCGAGGCGATGCCCAGCGCCAGCGCGATCGGCACCGAGAACAGCGCCGTGACAGCGGCCAGCAGCAGCGAGTTGGGCAGGCGGCTGGCGACCAGCTCCGACACCGGCATCTGCGTGGTGGCCGAGCGGCCGAGATCGCCCTTCGCGATGCCCAGCAGCCACTGCGCATAGCGCTTGGGCGCGGGTACGTCCAGGCCCATCTGCGCGCGCAGCGCGGCCAATGCTTCCGGCGTGGCGTCCTGGCCGAGCTGCTCCTGGGCTGCGTCGCCGGGCAGCACCGCGGTGATCGAGAACACGATCACCGACACCGCCAGCAGCGACAGCAGCGCCAGCGCAATGCGCTGGCCGAGCAGCTTGAGGATCTGTCGGTTCATGTCAGCGGGCTCATGCTTCGAGCCATACGTTCTCGGCAAAGTTGTAGCCCATGAGGCCGCCGAGCGGAATCGGCGACAGCCCCTTGAGCTTGGAAGTGTGGCCGTCGATGCTCGCGAGGAAAAGCGGAATGCCGATGCCGGCGTCCTGGTGGATCATGGTCTGCATGTCGGCGTACATCTGCTTGCGCTTGGCCAGGTCGGTCTCGGCGCGCGAGGCGAGCAGCAGCTGGTCGAACTTCTCGCTCTTCCAGCGCGACTCGTTCCAGGCCGCACCCGACTGGAAGAACTGCGTGAGCAGCACGTCGGCGCTCGGGCGCGGGTTGACGTTGCCGAAGCCCACCTGGCTGTTGAGCCAGTGGTTCGACCAGTAGCCGTCGGCCGGCATGCGCTTGATGTCGAGCTCCAGGCCGGCGCGTTGCGCGGTCTGCTGCAGCATCAGCGCGATCTCCACCGAGTAGAGCGCCGCGGGCGACGCCACCACCGGCACCTTGCCCGTGACGCCAGCCTTCTGCAGGTGGAACTTCGCCTTGTCCAGGTCGAAGGGGCGCTGCGGCAGGCCGCCGAAGTAGAAGCGGTTGGTCGGGTCGATCGGCTGGTCGTTGGCGACCACTGCGTAGTCGAGCGCGATGGTCTTCTTCATCTGCTCGCGGTCGAACAGGTGCTTCATGCCGAGCACGAAGTCCGGGTTGGCGCCGGGGCCCACGTCCTTGCGCATCACCAGGTCGGAGTACTGGCCCGACTGGGTCACGAAGATGCCGAAGCCGGGCGTGCCCTTCACGCGTTCCACCGAGCGCGGGTTGACCGAGCCCACCAGGTCCATGCCGCCCGACAGCAGCGCGTTGACACGTGCGCTCTCGTCGCCGATGCCGACGAACTCGATCTCGTCGAGGTACGGCTTGCCGGGTTTCCAGTAGGCCTCGTTGCGCACCACCAGCGAGCGGATGCCGGGCTTGAACTCCTTGAGCTTGTAGGGGCCGGTGCCGATGCCGGTGTTGAAGTCGGTGGTGCCGTCCTTGACGATGTGGAAGTGGAAGGTGCCCAGGATCACCGGCAGGTCGGCGTTGGGCGCGCTCAGCACCACCGTCACTTCGTTCGGGCCCGTGGCCTTCACGCTCTCGATCTGGTCGGCGAGCACCTTGGCCTTGGAGGCCGCGGCCGGGTCTTTGTGGCGCATCACCGAGAAGACAACGTCGGCGGGCGAGAGCGCCTTGCCGTCGTGGAACAGCACGCCCTTGCGCAGCGTGAACACCCAGGTCTTGGCATCCTTGGTGGTGAACGATTCAGCCAGCGCGGGCTGCGGCGTCAGGCTGCCGTCGAGCGTCGTCAGGCCGTTGTAGATCATGTTGCAGCGCGAGTAGTCGGTCTGGTTCGACTGCTTGGCCGGATCGAGCGTGTCGGTCGCGGCAGCGGTGGCCCCCGCCACCCGGATGCGCCCGCCGCGCCGCGGCGTCTGCGCATGGGCCGACACCGCCATGCCCGCCAGGCTGCCGGCCAGCGTGGCCTGCATGCCGCCGGCCATCAGCATCGTCAGGATGTCGCGCCGCGAGGCGCCGCGTCGCAGCGATGCCATCACGCGAAGGCTTTCGTCGGGTCCGACGAGGTTTTCGAAGCTCTTGTTGCTGCTGTCGCTCATGGTGGGTGCTCCTGAGGGGCCGTGGGGTGGAAGAAATCGGAAACGAACGAAAGAGATGACTGCAAGCCCTCAGGCCAGCCTGTCCTTGAGCCGGTAATAGAAGCCCACCGCCGGCAGGAACCACGGCGGGCCGAAGTGGCCGGGAATGGCGGGCCACTCGCGGCCCTGCCAGGGGTTGGCGCCCGCATTGCCGCCCATCACGGCGGCCATGCGTTCGCCCATGTGCACCGACATCTGCGTGCCGTGGCCGCTGTAGCCCATGGCGTAGTAGAGGCCGTCGCGTTCGCCGGCGTGCGGCAGGCGGTCCTGTGTCATGTCGACCAGTCCGCCCCAGCAATAGTCGAGCCGCACCGCGCCGAGTTGCGGAAATGTCTCGGCCAGCCCCGCGCGCAGGATGTCGCCGCTCGCGGCATCCGACTGCGGGCTGGAGACCGCGAAGCGCGCGCGCCCGCCGAACACCAGCCGGTGGTCGGCCGTGAGCCTGAAGTAGTGGTGGATGTTCGCGATGGTCGTATACGTGCGCTGCGCCGCGAGCAATGCCTGCGCACGCTCGGCGCCCAGCGGCTCGGTGACGACGATGAAGCTGCCGATCGGCACGATGCGCCGGCGCAGCCAGCCGAAGCTGCCGTAGCCGCCATGGCGCGTCGCGCCCGTGGCCAGCAGCACCTGCTGCGCCGTGACCACGCCGCGCCCGGTGTGCAACCGGTGTGCATGGCCCTGGCCGATGCGTTCGATGCGGCTGACCTCGGTGGCGGTGTGAATCTGTGCGCCGTTGCGCTGCGCGGCCGTTGCCAGTCCGTGTGCGAAGCGGCCCATGTGCATCTGGCCGCTGCGCTTGTAGAGCAGGCCGCCGTGGAAGCGTTCGCTCTGCACCTCGGCGCGCACGCGCGCCGCGTCGAGCAGTTCGACGTCGCAGTCCACGCCGTCGTCGACCAGGCGTCGGGCGCTGTGTTCGAGCGCGGCCATCTGGTTCGCCCGCGTGGCGAGCTTGAGCTTGCCGTGGCGCATGAAGTCGCAATCGATCGCCTCCTCGCGCACCAGCCGCGCCACCGTATCGACCGCGGCGTCGTACGCGTGATACCAGCCGCGCGCGCGCTCGACGCCGACCTTGGCCGCCACATCGGCGTAGTCCACGGCCAGCCCGTTGTTGACGTGCCCGCCGTTGCGCCCCGAGGCTTCTGCCGCCACGCGCTCACCGGCCTCCAGTACCGCGACGCGGGCACCACGCCGGGCCAGTGCCAGCGCCGCCGACAGGCCGGTGAAGCCGCCGCCGACGATGGCTACGTCGACCTGTGCCGGCAACTCATGTGCCTCGGGGGCGAAGGCTGGCGCCGAATCGGTCCAGTAGGAGTCGAGCTTCATGGCGTGGAGCTGGTGCTGCAAGAAAGAAAGATCAGAGGCCGACGACGCCAGGCAGGCCGCCGATGTCCTGGATCTCCGTGTAGCGGTACGCCGGGTTGCCCGGCCCATGGCCGCGATTCACGAACACCTTGTTGACGATGCCCAGGTCGTCCGCCGACATCAGGTCGTAGCGCAGGCTGGACGACACGTGCAGTACGTCTTCCGGGTTGCAGCCGAGCGAATCGAGCATGTATTCGAAGGCCGTCAGGCGCGGCTTGTAGGCCTGGGCCTGCTGCGCGGTGTAGACGCGGTGGAAGGGCGCGCCGAGCATCGCGACGTTCTTCTGGATCTGGTCGTCCGATGCGTTCGACAGGATCACCAGCGGGATTTCCTTCGCGACCTTGGCCAGGCCGGCGGCCACGTCGGCGTGCGGGCCCCAGGTGGGCACCGCGTCGTAGATCTTCTGCGCGTCCAGGTCGAAGTACTGGATCTTCCACTTGCGGCACAGGCGCCGCACCGCGTTCTTCAGCACCACCTCGTAGGGCTGCCAGGCGCCCAGCACCTCGTCGAAGCGGTAGGCCGCGAAGTCGGCGATGAACTGCTCCATGTGCTCGGCCGGAATGCGATCGGCAAAGAGCTCATGCGACATCTCTTTCATGCGGAAGCGCGTCAGCGTTCCGTAGCAGTCGAAGGTCACGTACTTGGGCTTGAAGGTCATGGTCTCGAATCCTTGGGTTCATTCAAACCGGTCGCCGGCCGGGTCGGGTCGCTTGCCTTGGATGGCAATTGCGACAAGCTCATTACGAATTGATTGCAGCACGCAGCCGCTCCGGAGTTGTAGGGAAAAACGTTGCCCGCCGCGACAAAGCTGCGGTTTGAAGGGGGCGTGGCGGCATGCCATGCGGTCTGCCCTCCATGCGTGCGGCGGCGCACCTCAGTGCGTCGCGGCGAAGTCGATGAGCACGCTTTTGAAGCGCAGGTTGGCCTCGACCGCCTGGCGCCCCAGGTCCTTGCCGATGCCCGATTGGTGATAACCCCCGGTGGGAATCACGAAGTCGGCGCTGCGGCCGTAGCGGTTAATCCAGACCGTGCCGGCACTGATGCCGCGCATCGCCCTCAGCGCGCGGCCGATGTCGGCGGTGTGCACGCCGCTGGCCAGCCCGTAGTGCTCGTGCGCGGCAAGCGCCAGGCCTTCTTCTTCGTCGGCGAAGGTCTGCACCGTGAGCACCGGTCCGAAGATCTCTTCGCGCACCGCGGGGTTGGCGCCGTCAACACCCTCGATCAGCGTGGGCTGGAAGTAGGCGCCACCCGGCCCGCCGTCGAACAGGCCGCCGCCGCAGCGCACGGTAGCCCCGGCGTCGCGCGCGCGATCGACGATCTCCAGGATGCGGCCGGCCTGCGGCGTCGAGATGATGGGCGGCAGCGTGGCCGTGTCGTCCCAGGTCGCGCCCGGGCGCATCGCCGCGAAGCGCGCCGCGATGCGCTCCACCAGCGCCTCGGCAATGCCGCGCTGCACGATCAGCCGCGACCCGGCCACGCACACCTGCCCCGCGTTGCCGGTGATGGCGCCGGCGATCATGCCGGCCAGGCGGTCGATGTCGGGCGCATCGTCGAACACCAGTTGCGGACTCTTGCCGCCGAGCTCCAGCGTTACCGGCTTGGGGCCGGTCATGGCGCAGGCGGCCATGATGGCGGCGCCGGTGCGGGTGGAGCCGGTGAAGGTCATCTTCGATATCAGCGGGTGCCGCGAGAGCGCGTCTCCAGTGACGCGGCCATCACCCTGCACGACGTTGAAGAGCCCGGGCGGCACGCCGGCCTCGATGGCCAGCTCGGCCAGCCGCAGCGCCGACCAGGGCGTGAGCTCCGATGGCTTGAGCACCACCGCATTGCCGGCCGCGAGCGCCGCGCCGACCTTCCACGACACCATGACCAGCGGAAAATTCCACGGCGTGATCGCACCGATGACGCCATAGGGCTCGGCCACCACCATGCCAAGGTGGTCGTGGCGTGTTGCCGCGACTTCGCCGCCGAGCTTGTCCGCGTACTCGGCGAAGAAGCGCAGGCCCTCGGCCGTGAATGGAACGTCCCACGCGATGGCGTCGCGCACCGGCCGCGTGGAACACACGGCTTCCAGCGGGCCGAGATTTGCCGCATCGGCCTCGATCAGCTCGGCCCAGCGGCGCATCACGCGAGCGCGTTCACGCGGTGCACGGCGTGCCCAGTCGCTGTGGCGCCAGGCATTCCATGCGTCGCGCACGGCGGCGTCCACCGTGTCGGCGTCGGCCAGTGGAAGCTCGGCATGCGCCTGCGCATCGGAGGGCCTGTGCACCACGATACGGCCGGCGTCGGGCACGAGGCGCCCGCCTATGAAATGGCCCGAAGGCACGTGGATCTGTCGCGGGTCGAAGGCTTGCATGGGCGTAGGTTGCGAGAACACCGCAAGGGCGGCGATCGATCCTAGGCAGGTTGGCACAGCATTTGTATGCGTACGCAGGCACCGCACCGCAGCGAATTGCAAAACCCGGGCACGTTGCAGCCGAAGCTTGCAAGTTGCAGTGAACGTCGATTTCGGTCTGGCACCGTGCGCCGATGTCGTCCAAGATGGAAGGAACATCCTCTCCGCTACCGAGACTTATCCAATGCCCGATCAGACCCCGAATGCACCCACCGGAGACGGCGTGGTGCTGAGACCGATGACGCCTGCCGACCTGCCGTTCGCACAGGCGCTGACCGACCTGTTGCGCTGGCCGCATCGGCTGGCGGACTGGGCGCAGGTGTTCGCGCATGCCGAAGGCATCGTGGCCGAGCGCGACGGCGAGATCGTCGGCTGTGCCCTGCGCTGGCTTTGGGGCGAACGCCACGCCACCCTCGGCCTCGTGGTCGTGACGCCAGCCTGCCAGGGCCGGCGCATCGGACACCGTTTAATGAGCGCGCTGCTCGACGGCCTGGAAGACCGCACGGTGCTGCTGCATGCCACCGCCGAAGGTCGCGGCCTCTACGAGCGGCTGGGGTTCGTGCGCACCGGCGAATTGCGGCAGCACCAGGGCATCGCGCAGTCGGCGCCGCTGGTGGCCTTGCAGCCAGGCTGGCGTCTGCGGCCTGCCGGTGTTCACGAGGCAGCAGCGCTGCAGGCCCTCGACGCGGCGGCGCGTGGCATGCCGCGCGATGCATTGATTGCAGACCTGCTGTCCACCGCCGATGCCTGCGTGGTGCTCGACCATGACAACGAACCGCGCGGCTTTGCGATGCTGCGTCGCTTCGGGCGCGGGCATTCGATCGGGCCGGTGGTTGCGCCTGATGTCGACGGTGCGAAGGCGTTGATCGCGCATCTGGCCAGTGTGAATGCCGGGCACTTCACGCGCATCGACATCGATTTCGACAGTGGGCTGTCTGAGTGCCTGGAGAGCATCGGGCTGCTGCGTGTGGATGCGCCTACGACGATGGTGCGCGGTGCGCCGCTTGTCACTCCGGCGGGTGGTCCTTCGCTCTTTGCCATCGTTACTCAGGCTGTCGGATGAGCGCTTGCTGTTCGGGGTGCGATCACGCCGACGGGAGTACCCGGTGTCATTCGCACGCACCCTGAACGTGTTCCCAGCCGAGTCCCAGTCAATCATGAAAACTACCTTCCTCTACAAATCCGACCCGGCAAGAGGCCGCCTGTGGGCCGAAGTGTTCAGCCGCCGCTCACCAGACATCGACTTCCGCATCTGGCCCGACATCGGCGACCCAGCGCAGGTGCGCTTCCTCGCAGCCTGGGAGCCGCCGGAAGATCTGGCAACGCGCTTTCCCAATCTGGAAGTGCTGTTTTCTTCCGGCGCGGGCGTCGATCAGTTCGACTTCGCAGCGCTTCCGGCCAAACTGCCGGTGGTGCGCATGGTGGAGCCCGGCATCGTGCGCGGCATGGTCGAGTACGTGACGCATGCTGTGCTTGGCCTGCATCGCGACATGCCGCAATACCGGCGCCAGCAGCAGGGGGGCCTGTGGAAGCCGCTGCCTGTGCGGCCCGCTGGTGAACGGCGCATCGGCGTGCTCGGGCTGGGCTCGCTCGGGCAGGCCGTGCTGGCGCAGCTTGTTGCGCTGGGCTTCGACTGCGCAGGGTGGAGCCGTTCGCGGCACGAGGTCGACGGCGTGCAATGCCATGCCGGCGCCGATGAGCTGCCGGCCTTTCTGGCGCGCACCGACATCCTCGTGTGCCTGCTGCCTCTGACCGATTCGACACGCGGCTTTCTCGATGCGCGGCTGTTTTCGTTGCTGCCCACGGGCGCCGGGCTGGTGCATGTGGGGCGCGGGCCGCAGCTTGTGGATGCCGACCTGCTGGCCGCGCTCGCAAGCGGACAGATCGGCGATGCGGTGCTCGACGTGACCGACCCCGAGCCGCTGCCGCCGGAGCATGCCTTCTGGCGCCATCCGCGCATCCAGCTTACGCCGCACATCGCGAGCATGACGCAGCCGTTGAGTGCTGCGGAAGTGGTGCTCGACAACCTCGAGCGCTTCGAAGCCGGCGAGTCGATGGTCGGCCTGGTCGACCGCGCGCGTGGGTATTGAAGACGGGAAGAAGGAAGACCGACCGCACGATCTGCTGCCTGCCACGCACACAACCGCAGCCTGCTTTGTGCGGCACCCCCAAAGCAGCACCACCTCGTGCGGTGCGCCGCCTAAGCTGAGGGCATCGAAAGCTCCTTCGCTCTCGCTCCCTCCAACACCGTCATGACGCACCCCACCGCATTGCCCCACCAAGCCGCGCTCGACGCAATCGACCGCGCGCATCTGATCCACCCCGTCTCGCCCTGGCGCGTGCATGAGCAGCGCGGCCCCACCGTGCTGTCTTCAGGCCGTGGCGCATGGCTGACCGACGGCAACGGCCACGAACTCCTCGACGCCTTTGCGGGCCTGTGGTGCGTGAACGTGGGCTACGGGCAGGAGAGCGTGGTGCAGGCCGCCACCGAGCAGATGCGCAAGCTGCCGTACGCAACCGGCTACTTCCACTTCAGCAGCGAGCCGGCCATCCGCCTTGCTGAAAAACTGGTGCAGATCACGCCCGCCTCGCTGACCCGCGTGTACCTCACGCTGGGTGGCTCCGAGGCGGTCGATGCCGCCGTGCGCTTCATCGTGCAGTACTACAACGCGACCGGCCGGCCGTCGAAGAAGCAGTTCATTTCGCTGGAGCGCGGCTACCACGGCTCGTCGTCCACCGGCGCTGGCCTCACGGCGCTGCCGGCCTTTCATCGCGGCTTCGACCTGCCGCTGCCCACGCAGCACTACATTGCGTCGCCTTACGCCTATCGCCATGCCGACGGCGCCGACCCGCAGGCGCTGATCGCCTCGTCGGTCGCGGCCTTGCGCGCCAAGGTGGCCGAGCTGGGCGCGGACAACGTGGCTGCCTTCTTCTGCGAACCGATCCAGGGCTCGGGCGGCGTCATCGTGCCGCCCAAGGGCTGGCTGAAGGCCATGCGCGAGGCCGCGCGCGAGCTCGACATCCTCTTCGTCGTGGACGAAGTCATCACCGGCTTCGGCCGCACCGGTCCCATGTTCGCCTGCGAAGCCGAAGGCGTGGAGCCCGACCTGATGACCATGGCCAAGGGCCTCACGGCCGGCTACGTGCCGATGGGCGCGACCATGATGTCGGAGAAGGTCTACGCCGGCATCGCCGACGGCGCGCCCGAGGGCGCCTCCATTGGCCACGGCGCGACCTATTCGGCGCACCCGGTCGGCGCCGCTGTTGCGCTCGAAGTGCTGCGGCTCTACGAGGAAGGTGGCATCCTTGCCAACGGCCAGCGCGGCGCGGCGCACTTTGCCGCCGGGCTCGATGCGCTGCTCGCGCATCCGCTGGTGGGCGATTCGCGCCACCGCGGCCTGCTGGGCGCGCTGGAGCTGGTGAGCGACAAGGCCAGCAAGCGCCGTTTCGATGCGGCGCTGGGGCTGTCCGACCGCATCTTCGCCGCCGGCTACCGCAACGGCCTGGTGTTCCGCTCATTCGGCGACCACATCCTCGGCTTTGCGCCTGCGCTCACCTTCACCGAGGACGAGTTTGCGCAGATGTTCGCGCGGCTGAAGAAGACGCTCGACGAAGTGCTGGAAGCACCCGACGTCCGCGCCGCGATGGCGGCCTGAGCGAACAGACGCGCAAAGCCCGCAAGACCGGCGGCCAACGACGCAGAATCGGGCTTTCTCTCGTTATCAGGCACCGCCATGTCAGAAGCTTTCAAGATCGACCGACTCGACCTTCGCATCCTGGCCCAGTTGCAGAAGAACGGGCGCATGACCAACGTCGACCTGGCGGATGCGGTGGGGCTCTCGCCCAGCCCCTGCCTCATTCGCGTGAAGCGGCTGGAGCAGGCCGGCTACATCGCCGGCTATGGCGCGCACCTTCGGCTCGAAAAACTCGGCGACACGCTGACCGTGTTCACCGAGGTCACGCTGTCGGACCACCACCGCGAAGACTTCGTGCGCTTCGAGGCTGCGATCCGCGAGGTCGACGAGGTGCTCGAATGCCACCTGGTCAGCGGCGGCTACGACTACCTGTTGCGCTTTCTCACCCGCGGCGTGAATCACTACCAGGAAGTGATCGAGGGGCTGCTCGAACGCAACATCGGCATCGCGAAGTACTTCAGCTACATCGTCATCAAGTCGCCGTTCATCAAGACGCACTGTCCGATCGAACGGCTTTTTCCTCACGAGCGCTGACCGGCGCCTTCGACCGTCCATGCCTGAACCAAAGCCTCGCTTCCAGCCGCCAGCCCGCTTCGTGCGGCTCGCGGAAACCGACCGGCCCGCGCTGACCCTGCACATCGACGGCGAAGCCCGCACCGCGCTGGCCGGCGACACGCTGCTGGTGGCGCTGCTGAGCAACGGACGACGCGTGCGCGACAGCGAGTTCGGCGACGGGCCGCGCGCCGGCTTCTGCCTGATGGGCGCCTGCCAGGACTGCTGGGTGTGGACACCGGCCGGCGAGCGCCTGCGCGCCTGCTCGACGCCGGTGGAAGAGGGCATGTCGGTGCTCACGCGCCCGCCGGCGGACCACTGGTTGCCGACACCGGACCTGCAGCAGTCGCTGGCTCGCCATGCGCCGGAGGGTGGGGCATGAGCGGGGCGCCTCCTTCTTTTCCTTCTGCTTCGCCACGCATCGTCGTGGTCGGCACCGGCCCCGCCGGCGTGCGCGCCGCGCAGGCGCTGGTGCGCGCCGGCGTGCGGCCCATCGTCGTCGACGAAAGCCGGCGCGACGGCGGCCAGATCTACCGCCGCCAGCCCGAGGGCTTCAAGCGGCCCTATGCCAAGCTTTACGGCACCGAGGCCGAAAAAGCGCAGGCGCTGCACAGCGACTTCGACGCGCTGCGCGACCATGTCGACTACCGCGGCGACACGCTGGCCTGGAACGTGAGCGAAGGCGCGCTGCACGTCGTGCATGCCGGCGAGCCGCAGACGCTGCCCTTCGATGCCTTGCTGGTGTGCAGCGGCGCGACCGATCGGCTGATGCCCGTGGCGGGCTGGCACCGCGCCGGCTGCTACAGCCTTGGCGCTTCGCAGATCGCGCTGAAGGCGCAGGCCTGCGCCATTGGTTCGCGCGTCGTCTTCATGGGCAGCGGTCCGCTGCTGTACCTCGTGGCCTCGCAGTACGTGCAGGCCGGCGCGCGGGTGGCAGCGGTGCTCGACACCGCACCGGCCGCCAAGCCCTGGGGCGCCGTGGCCGGTTTGCTTGCAAGACCGCGGTTGGCACTGCGCGGGCTCGCGCTGATTCGCGGCCTGCGCCGCGCGGGCGTGCCGGTGCTGCAGGGCGTGGCGCCGCAGCGCATCGACGGCGACGACAGCCTGGGCGTGCAGGCCGTGGCCGTGCGCGATGCCCAGGGGCGCGAGCAGCGCTTCGAGTGCGATGCCGTGGGCCTCGGCTGGCACCTGCGCGCCGAAACGCAGCTGGCCGACATTGCACGCTGCGACTTCGAATTCGAGCCGCTGAGCCGGCAGTGGCTGCCGCGCATCGACGCCGACGGCCGCAGCAGCACCAAGGGCGTGTACCTGGCCGGCGACGGCGTTCGCATCCTCGGGGCCGATGGCGCGGAGGCCGCGGGCCGGCTTGCAGCGCTCGCCGCGCTGGCCGATCTCGGCCATGCACCGGGCCGTGCGCTCTACGACGCCGAGTCCGCCGCGTTGCGTCGCACCCTGGCGCAGATGAATCGCTTCCGCGAAGGCCTGGCGCGTGCCTTTCCATGGCCGCATGCACAGGCTGCGGCACTGCCCGACGACGCGGTCGTGTGCCGCTGCGAGGCGGTGACGGCAGGCGAACTGCGCCGCTGCGTCAACGAGATGGACAGCCATGAAGTCAACCGCGCCAAGGCTTTCAGCCGCGTCGGCATGGGGCGCTGCCAGGGCCGCTTCTGCGGCCACGCCTCGGCCGAGATCGTGGCGCAGGCCAGCGGCGTGCCGGTGCAACTGGTGGGGCGCCTGCGCTCGCAAGCACCCGTCAAGCCGCTGATGATGAACACGCGCGAGGTGCAGGCATGAGCGATACGACGACCACCACCGACGTGCTGGTGCTCGGCGGCGGCCTGATGGGCGCCACCGCCGCTTTCTTCCTGCGCCGCCAGCATGGCCTGTCGGTCACGCTGCTCGAACGCGAGCTCGTGGGCCGCCAGGCCAGCGGCACCAACTTCGGCAATGTGCGCAGGCAGGGCCGCGCGCTGGCGCAGATGCCGCTGGCCAACCGTGCGCGCGCCGTCTGGGGCCGCGTGAAGGAACTGCTCGGCGAAGACCTGGAGTTCGTGCCCTACGGCCACCTGCGCGTCTGCTACACCGAGCAGCAGGCCGCGGTGCTGGAGCAGCACGCGAAAGACGTGAAGCCGCTCGGCCTCGATCTCGAACTGTTCAGTGCGGAGCATCTGCGCCGGCGCTGGGGCATCTTCGCGCCTGGCATCGTGAGCGGATCGCTGTCGCCGAACGACGGCCACGCCAACCCGCGCCTGGCCGGCCCGGCTTTTGCGCGGGCAGCGCGGCGCGCGGGCGCGAACATCGTCGAGCAGGCCGAGGTGATGCAGGTCGAGCGCGATGGCGCGGGCTTCGTCACCCACACGGCGGACGGCCGGCGCTTTCGCGCGGCGCAGCTCTTCGTGGCCTGCGGCGCGTGGTCGAACCGCATGGCCGAACAGTTCGGCGAAGCCGTGCCGATGGATGCGCGCGGGCCGCAGATGGGCGTGACCGAGCCGCTGCCCTATGCCATCGGGCCGTCGATCGGCATCTCGTCGCCTGTCGAATACGAAGGGCTGTACTTCCGGCAGATCGCGCGCGGCAACATCGTCTTCGGCGGCGGGCTCAAGGGGCCTGCGCATGCGCAGCACATCCGCGCCTACGTGAAGCCCGACAACGTGCTGCGCCAGTTGCGCGAGCTGCGCCGCTTCGTGCCGGCCTTCGAGCACGTGCAACTGATCCGCGTGTGGAGCGGCATCGAGGGCTACACCGCCGACTGGCAACCCGTGATGGGCCCGAGCGCCCGCGTGCCGGGCCTGCACTATGCCTTCGGCTTCAATGGCGAAGGCTTTGCGATCAGCCCGGGCGTGGGCGAGACGATGGCCGAGCTGATCGCCACTGGCCAGACATCGACGCCTATCGAGAGCTTCTCTATCGGCCGGTTTGCTCAAGAGCAGACGAAGCAGGCGGCCTGAGGCCGCTGCTGCCCGCTACTGCGCCATCACGACGAAGACCTTGCGCAAGGTCTCGTGCACATGCCACTCTCCGGTGGTGTGCGCCGGAAAGAACAGCGTGTCACCCGCGCGGATCTCCAGCGCGGCGCCATCGGTCGGCGTGAAGGTGCAGGCACCGACGAGGATGTGCATGACCTCGGCGTTGGCCAGCTGGCGCTCGAAGCGGCCGGGCTCGCATTCCCAGATGCCGCTCTTGTTGTCACCTGCGCCGGCGAGCTCGACGTCGATGCCGCTCAGCCGGCAGGGCGGCTGACTCAGGGGGCGTGCAGGCGTGCCCTGGTCTTGCAGGCCGCCGATGGTGGCCGACTGGCGAAGGATGGTGATGCCCATGGTGCTCAACGTCCGGCCTCGACCGCATCGGCCAGCTCGGCCAGCGTGTGGAAGTGGTAGTCGGGCACGGTGTGCTTCGACTCGATGGTGCCGCCCGAACCCTTTTGTGCATGCCGTCGCTCGATCCAGCAGGTGGTGATGCCCAATTGCTTGGAGATGCCGATGTCGTGGTACTGGCTTTGCGCCACGTGCAGGTTGTCGGCCTGCTTGTAGCCCCAGGCGCCTTCGAAGCGGCCGCGGGCATAGGCGAAGTAGCGCGCGTCGGGCTTCTCGCACAGCGCGTTGTCGCAGCTCAGCAGCATGTCGAAGGGCGAGCCCAGGGTCTTGTCGAAATGCGCCAGTGCCCAGGCTTGCGCATTGGTCATCGTCACCAGCTTGAAGCGCTTGCCGAGCCGCTTCAGCGCTTCCACCGAATCGGGGAACGCCGGCCATTGCGCGACCGAGTCGCGCAGGCCCTGTGCGATGGCGTCGGTGTCGGGCAAGCCAAGCGCCGGCGCGACGGCGTGCCAGCAGCGCTCCAGGTCGTCGGGGTACCAGCCGGCATTGCCGTCGGCGCGCGCGCGCCGGTAGGCGGCCAGGAAGTCGTCGTCGCTCACGTCGGCATCGGGCGCCGCGCTGCGCAGGTAGGCGAGCATGCCGCCCTCGAAATCGATCAGCGTGCCGACGACGTCGAAGGTGAGGACCTTGAAATCTTGCAGGGACATGGAAAAGCTCCAAGGATGAAGAAGAGGACTTCATCGAGCATAGGTGCGCACCCTGCGGGCGCGGGCCCGAACTTGGGCCGCGTCACGGCACAGGATGCGGTTGTCGGCGCCGCGGTGGCATCTTCTTGCGCGGCGGCGCTCAGTTCTCGCCGACGTGGCCCTTGTGCTGCGGCAGGTCGTCCGTGATCGTGAACCACGGCGCCTTGGAGCCGACGAAGATGTGTGCGGTCGGGCGAATCGCTGGCGCATCGACCAGTGTGCCCAGGGTGACGTGCACGAACTGGCCGTCGCGCACCACCGAATAGAGCAGCGAGCCACACTTTGCGCAGTGAATATCGCCCGCGTCCTTCTTGCCGTAGATCATCACCGCGTCTTCGCCCTGCGTGATGGCGAGCTTGCCGCGCTCGATGCCCGCGAAGGGCTTGAAGGCCGAGCCGGTCGCGCGCCGGCAGTCCGAGCAATGGCAGTTCAGCGCGTAGGCGAATTCATCCGCCACCTTGTAGTGGACGGCGCCGCAGAGGCACTTTCCCGCGAGCATGCGGCCGATGAAGAAGCTGCCTCAGCCCGCCAGCCCCACGAACACGTTCTGCACGTCGTCGTTCGCGTCGATGGCCGCCAGAAAGGTTTCGACTTCTTCCAGGTCTGTCGCGCTCAGGCTCGCCGGATCGACCGGGTTTTTGGGCTTGTAGCCCAGCTTGGCCGACAGCACGGTGAAGCCCTGGGCCGGCAGCGCGCGGCTCACGAGGTCGAGGTCGGTGGGGTCGGTCAGGAAGACCGCGGGGTGGCCTTCGCTGGCTGGTTCGAAGTCTTGGGCGCCGGCTTCGATGGCGGCCACTTCGGGGTCGGCGTCGGGTTTGGCGGGTTCGGCTTCGATCATGCCGACGTGGTCGAAGTCCCACGACACCGAGCCCGAGGTGCCCAGCTGGCCCTTGCGGAACAGCACGCGCATTTCAGGCGCGGTGCGGTTCACGTTGTCGGTCAGGCACTCGACCATCACCGGCACGCGGTGCGGCGCGAAGCCTTCGTACATCACGTGCTCGAAATGCACGGCCTCGCCAGTGAGGCCCGCGCCTTTCTTGATGGCGCGGTCGAGCGTGTCCTTGGGCATCGAGGCCTTGCGCGCCTGCTCCACGACCAGCCGAAGACGCGAGTTGGAGGCCGGATCGGCGCCGTTGCGCGCGGCCATCATGATTTCCTTGGCGAGCTTGCTGAACAGCCGGCCCTTGGCATTGGCCGCCAGATCCTTGTGTTTCGCTTTCCATTGGGCGCCCATGTCTGTTTCCTTGAATGTGTGTTGTGCGTGCGGCCGTGTCTGGCAGGCTCCTGGCTTTGCAGAAAGAAGGGCTGGATGACCGGATTGGGGCGACTACTGTAGCCTTCTTCCCATGACTGCTGCACACGAAAACCAGTACCCCACGCCGTTCGAGTCCGGCAACGGCAACCAGACCACCACCTGGGCCGAATGCATCGCCTTCTACGAGCGGCTGGCCGGGCAATTTCCCGGCGTGCTGCGCTGGGGCGAGATCGGCGTGTCGGACACCGGCGTTCCCCTTCACGCCGGCGTGGTCACTGCCGACGGCGTGTTCGATCGCGACACGCTCAGGCAGCAGCGCCGCCCGGTGTTCTTCAACAACAACGGCATCCACCCCGGCGAGCCCGAGGGCATCGATGCCTGCATGGCGCTGGTGCGCGATTTCTGCACGCAGCCCGGGCGGTTGGCGGCGCTGGGCGACACGGTGTTCCTGTTCATTCCTGTCTACAACGTGGACGGCTGTATCAACCGGCAGAACACCTCGCGCGTGAACCAGCTCGGGCCCGAATCTTTCGGCTTCCGCGGCAACGGCCGGCACCTGGACCTGAACCGCGACTTCATCAAGTGCGACAGCCTGGCCGCGCAGGTGTTCAACCGCTTCTTCACGGCGTGGGACCCGGATGTGATGGTCGACACCCACACCTCCAACGGCGCGGACTACAGCTACACCATGACGCTGATCCCGACCCAGCCCGACAAGCTGGGCGGCGGGCTCGGGCAGTTCCTGCGCGAAAGCATGCTGCCTGCGATCTACGGCGATATGGCGCAACGCGGCTGGCCCACCTGCCCGTACATGAACCTGCTGGCCGAGACGCCCGACGACGGCATCGAGGACTTCCTCGATCTGCCGCGCTTTTCCACCGGCTATGCGGCGCTGCACCACACCATCGGCTTCATGCCCGAGACCCACATGCTCAAGCCCTTTGCCGACCGCGTGGCTTCCATGCGGACGCTGGTCGAGGTGGTGCTGGAATTCACCGTCGCGCATGCGGCGCAGATTCAGAATCTGCGCCGCGACGCCAGGGCTGCTGCAGCGCAGCAGGCGCGCTGGCCGCTGACATGGCGCAACGACCGCAGCCGGCCGGCGAGCCTTCGCTTCAAGGGCTATCGCGCGGTTCGCACGCCGAGCCGGCTCGGGAACTACGAGCGGCTGGCCTACGACCGCAGCCAGCCCTGGGAGAAAGACATCGTGCACTTCGATCGCTGCGTGGAAGACCTGGCGGTCGCGGCGCCCAAGGCCTACCTGGTGCCCCAGGCCTGGCGCGAAGTGATCGAGCGCCTGCAATGGAACGGCGTCGAGCTGCGGCGCCTGGAAGCGGACCAGTTGTTCGATGCGGCCCGGGTGTATCGCGTGCAGAGCGTGACCTCGCGCGCGAGCGCCTACGAAGGCCACATGTTCCATGACCAGCTGGTGCTCGCCACGCACACCGAGCGCTTCCAGGCGCGCGTGGGCGACGTGCTGGTGCCACTGGACCAACCCAACGCCCGCTACGCGGTCGAAACGCTGGAGCCCGAAGCCCACGACAGCTTCTTCCGCTGGGGCTTCTTCAATAGCGTGCTGGAGAAGAAGGAGAACTTCTCGGCCTATGTCTTCGAGGACACCGCGCTGCGCATGCTGGAGGACGAGCCCGAGTTGAAGCGCCAGTTCGAGCAATGGAAGGCGGACCACCCCGAGAAGCTGTCTGACCAGCAGGCTGTGCTGGGCTTTCTCTTTGCGCACGGCCGGCGCCATGCGGAGCCGGGGTGGCGGCGCTATCCGGTGGTCGGGCTGATGTAGGCAGGTCGCGGCGCGGACAGCAGTTTTTTCCAAGTCCCGGCGGCGCATTGCGTCTAGGCTGCGGTCATCCTTCAACTCCTTTGGAACGACCAGACATGCGATCCAGCGACGCGCAACAGAAGACAGATGCCTTTCACCGGCTGCACGCCGGCCCTGATCCATTGGTTCTCGTGAACGCCTGGGACGCCGCCAGCGCCCGCATCGTCGAGCGCGCCGGTGCGATGGCCATCGGCACCACCAGCGCAGGCATGGCTTGGTCGCTTGGCTACGCAGACGGCGAGCGCATGCCCGTCAGCGAGCTGATCGCAGCCTGCGAGCGCATCTGCCGCGTGACGGGAGTGCCGGTGAGCGTGGACATCGAACAGGGCTACGGCGACAGCACGCAGGCGGTGGGCGACGTGGCAAGCGCGCTGATCGGCATGGGCGCGGCCGGCATCAACATCGAGGACGGCACACGGCCGGGCACGCGCGAGCTGGCGGCGCCCGAGGTGATGTGCGAGCGCATCGCCGCCATCTGCAAGCTCGATGCGCGCTTTTTCATCAACGCGCGCACCGACGTCTACTTCGTGCCCTGGAACGACCCGGTGGCACGATTCGAAGAGGCGCTGCGCCGCGCACAGCTTTACGCGGCGGCGGGTGCGGACGGCATCTTCGTGCCTGGCATGTCCAGCCTCGAAGAGATCGAACGGCTGTCTGGCGCGCTGAGCCTGCCTGTGAACGTGTACGCGGGCTATGCCGGCGCACCCTCGGCCGATGGCCTCGCACGCGCCGGTGCGCGGCGCATCAGCCTGGGCTGTGGTCCGCTGCAGTCGGCGCTGGGGCTTGTGGACCGCATCGCCAAGGAGGCCTTCGAGCATGGCCGCTTCGGCACGATGGGCGAGGGCATGCTGTCGGTCGGAGAGATCAATGGGCTCTTTGCTGCCACTGCCTGAGCCCCGCATATGCAGGGCGCGTTCGGGTACAGTGGGCGCCCCTTGCCGCAGCCGACCCCGCCCGAAACCAGCTCCCCGCACAGCATCCGCCTCGAGGCGGTGACGCTGGTGCGCGGCAACCAGCATGTCTTCGAGGGGCTGACGCTCAGCCTGCAGGAGACGCGCATTGGCCTGATCGGCGACAACGGGGCTGGCAAGAGCAGCCTGTTCCGCCTCATCAGCGGACTCGATCAGCCGCAGCAGGGGCGCGTGGTCGTGCATGGCTGCGACACGCAGGCCGACCGCAGGCAGCTGTCGAAGCACGTGGGCCTGATGTTCCAGAACCCCGACGACCAGATCATTTTTCCGACCGTGGCCGAGGAACTGGCCTTCAGCCTCACGGCGCGCGGCGAAACACGGCAGGCGGCGCGGCAGCAGGCGCGCGATTTTCTTGCGCAGCGCGGGCTCGAAGCCTGGGCCGGGCGCGCCGTGAGCGAGCTGAGCCAGGGTCAGCGCCAGCAGGTGTGCCTGCTGGCGTTGCAGATCAGCGAGCCCGCCACGCTGCTGCTCGACGAGCCCTTTGCCAGCCTCGACCTGCTGAGCCAGGCGCGATTGGCCGCGCAGCTCGAGGCGAGCGACCACCAGATCCTCGTGTCCACGCACCTGCTCGAACACGTCTACGACTTCGAACGCGTGCTGTGGCTCGAACAGGGCAAGGTGCGCGCCGACGGGCCGGGCCGCGAAGTGTGCGAGGCCTATGCCGAGAACGTGCGCGAGCGCGCTGCGGCAGAGCGGGGTCGCCATGCGTAGCCTCTATTCGGAGCAGCCGACGTGGATGCATGCGATGGCGGCGTGGGTCAAGCTCGCGGTGCTGTCGGTGTGCGGCACGCTGCTGGTGCTGGTCGAGCGGCCGGTGCATCTGGCCGTTGCCTGTGCGGTGGTGCTGCTTATCTTCGTCTCGCTCGGGCCACCTGCGTGGCGCCGGGTGCGCATGCTGGTCGGCGTGGCGGTCGCTGGCGGGCTGATCGTCGGCTTCCACTGGGCGATGGGCACGACCCCGCTCGGCGTGGCCAGCGCATTGCGCCTTGCCAGCGCGGCGACGCTTGCGCTGATGCTCACGCTGACCACGCGCTTCGAAGACCTGCTGGCGGTGCTCGAAGCGGTGCTGCATCCGCTGCAGCGCCTTGGCGTGCCGACCGAGCGGATCGCACTGGGCCTTGGCCTGATGCTGCGCTTCGCCGAAAATTTCTATGTGCAGTGGCAGCGCCTCGACGACGCCTACCGCGCGCGTTCAGGCCACGGCGGCGGCCTGCGGCTGCTGGCGCCGCTGACCATCCGCACGCTGCAGACGGCGGAGCGCGTGGCCGATGCGCTCGCCGCGCGGCTCGGGCGCTGAGCTTCCTTCCTTTTTCTCGATTGCGATTGCCATGACCACCACTTCAGGCTCCCTCACTTCGTCCCGCTCCCTGTCGTACATCGCGCTGTTCGCAGCGCTGATGGCGGTGTTCGGCCTGATCCCGAAGATCGACCTGCCGTTCGGCGTGCCGATCACGCTGCAGTCGCTGGGCGTGATGCTGGCGGGCTGCCTGCTCGGGCCGCGCCGCGGCTTCCTGGCGATTGCGCTGTTCCTGCTCGCAGTGGCGCTGGGCCTGCCGCTGCTGCCCGGCGGCCGTGGCGGCCTGAGCGTGTTCGTGGCGCCGGCCGGGGGCTTCCTGTTCGGCTGGATGTTCGGGGCCTTTGCCTGTGGCTTGCTGATGCGCCTTGCCGTGCGTCGCATGGCCGGGGCCACGGGCGTGGGGCTGCTGGTTGCGGCTTTTGTGTCGTCGGTGGTCGGCGGGATCGTCGTGGTCTACGGCTTCGGCATCGTCGGGCTTTCGTTGATCGCCCACATGTCGCTGCCGCAGGCCGCGCTGGCCATGCTGGTGTTCATTCCCGGCGACCTGATCAAGTGCGGCATCTGCGCGATGCTCGTGCAGACGGTGATGCGCGGCATGCCGGGCTGGCGGCTCGACCGCGACTGAGCTACTTGCCGCGTCGCCTGAACACGGTGGCCGAGAGGTAGTCCTTGCGCGGGCCGTGGACCGTGTGGCGGATGGTGAAGGAGCCGTCCGCCAGAAAGCGGTAGCTGCTGTCGTAGGTGTCGGGCGTGCACAGGTGCGTGGCCGAACCGGCGAGCGCATCGCCGTCGCGCACGATGCCGATGGCGTGGAACAGGCGCTGCGGGGTTTCGGCAAAGTGCACCACGAAGCCGCCCGGAGCGCGTTCGAAGAGGTATTCGCGGTGGCCGTCGAATTCCTTGCCGTCGGCAAGGCGGATCCGGCCCTCTTCGCGGTACTTCAGCATCCCTGTCTCGAGCGGCGTGAACACGGCTGTGCCGGTCATGGAGGCCTGGCCCTCGATGGTTCGTTCCAGGTCCCATGCGCCCACCAGCCTGTCGAAGACAGTGTCCGCAGTGCCCCAGGGGGGCGGGGGTGGAAAGGCAGGGGCCGGCGCGCTCATGCAAAGACTCTACGACAAGCCCTGATCTCCCTTTGGAGCAGCTGATTGTTTCCACTTCGTGAACGCCGTGGTTCTTTTCTCTAAGGGTTTTTACTTAGATAACGGCGCACAATTCATCTCACAGACCGGCCCCAAAGCCGATCTGGGTGAACAGGGCCCCGAGCGAGGTGGCCGCCCCCGGAGGGACGGTGACCCACCCAAGACCGGTTCGAAATCATCCAAAGAACTGAAACGAATTGAAGGACATCCAAATGACCGCCTCTAAGCTCCTCTCCGCTATCTCCATCGCCCTGCTGGCCGCTGCCGGTGCTGCACACGCTGAAACGTATGAAGGCGTGCACCAAGTGACCTCGGCCGCCAGCCGCGCCGACGTTGCCGGCCAGGCCGTGGTTGCAGCCCATAGCGCCAACCCCTACGCCACCGGTGCCGACGCAGGCCCCGCTCGCGTGATCGTCTCGACGACCAGCCGTGCCGCCGTTCGCGCCGATGCGGTTGCCGCTGCACACAGCGCTGACCCGTATGCCGAAGGCGCTGCCGCTGGTGTCGCACCGGTCGTGGCAAGCACGGTGGACCGCGCCGCGGTGCGTGCCGCAGCCCGCGCTGCCGCTCGCGGTGACGCACTGCCGCTGTAATCACTCCCCCGACAGGGGCTGAGACAAAAGGCCGGGCCATGCGATGCATGGCCCGGCCTTTTTGCGTCTGGCTTGCTGCGCCTGGTCAGCGCGCGGGCAGCAGCCGCAGCGCGGCGATGAGGAAGGGCGCGTCGTCGTCGGTCGGGTCGTGCAGTTCGACGAACCATTGCGCGGCGTCGCCGTATCCGGAGCCTGCGCTGAGTTCGCAGGCATAGAGCAGCCTTCCTGCCCGCGCATCCTCCCGGGACGCGACGGCTTCATCGCAGCACTCATCGATCAGCGACAGCGTGCCATCGGGCGCACCGACGAAGGACCGTCGCATCAGCCGCATGACGATGCGTTCCGGCGCCACTGTGCGTTCGCCTTCCCGCGCAATGGGCACCGTCGCGCGCAGCCGCAGTTCGAACGGCTCGCTGACGCGAAAGCCTTCCCCGCGCTCCAGCGACATGCCTTCAAGCGCCACGCGCACCCGGCGGCGCTCGCGCAGCCTCGCGACGACGAGCAGCACCGCCGACACCGAGAAGACTCCGAAGAACGGCAGCCCCACCGCCAGCCAGAGCCATTGCCAGCCACCGGCCAGCGCCCAGGTCATTGCCCGCAAGCCGAAGACCGCCATGAACACCAGCACCGCGAGCGCGACCAGCCACGCGGCCCAGTCGGCGGCCGACTTCGGCGCGCGTTCCGTGGCCTGCGGCGCGCGCGAGGTCCATTCGGTGGGCAGCCTTTCGTCGTCCGGCTGGGCGATCGGGTCGATGGATGAATGGCGCTGCAGCATGAAGAGCCACCGAGCATAGCCAGTCGCGTAGCAAGCAGGCAGCACCACGCCGGTGCGGCTCCCGGCCATGTGGCGGAGCCGCCTTCGCCAAAAGGCGCATTGCCTTGCCACGGCGCATCCTTCATGATTGCGCGGCGCGGAAGGGGTGGCCGCAAGTCTTCATGCTTTCGCATTAGTGCGTCATCGTGGTGCGGCCGGGTGAAAATACGAGCACGCTTCCGTCAGGAAAAAAGAAAGCATGATCCCGTTGCAGCCGAGGCGGCAACCCAACACGCATGGCCCTTACTCTCGACCCCGAAGACACGCGCGGACGCATCCACGACCTGGTGTGGAGCGGCTTTTATCCCGACGCCGATGTCGAATGGCTGATCACCGACGAGTACCTCGATCCCGATGAGATCACCGCCGAAGACCGGGCCTGGGTCAAGGCCGAGGCCGCAAGTGCATGCGCCGCCAAGCGCGCGGCCGAGGCCGGGTGGCCCGCGCAGACCGAATACGACCGGCTCGAAGCCGTGTTCGCGCAGCTGCGCAGCGAAAAGATCATTGCGCTGCACCGCGCAGGCAACACGCTCGCCGATGGCCACGACGACGTGCGCGAGCAATGGCGCGCCGCGGGCCGCATGGACTCGGGTATTCGCGGCTGCTGCTTCTATCACGCGCAAGACCTCGATGCGGCGGTGCGCACCGGCCGCCTGCACCTGGCCTTCAGCGGCGGCATGATCCCCGAGATCGAGCAGCGCGAAGCCAACACCGTGGTGGTGGGCCATCGCATCGCCGAGCTGCTGCGTGCGGCCGGCTTCGGCGTGCAATGGAGCGGCAACATCGACCAGCGCATCGAAGCCGACCTCGGCCAATGGCGCAAGCGCGGCCCCTCCGCGTGAGCGTGCAACAGGCCTGGCAGCCGCCGCGCCGCATCGACGCGATCGATTTCTGGCTGCGCTCGCGGCTGCTGGCCACGGCCCATGCGTTGCGCGAGACGCTGCGGCCTTCGGCCCGGCGCTGGCACGGCGGCGACAGCGCACTGGCCGACGCGCCGGTGCTCGCGCAATACCGCACTCCCTTGTGGTCCGACGGCCGCGCCGAAGAATTTCCGCTCGTGGCCGGCAAGGTGCAGAACCTGCGCGTGGCGCGCCGTGCCTTCGATGCCATCGAGGTGCCGGCAGGCGAAGTGCTGAGCTTCTGGCGCCAGCTGGGGCGGCCGGGCGCATGGCGCGGCTTCGTGCAGGGCCGCGAGCTGCGCGGCGGCTGCGTGGTGCCGACGCTGGCCGGCGGGCTCTGCCAGCTGTCGAACGCGCTCGCCACCGTGGCGGTGCGTGCGGGCTTCGAACTGGTCGAGCGCCATGGGCACACGGCGCGCATCGAGCAGGCCGACGCGGCCGACGGTGACGCGGTCGATGCGACGGTGTTCTGGAACTACGTCGATCTCAAGCTGCGCGCAAAGCATGCGTGGCGGCTCGAAGTGGAATTGACCGACAGCGAACTGGTGCTGCGCATCCGCGCGCGTTCTGCGCTGGCGGCACCGGCTGCGCCAGTCGTGCTGCGCCGAACGTATGACGACGCGGGCGCAGCACTGCCATTGGCGCGCGGTTGCCTGAGTTGCGAACAGACCGCGTGCTTTCGCCATCGTCCGCAGGTCGACGTCGGCCCCGAGGGCCGCGCGGCGGTGCTGGTCGATGGCTGGACGCCGGAGTTCGCCCGCTACCTGCGCGAGGAACATCCACACGCGCAGCGCCTGCAGCCGGCGCCGCTGCGGCTTGCGTTTTGGCGTCTGCCCGCGACGGGCTGGCACCGTGAGACGGCAGTGCCCGCGCAGACACTGTGGGCCGTGAGCCTGCGCCGCGCGCTGTGGCAGAGGCTCTGGGCGCGGCATGCAGGCCGGCGGCAGGCGAGCCTGATCGACGGCCAACGCTGGCTTGCGCGCGCCCTGGCAAGCCGCCTGACGCCGGAGTACACGGAGCTGGTGGTCGAGCAGGCACTGCTGCCGCACCTGCAGCGCATCGGTGCGCTCGACGGGCGCCGCGTCACCGTGCTGGCCAGCGCGTTGCCGATGGCCGAAATCGAACAGCGGCTCGATGCCGCGGCCCGGTACTGGCCCGGTGACGCAACGCTGCGCGACTTCCGCGCAGATCCGTCGCTGGTGCGCGCCGAGACGCTGGCGCTTGCCCGTGCGAAGGCCGTGGTCACGCCGCATGCAGATGTCGCCCGGCAGCTCGCCAAGCTGGCACCGCAAGCAGCATTGACGCAGCTCGACTGGATGCTGCCCCCGGTCAAGGCTGTTGCTTTCATCGAACGCAGGGGGCCGTCGCTCGTCGTGTTCGCCGCAAGCGCACTGGCACGCAAGGGTGCGCGCGAACTTGCCGCGGCGCTGCAAGGCTGGCCGTACCGGCTGCGCGTGCTGGGCTCGCCTTCGGATGACGCGCAGCTCTGGCGCGGCATCGCGCACATCGAACACATGAACTGGCAAGGCGACTGGCTGGTCGGCGCCAGCGTCGTCGTGCTGCCCGCGCACGTCGAGCACGCACCGCGCGCGGTGCTGCGCGCTGTGGCAGCCGGGGTGCCCGTGGTGGCCTCGACCGCATGCGGCCTCGCAGGCTTGACCGGCGTGCGCGAGGTAGCACCGGGCGACGTCGAGGCCCTGCGCGCCGCATTGCAGGCTGCTTGCATCCCCTGAACGGAGAGGACAGATGGCATCGATCGAACAGGCCCGCGCGGCGCTGGCTTCCCATGGCGCGCTGGCGCCGCAATCCACCGCCGAGCATTGGCGCGGAGAGATCCCTCTGCCGGCCGCCATAGAAACCTTCTACGCACAGGTCGGCCCGCTCGGCGAGTGGATCAACGACCGCGTGGGCCATGCGGGCCTCACGGTGCCGACCGCCGGCAACCCCTTCAGCATTCCGACGCTCGCGCGCCTGTGGGAGCTGCAGGCCGGCTACCGCTGGCACGGCATCACCGGCGAGCGCATTGCCGACTGGCCCGATCACTGGCTGGTGGTGGCCGACCAGGGCGCGGACCCCTTCATCTTCGACCTGAACACAGGCGCGATACAGTTCGCCCGGCATGGCGAGGGTGTGTGGAAAGACGATGCACCGATCTTTGCCGGCATCCTCGAGATGGCCGCGTGCCTCGGCACTATCGGCCAAGTGTGGGACGAGGCGGGCGAGGACATCTTCATGGACGACGATTCCGTCAACCCGGTGCACCGCGCGCGCCTGATCGAGCGGCTCACGCCGCTGATTGGCGCCAGCGAGGCAGGCGACATCGCGGACCTGTTCGACTGGTAGTCAGCTGGCGCGCCGCAGGAAAAACAATACGGGAGCAGCACTTCAATGACCATCGACCTCCAGACGCTCAAGTGCGGCGAATGCGGCAGCAGCGTGCTCAAGCGCACCGGCCTCAACGAATACACCTGCGACCACTGCGGCTCGGTCACGCTGGTGGAAGACAACGTGTCCGACCGGCTGGAGCGCGTGCTCAACCAGGTGAAGAACGAAGCCGGCCGCCGGCTCGCGGCTGAAGAGGCGCTGAGGCAGAAGCTGATGCTGCGCAAGGTCGGCATAGCCATAGCCATCCTGCTGGGCGTGGTGCTGGTGTTTCGCGTGGTCGGGTTGTTTCTCTTCGATTCCCGCGACGCCGCATCCGGTGCACCGCGGTCCGTGGTGGCCGCTGCGGTCGACCGCACCATTCCCGTCGATGGCCTGAAGCTCAACGAGCCGCGCCAGGTGCTGGTGGGCCGCGGCAGTTCGGCCATGCCCAAGCTGCTGGTGGTGGCGCGCAACGAAACCGGCAAGTCGCTGTCGCGCGCGGGCATTCGCGCCACGTACTACGACGGCGACAGCAAGCTCGACGAGCGCAGCGAGATGCTGCCGGTGTCCGTGCTGGAGCCCGGCGAAAGTGCGCCCGTGTTGATCGACATGCCCAGCGGCAAGAACGTCACTCGGCAGGAGCTACGCGTGCAGAAGCTGGCCGAGCCCTACAGCGCGGTGCAGGGGCCGCGCATGGCCTTCTCGCGCGTGCGGCTCATCCAGCAGGGCGAGCGCGTGCGGCTGGTGGGCCGCATCGCCAACGACCGCAAGGACGCCACGGTGCTTGGCGGCTTCGAGGTGCTGGTCACGCTGTACGACGACGCGGGGCAGGTGATCGGCTTCGGCCACGGCTACGGGCAGGCCAACGAGATCCAGCCGGGCACGCGGACTTCGATGGACGTGAGCATCGCGCGCTTCGGCCGCGCGACGGCCATCGCGGCATGGGACTACCGCATCGGCTACAGCACGGTCGAGTCGTCGGGCACGCGCACGCCGGTGCTGAACGCCGACCGCGTGATCCGCACGGTGGGCGGCCCCGAGTCCTTCAACCCCGAGCTGCGCCTGGGCACCGACGACCTGCTTGCCGACGACAGCGAGCGCTTCGACGACAAGCAACTCGAACTGCTCCCGCTGGTGGACGGGCGCAACAACATCCAGCAGCGGCTGTTCCTGGGCGAGCTGGTGAACCGCAGCACCGATGCAGTGGTGCTCGCGCCGGGCGGCGTGATCTCGCGCTTCAGCGGCAGCAAGGCGCATGGCACTACGAACATCACGGGGCTGGCGTACCTCTATCCGGGCGAGCGCTTTCCGATCTTTCTCGAGCCCGAGGACATGGAGCGCATCACCGCGACTCGCGTCGAATGGAAGCCGATGCGCCGCGCGGCATTGCCGGGTCCGCGCAAGCCGCTGGAGGTGAAGGTGACGGGCACCAAGGCCGAAACCGGCAGCGTGCTGCTCAACTTCAGCCAGCGCTTTACCTACAAGAGCGTGGAAGTCACGGGCAGCGTGAAGAACCCGGGCACGGGCATCGTCGGCAAGGTGCGGCTGTGGGTCAGCCTGCGCGACCGCAACGGGCAGCTCACGGGCTTCAAGCTGGTGGAGAACCTGCCGGCCATCGCGCCGGGCGAGAGCGTGCCGTTCCAGGTGAACGTGGAGCAGAACGGCCGCGACTTCGCGAGCGTGACGACGCTATACCAAACCGAATAGCCCCTCGGGCGACGGCGTTGGGCGGTTCGCGCCATGATCGCGGCCATGATTCCGTTATCGATCCTCGACCTTTCCCCGATCACCGAGGGCAGCGACGCCGCGCAGTCGTTCCGCAACTCGCTCTCGCTGGCGCAGCATGGCGAGAAGCTGGGCTACACGCGCTACTGGCTGGCCGAGCACCACGGCATGCCGGGCATTGCGAGCGCGGCCACTGCCGTGCTGCTGTCGCATGTAGGGGCGGGCACTTCCACCATCCGCATCGGTGCAGGCGGCGTGATGCTGCCGAACCATTCGCCGCTGGTGATTGCCGAGCAGTTCGGCACGCTGGAATCGCTGTACCCGGGGCGCATCGATCTGGGCCTGGGGCGCGCGCCCGGCTCCGACCAGCGCACCGCGCGGGCCTTGCGGCGCAACCTCGAATCGGACGCGGACCAGTTTCCGCAGGACGTGATCGAGCTGATGGACTTCATGTCGAAGACGCCGCAGCAACCGGTGCGGGCCGTGCCCGGCGCGGGGCTCGAAGTGCCGGTGTGGATCCTCGGCTCCAGCACCTTCGGCGCGCAGCTCGCGGCGCACCTGGGGCTGCCCTACGCCTTTGCCTCGCACTTCGCGCCGCAGCAGATCATGCAGGCCATCCAGATCTATCGCGAGACCTTCAAGCCGTCGGCACAGCTGCAGAAGCCGTATGTGATGCTGGGCTTCAACGTGTTCGCGGCCGACACCGATGAAGAGGCCGAGTTCCGCGCCACCTCGTGGCAGCAGGCCTTCGTGAACCTGCGCAGCGGCCGGCCGGGGCGCCTGCCGCCGCCGGTGGAAAACTATCGTCAGAAGGTCGGGCCCGCGGAGAACGCGCTGCTCGACTCGGTGCTGTCGTGCTCCGCGGTGGGTTCGGTCGAGACGGTGAAGAAGGGCGTGGAAGCGTTCGTCGCGCGCACCGGTGCCGACGAACTCATGATCACCTCGCAGGTGTTCGACCACGCTGCCCGGCTGCGCTCTTATGAGCTGCTGGCCAACGCGTTCGGACAGGCGCCGAAGCAGTAAAGCTCAGGCCCGCTTGCGGGCTTCCTCGTCCACGAGGTCCTTCTTCGAGAGCTTGCCTACGGCGGTCTTGGGCAGCTCTGGCCGGATCTCCAGCGCGCCGATCATCTCGTGCTTGCCGAGGCGGTCCTTCAGGAAGGCCTTGAGCGCATCGAGCGTCAGTTCGCCCGCGCCTTCCTTCAGCTTCACGAAGGCCTTGGGCGACTGGCCGCGGTACTCGTCGGGGATGCCGATGACGCACACCTCGGCCACCGAGGGGTGCTCGTACACCGCTTCTTCCAGCACGCGCGGGTAGACGTTGTAGCCGCCGCACAGCAGCATGTCCTTGGTGCGGTCGACGATGTAGAAGTAGCCGTCGGCGTCCATCTTCGCGACGTCGCCGCTGCGGAAATAGCCGTCGGCCGTCATCGACTCGGCGGTTGCCTTCGGGTTGTTCCAGTAGCCCTTCATCACGTTCGGGCCCTTGATGCACAGTTCGCCCGGCTCGCCGAACGCGGTGACGTCCTTCGCCGGATCGTCAAGGCTCACGAGCTTGATGCGCACCTGCGGCAGCGGCATGCCGCACGAGCCCGCCTTGCGCACGCCGCGTGCGGGCGTGAAGGTGCCCACGGGCGAGGTCTCGGTCATGCCCCAGCCTTCGTTGAGGTGGCAGCCGGTGAGCTCGAAGAAGCGCTGCTCCA
The DNA here is from genome assembly GCF_900106655.1 of Variovorax sp. YR634. Taxonomy (NCBI): domain Bacteria; kingdom Pseudomonadati; phylum Pseudomonadota; class Betaproteobacteria; order Burkholderiales; family Comamonadaceae; genus Variovorax; species Variovorax sp. YR634. The sequence goes on from NZ_FNOL01000004.1 coordinate 268,814, forward strand.
CCTCCACCGGCAGCGGCGCGCCGCCAGAGCCGCAGAACTTGAGCGAGCGCAGGTCCATCTCCTTGGCCTTGGGGTGCGCGAGGATCGCGGTGTACATCGTCGGCACACCGGGGAACACGCTGATCTTGCTGGCCGCGAGCTCGTTCATCACCGCGTCGACATCGAAGCGCGTGTGCAGCACCAGCGCCGCGCCCAGGCGCACGCCGAGCAGCATCGCGGCGCTGAGCGCGAAGATGTGAAAGAGCGGCAGCACGACCAGGAAGCGTTCCGCCCCTTCGGCCAGGATGGGCGGATCGCCCTTGGTCGACTCGTAATACTGCGCCGAGGCCGACGTGAGGTTGGCGTGCGTGAGCATCGCGCCCTTGGGCAGGCCGGTGGTGCCGCCGGTGTACTGCAACACCACGATTTCTTCGGCGAGGTCGCCGAGCGGGTGGGCCTTGTGCGTGCCTTCGCTTTTCAGCAGCTCGGTGAAGCGCACATGCCGATCGTCGGCGGGCACGGGAGCGATCTGGCCGGCGCCCTGCAGCTGGGCTTGCACCTTGCCGCCCATCGCGCCGTAGTCGCCGAGGCTGCCGACCACCAGCTTTTGCAGGCGCGAGTTGTCGAGCAGGCGCGCCATCTGCGGGTACAGGTTGACGAGGTCCAGCGTGATGAGGATGTCGGTGCGGCTGTCCTCGATCTTGTGGGCCAGCACGCGCTCGGCGTCGAGCGGCGAGTAGTTCACCACCGTGCCGCCGGCCTTCAGCACGGCGAAGAAGGCGATCGGGTAGTGAGGCGTGTTGGGCAGGTAGAGGCCGACGTGCACGCCGGGCTTCACGCCCAGGTCTTGCAGGCCCTTGGCGGCACGGTCGACCGCGGCGCCGAGCTGGCGGTAGGTGATGGCCTGGCCCATGAACTCGACGGCGGAGTGGTCGGGCCAGCGCTCGACGGCCTCGTCGAGCATCTGCTGCACCGGCTTCACGGGCAGTTCGGCGTCCCAGCGCATGCCGGGTGGGTAGGCGCGTGTCCAGGGGGTGTTGTCGCCGGAAAGGGCGGCGGGGGAGGGGGTGGCCATGCGTCTTGTCTCCGCTGTGCTTTGCGGCACTTTAGCGCCGGCCTTTCGCATCGTGGGGCGGTAGCTGACAAGCCGGCGACAGGGGTTTTCCCGATTTCCCACACACGGGAAGCCCCTACCGCCGGGCTGGGACAATGGCGGGCTTATGGCAAAGCAACGGATCGTGGTGGGACTGAGCGGCGGAGTGGACTCCGCGGTCACGGCGCACCTGCTCAAGCAGCAGGGGCACGAGGTGGTCGGCATCTTCATGAAGAACTGGGAAGACGACGACGACAGCGAATACTGCTCGTCGAACATCGACTTCGTGGACGCCGCCAGCGTGGCCGACGTGCTGGGCATCGAGATCGAGCACGTCAACTTCGCGGCCGACTACAAGGACCGCGTGTTCGCCGAGTTCCTGCGCGAATACAAGGCCGGCCGCACGCCGAACCCCGACGTGCTGTGCAACGCCGAGATCAAGTTCAAGGCTTTTCTCGACCACGCCATGCGGCTGGGCGCTGAGAAGATCGCCACCGGGCACTATGCGCGCGTGCGCCTGAACGAGGCCACCGGCAAGCACGAGCTGCTGAAGGGGCTCGATCCCTCGAAAGACCAGAGCTACTTCCTGCACCGCCTGAACCAGGCGCAGCTGTCGAAGACGCTGTTCCCGGTGGGCGAGCTGCACAAGACCGAGGTGCGCCGCATCGCCGAGGAAATCGGCCTGCCCAACGCGAAGAAGAAGGACTCGACCGGCATCTGTTTCATCGGCGAGCGGCCGTTCCGCGATTTCCTCAACCGCTACATCTCCAAGGAGCCGGGCCCGATCAAGGACGACCGCGGCCGCGAGCTGGGCGAGCACCAGGGGCTGAGCTTCTACACGCTGGGGCAGCGGCAGGGGCTGGGCATTGGTGGTGTGAAGGAGAAGGGCGCGCAGCGCGGCTCGGGTGACCACTCGCCGTGGTTCGTGGCGCGCAAGGACGTCGAGAAGAACACGCTGTGGGTGGTGCAGGGGCACGACCATCCGTGGCTGCTGTCGTCGGTGCTGAAGGCGGACGATGCGAGCTGGGTCTCCGGCGAGGCGCCGGTGCCGGGCGGCTACGGCTCGAAGGCGCGCTACCGGCAGGCCGATGCGGCTTGCGAGATGGAGGCTGGTGATGCCGCTGCGTTCGGCTTGCGCTTCGGCGAGCCGCAGTGGGCTGTGACGCCGGGGCAGTCGGCCGTGCTCTATGACGGCGAACGCTGCCTTGGCGGCGGCGTCATCGTCTGATTCAGGGCGACGACCGCACCGATTCGTCGACGTGGATCAGGTCCAGCGGGTGGCGCTTGCCGGCCAGATGGTCTTCGATGCACTGCAGCAGCAGCGGGCTGCGATGCCGCGCCACGCTGGCGCGGATTTCGTCCGCCGTCATCCAGATGGTGCGCACGATGCCTTCGTCGAGCGGTCGGCCTTCTTCGAATGCACCCAGGACGCCTGTGAAGGCAAAGCGCATATAGGTGGTGTCTTCGCCGCGCTCGGCCAGCGGCCGGGAACGCGCCATATAGACGCCGATGAGCGCTGTTGGCGTGAAATGATGGGCTGTTTCTTCGAGGGTTTCGCGCGCGCAGCCCTCGGCTGGGGATTCGCCAGGGTCCAGGTGGCCTGCGGGTGTGTTGAGCCGCAGGCCGTCGCTGGTCTGCTCCTCGACCAGCAGGAAGCGCCCGTCGCGCTCGATTACCGCAGCCACGGTGACGTTGGGTTTCCAGCGCGGGCCTGCCATGGGATTTACCGTGTTTTGGGCGCTTATTTCAGCACGTAGCCGCTGAAGCGCCAGACGCGGTCGCTGTCGAGGTGAAAGCTCACGAGTTCGCGCAGCGTGCCGTCAGGCTTGTTCGTGAAGCGGGTCTCGTATTCGACGCTGACGTACTGCCCGGCCGTTTCACCGTCCGGGTCGGCCACGACCTGGCGATTGACCGCCACCCAGGTGCGCATCTGCGGTGCGCCAATTGGGGCGCGGCTCCTGGCGACCTGGCTGGTGAAGTCGGCGCGTGTCACGCGCTTGCGGGTGGCCGGGGTGGCGCCGTCCCACAGTTCGCCGGCCTTGCCTTGGTCGATCATCTGGATCGCCAGCATGCCGCCGCGCACCATGTCGCTGGCTTCGACCTCCTGCGCAGCGGCCGGGCTGAACCAGCTCCAGAACAACGTGGCGGCGAGCAGCAACCGGATCATCGAATTCATTCGTCTCATTCCTTGTGGCGCAAGCACATGACGGCGGGGTGCCGTTGGAGACTGTAGCGTGCCGGAGATTCCCGACTCAGCGCGCGCTGATGCTGGACAGGGCATCGGCTTCGATTGTTTCCAGCCGGTAGCCCAGGCCGTAGATGGCCAGCAGCAGGAAGCCGTTTGCGGGGCGCAGGTCGAGCTTGGTTCGCAGGCGCGAGACATGGGTGTCGAGCGAGCGCGACAGCGCCTCGATGCCAAGGCCCCAGACGGCCTCGTGCAGGTGCTCCCGCGAAAGCAGTCGCCCGACGTTCTGGAACAGGAACAGCGCGAGCTCGTACTCCCGGTTCTTCAGCTCGACCTGCACGCCGCGAACCTTCAGAACGCGCGAGGGCGGATAGAAGTGGTAAGGGCCGAAGACCAGTTCCATCTCGTGCTGGGCCGGGTAGGACCGGCGCAGCAGCGCGTTCACACGCGCTTCGAGTTCGCCGGCACGGGTGGGCTTGACCATGAAGTCGTCCGCGCCCGCGTTGAGGCCTTCGACCATGTCCGCCTCGTCACGCTTGTCGGTCACGAAAAGAATGGGAAGCCGGCTGTTGAGTTCGTGACGGATGGACCTCACCACGTCCGGGCCCTCCATATCGGACAGGTTCCAGTCGAGTATCAGCAGGTCGAAGGTCTGCCGGCGCATTGCCTGCAACAGCGCTTTTCCTTCCGTGTAGGGATGGCACTCGTGCTCGAGTGCCGCCATGGTTCGATTGATTCGCTTGAATTGATCTACACCGTCATTGAGTACCGCGATTCGCATTCCATCCCCTTCTTCCTCCCCTTCGTCAGTCTCTGTGAACTGGCGATTGGGCTGAAGTGTATCTATCTGCGACTAACGTAAAGTTTTTGAATTGCAACTAATGCACGCAAATCGAGGTTTTCAGTTCACTTGTTAACGAAGTTAACGGCAGTTGAATACAAATCGAGATCCTGAGTGGAAGGCGTTATGGGCGGCCATCGACAACTTCTCGCTGGACAAACCGCCTGGAGTCCGGCCGGCGCGAGGTTGGACACGTGCCGCGGTCTTCGCGAGGCGGCTATCGAATACCCGAATTTGCTATCAATTGAATAGCGATGCCGACAGCATTCATCGGCACTTTGGGGTCAAAACCACAGAGCGTTTTGGCGACGGCGGGCGGCTGTAATCTTGCTGTAAGCTCTGCCCGCATTCCCTGTGCCCCCTTGCTCTGAGGAGATCTCTATGCTGATAGGCGTGCCCGCCGAGACACTGGCTGGCGAAACCCGCGTGGCTGTTACACCTGAGACGGTGAAAAAACTGGTCGCTTCAGGGCACTCCATACGGGTGCAGTCGGGGGCCGGCGTTGCAGCCAGCGTCACCGATGCCGCGTACCAGGCCGCAGGCGCCGAGATCACCGACCAGGCCGGGGCCTTCTCCGCCGACATGGTGCTCAAGGTGCGCACGCCCACCGATGCCGAAACCGCGCTGCTGAAGTCCGGCGCCGTGGTCATCGGCATGCTCAATCCCTTCGACGCGGCCGGCCTGCAGCGCCTGGCGGCTGCAGGCGTCGTCGGGTTCGCGCTCGAAGCCGCACCGCGTACCACCCGCGCCCAGAGCATGGACGTGCTCTCGTCGCAGGCCAACATCGCCGGCTACAAGGCCGTGATGATCGCGGCCGACAAGTACCAGCGCTTCTTCCCGATGCTCATGACGGCGGCCGGCACGGTGAAGGCCGCGCGCGTCGTCATCCTCGGCGTGGGCGTGGCGGGCCTGCAGGCCATCGCCACGGCCAAGCGCCTGGGTGCCGTCATCGAGGCATCCGACGTGCGCCCCAGCGTCAAGGAGCAGATCGAATCGCTCGGCGGCAAGTTCATCGAAGTCTCGTACGACACCGATGAAGAAAAAGAAGCCGCGGTCGGCGTCGGCGGCTATGCCAAGCCGATGCCCCCGAGCTGGCTCGCGCGCCAGCAGGTCGAAGTCGCCAAGCGCGTGGCGCTGGCCGACGTCGTCATCAGCACTGCCCTCATTCCGGGCCGTGCCGCGCCGACCCTCATCACCGAGGACATGGTCAAGTCGATGAAGCCGGGTTCGGTGATCGTCGACATCGCCGCAGGCAAGGGCGCGGACGGCGTGGGCGGCAACTGCCCGCTGTCGGAAGCCGACAGGACGGTGGTGAAGCACGGCGTGACCATCGTCGGTGAAACCAACCTCGCTGCGCTCGTGGCGGCCGATGCCTCGGCGCTCTACGCGCGCAACGTGCTTGACTTTCTCAAGCTCATCGTCACCAAGGAGGGCGCGCTGAAGATCGACCTCGAGGACGACATCGTCGCCGCCTGCCGCGTCACGCAAGACGGCCAGGTCACGAAGAAATAACGCCCGCCGAGGAGAAGAACATGGACATCGTTTCGCACACAGTCATCAACCTGATCATCTTCGTGCTGGCCATCTACGTCGGCTACCACGTCGTGTGGACCGTCACGCCAGCGCTGCACACGCCGCTGATGGCAGTGACCAACGCCATCTCGGCCATCGTGATCGTGGGCGCCATGCTGGCGGCCGCACTCACCGACACGCCGCTGGGCAAGACCATGGGCGTGCTGGCCGTGGCGCTGGCCGCGGTGAACGTCTTCGGCGGCTTCCTCGTCACGCGGCGGATGCTGGAGATGTTCAAGAAGAAAGAAAAGAAGGCCGTCGCACCGAAGGCTGAAGAGGGAGCCGCCAAGTGAGCATGAACCTCGTCACGCTGCTGTACCTCGTTGCCAGCATCTGCTTCATCCAGGCCCTCAAGGGCCTGAGCCATCCGACCACCTCGATCCGCGGCAACATCTTCGGCATGACCGGCATGGCAATCGCCGTGCTGACCACCGGCGCGCTGATCTACAAGCTTGCCAGCGGCAACCTCAACGGGCTGAGCTACGTGCTGGTCGCGCTGGTGCTCGGCGGCGGCCTTGGCGCCTACATGGCCAACAAGGTCGAGATGACCAAGATGCCCGAGCTGGTCGCCTTCATGCACAGCATGATCGGCCTGGCCGCGGTGTTCATCGCGGTGGCCGCAGTGGCCGAGCCGCATGCCTTCGGCATCGCGATCAAGGGCGACCCGATCCCGAGCGGCAACCGGCTCGAACTGTTCCTGGGAGCGGCCATTGGCGCCGTTACTTTCAGCGGCTCGGTCATCGCCTTCGGCAAGCTCTCGGGCAAGTACAAGTTCCGCCTGTTCCAGGGCGCGCCGGTGCAGTTCGCGGGCCAGCACATGCTGAACCTCGTGCTGGGCCTGGCCACCATCGGCCTGGGCCTGGTGTTCGTCTTCACCGAAAGCTGGCCGGCCTTCTTCGCGATGCTGGCGCTGGCCTTCGTGATGGGCGTGCTCATCATCATCCCGATCGGCGGCGCCGACATGCCGGTGGTGGTGTCGATGCTCAACAGCTACTCGGGCTGGGCGGCCGCGGGCATCGGCTTCAGCCTGAACAACGCGATGCTGATCGTGGCCGGTTCGCTGGTGGGCTCTTCGGGTGCGATCCTGAGCTACATCATGTGCAAGGCCATGAACCGCTCGTTCTTCAACGTGATCCTGGGCGGCTTCGGCGGCGAGGCGGCCACGGCCGGCGGCGCGGCCAAGGAGCAGCGCCCGGTGAAGACCGGCAGTGCCGACGATGCGGCCTTCGTGCTCGGCAATGCCGAGACGGTGGTGATCGTGCCGGGCTACGGCCTTGCAGTCGCACGCGCGCAGCATGCGGTGAAGGAACTTGCGGCCAAGCTCACCGAGAAGGGCATCACCGTGAAGTACGCGATCCACCCGGTGGCGGGCCGCATGCCCGGCCACATGAACGTGCTGCTGGCGGAGGCCGAAGTGCCCTACGACCAGGTGTTCGAGATGGAAGACATCAACGGCGAGTTCGGCCAGGCCGACGTGGCGATCATCCTGGGCGCCAACGACGTGGTGAACCCCGCCGCGCACACCAAGGGCAGCCCGATCTACGGCATGCCGATCCTGGAGGCCTACAAGGCCAAGACCGTCATCGTGAACAAGCGCTCCATGGCCGCCGGTTATGCCGGGCTGGACAACGAGCTCTTCTACATGGACAAGACCATGATGGTCTTTGGCGATGCTAAAAAAGTAGTGGAAGATATGGGCAAGGCCATCGAATAGGCTGAAGGTCCCTGCCCGCACGGCGGGCGAGTTCTTCGCGGCGCCACTTCGAGCGCCGTTTTCGTTTTCAACAAGTCCGACTTCCCGGAGGAGACAAATCCAATGACCGATCGTCCCTGGCTCAGCAGCTACCCGCAGGGTGTGCCCGCCGATATCGATGCCTCGCAGTACCCCTCGCTGGTCGCGCTCATGGAAGAGAGCTTCACGAAGTACGCAGACCGCACGGCCTACAGCTTCATGGGCAAGGACATCAGCTACGCGGAAACCGACAGGCAGAGCAAGGCCTTCGCGGGCTACCTGCAGGGCCTGGGCCTCGCCAAGGGCGACCGCGTGGCGGTCATGATGCCCAACTGCCCGCAGTACCCGATCTCGGTTGCGGGCATCCTGCGCGCCGGGCTGATCCTGGTCAACGTGAACCCGCTGTACACGCCGCGCGAACTCGAGCACCAGCTCAAGGACTCCGGCGCGAAGGCGATCATCATCATGGAGAACTTCGGCACCACGCTGCAGCAATGCATCGGGGCCACGCCGGTCAAGCACATCGTGCTGGCTTCCATGGGCGACCGCCTCGGTTTCCTGAAGGGCGCGCTCGTCAACTACGTGGTGCGCAACGTCAAGAAGATGGTGCCCCAGTTCAACCTGCCGGGCGCGGTGCGCTTCAACGACGCGCTCGACAAGGGCGCGAGCGCATCGCTCAAGCCCGTGGCCATCGGCCCCGACGACGTGGCGGTGCTGCAGTACACCGGCGGCACCACCGGCGTGTCGAAGGGCGCAGTGCTGCTGCATCGCAACGTGATCGCCAACGTGCTGCAGTCCGAGGCCTGGAACGAGCCGGTCATGAACAAGGTGCCGGCCAACGAGCAACCCACCAGCGTGTGCGCGCTGCCGCTGTATCACATCTTCGCGTTCACGGTCGGCATGATGCTGAACATGCGCACGGGCGGCAAGCTGATCCTGATTCCGAATCCGCGCGACATTCCCGGCGTGCTGAAGGAACTGTCGAAGCACACCATCCACAGCTTCCCGGCCGTCAACACGCTGTTCAACGGGCTGGCGAACCACCCCGACTTCAACACCGTCAACTGGAAGAACCTCAAGGTCTCGGTCGGCGGCGGCATGGCGGTGCAGGCCGCGGTCGCGAAGCTCTGGCTCGAGAAAACCGGCTGCCCGATCTGCGAAGGCTACGGCCTGTCGGAAACCTCGCCGTCCACCACCTGCAACCCGACCAACAGCACCGCCTACACCGGCACCATCGGCCTGCCGCTGCCGAGCACCTGGCTCAAGCTGCTCGACGACGACGGCAACGAAGTGCCGACCGGCGAGCGCGGCGAAATCGCCATCAAGGGCCCGCAGGTGATGGCCGGCTACTGGCAGCGCCCCGACGAGACCGCCAAGGTCATGACGCCCGACGGCTACTTCAAGAGCGGCGACATCGGCGTGGTCGACGAGCGCGGCTACTTCAAGGTGGTCGACCGCAAGAAGGACATGATCCTGGTGTCGGGCTTCAACGTGTACCCGAACGAGATCGAAGACGTGGTTGCACTGATTCCGGGCGTGCTCGAATGCGCGGCGGTCGGCGTGTCCGACGACAAGACCGGCGAGGCCGTGAAGCTCGTGATCGTGAAGAAAGACCCTTCGCTCACCGAGGCGCAGGTGCGCGAATACTGCAGAGCAAACCTTACGGGTTACAAGCAGCCGCGAATCGTAGAGTTTCGTAGCGACATGCCGAAGACGCCGGTCGGCAAGATCCTTCGCCGCGAGCTGCGCGACGCCAAGAAGTAAGCGCTGAAGTAAGGGTTCGGCCCGGGTAGGGCCACGGCATCGATCTTGCATATTCGCGGGTCGATGTTTCGATTCCTACTGACCCGTGTGAGCCTGCTGGTGCCGACCTTCATCGGCATGACACTGCTCGCCTTCTTCCTCATCCGGCTCGTGCCGGGCGACCCCATTGAAACCATGGCCGGCGAGCGCGGGATCGACCCCGCGCGCCATGCCGAACTGCGCACCGCCTACGGCTTCGACAAGCCGGTGATCGTGCAGTACGGCATCTACATCGGCCGCGTGCTGCACGGCGACCTCGGCAAGTCGCTCATCACGCAGGACACGGTGATGAGCGAGTTCCTCGCGCTCTTCCCGGCCACTGTCGAGCTTGCGGTCTGCGCCATTCTTTTCGCGCTGCTGCTGGGGTTGCCGGCCGGCATTCTCGCGGCGGTGCGGCGCAATTCCATCTTCGACCACGGCGTGATGGCCACATCGCTCACCGGCTATTCGATGCCGATCTTCTGGTGGGGGCTGCTGCTCATCCTGTTCTTCTCGGTGCAGCTCGGATGGACGCCCGTGTCGGGGCGCATCGCGGTGCAGTACTACATCGAGCCCGACACCGGCTTCCTGCTGATCGACTCGCTGCGTGCCGGCGACGTCGATGCCTTCTGGTCGGCGCTGCACCACCTCATCTTGCCGGCCATCGTGCTCGGCACGGTGCCGCTTGCGGTCATTGCGCGCATGACGCGCTCGGCCATGCTCGAAGTGCTGGGCGAGGACTACATCCGCACCGCGCGCGCCAAGGGCCTGTCGCGCTTTCGCGTGGTGGGGCTGCATGCGCTGCGCAATGCGTTGATCCCGGTCGTGACCGTCATCGGGCTGCAGGTGGGCGTGCTCTTCACGGGCGCGATCCTCACCGAGACCATCTTCTCTTGGCCCGGCGTCGGAAAGTGGCTCATCGAGGCCATCGGCCGACGTGACTATCCGGTACTGCAGGGCGGCATGCTGCTGCTCGGCGGCATCGTGATGCTGGTGAACCTGCTCGTCGACGTGGCTTACGGCGTCATCAATCCCCGCATCCGGCGCTGAGCTCATGGCCTCGACACAAACCATTTCCACCGGTGCGAAAAGCACCGCCCCTCCCGGCCCGTGGCGCGAGTTCTGGACGGCGTTCTCGGCCAACCGCGGCGCGGTCATCGGGCTCGCCACCATCGTCTTCCTGCTGCTGGTTGCGCTGTTCGCGCCGTGGATCGCACCGCACGCGCCGAACGAAACCAACAGCGCCGTCTTCCTGCAGCCGCCGGCGTGGCAGCAGGGCGGCTCCGTCAGCTACCTGCTGGGCACCGACGCGATCGGGCGCGACATTCTTTCGCGCCTGATGTACGGCGCGCGGCTGTCGCTGTCGATCGGCGTCGCGGTGGTGGCGCTGTCGGTGGTCGTGGGCGTGGTGCTCGGGCTGATCGCGGGCTTCTTCCGCGGCGTGCTCGAGATCGCGATCATGCGGCTGATGGACATCGTGCTCACGCTGCCGAGCCTGCTGCTGGCCATCGTGATCGTCGCGATCCTCGGGCCGGGGCTGGTCAACGCAATGCTCGCGGTGGCCATCGTGGTGCTGCCGCACTATGTGCGCATCACGCGCGCCGCCGTCATCGCCGAGGTCTCGCGCGACTACGTGACCGCCGCGCGCGTGAGCGGCGCCGGCACGCTGCGCCTGATGTTCAGCGAGGTGCTGCCCAACTGCGCCGCACCGCTGATCGTGCAGGCCTCGCTCGGCATCTCGACCGCGATCCTCGATGCGGCGGCGCTCGGCTTCCTCGGGCTCGGCGCGCAGCCGCCTTCGCCCGAGTGGGGAACCATGCTGGCCGATGCGCGCGAGTTCGTGCTGCGCGCGTGGTGGGTCGTTACCTTCCCGGGCATGGCGATCCTCGCGGCGGTGCTGGCTTTCAATCTTCTGGGCGACGGTCTACGTGATGCACTCGACCCGAAGCTCAAGCGCTGAAGCAAAGGAAAGAAAAGATGCCTTTGCTTGAAATAAAGAATTTGCACGTCGAGTTCCCCACGCAGGGCGGCGTGCTGCATGCGGTCGACGGCGTGAGTCTCACGCTCGAAGAAGGCGAGGTGCTCGGCATCGTCGGCGAATCGGGCTCGGGCAAGAGCGTCACCATGATGGCGCTGATGGGCCTTGTCGGCTTTCCGGGCCGCGTGCGTGCGGACCACATGCGCTTTGCGGGCAAGGAACTGCTCGGCATTTCCGACAAGGCGCGCCGTGCGCTGGTCGGCAAGGAGGTCGCGATGATCTTCCAGGAGCCGACCACCAGCCTCAACCCCTGCTTCACCATCGGCTTCCAGCTGATGGAGACGCTGCGACTGCACCTGAAGCTCGACAAGCGCGAGGCGAAGAAGCGCGCGACCGAGCTGCTCGAGCAGGTGGGCATCCCGGCCGCGTCGTCGCGCCTGGGCAGCTATCCGCACCAGCTCTCGGGCGGCATGAACCAGCGCGTGATGATCGCCATGGCCATCGCCTGCAACCCGCGCCTGCTGATCGCCGACGAGCCGACCACCGCGCTCGACGTGACCATCCAGGCGCAGATCCTCGACCTGCTGCGCGACCTGCAGAAGGAGCGCGGCATGGCGCTGGTGCTCATCACGCACAACATGGGCGTGGTCAGCGAAATGGCGCAGCGCATTGCCGTGATGTACGCGGGGCAGGTGATGGAGCACCAGCGCGTCGACCGGCTCTTCGCGTCGCCGCAGCATCCGTACACCGAGGCGCTGCTTGCTGCGCTGCCCGAGCGCGCCGCGCCCGAGGGTCGGCTCGCCACCATCAGCGGCGTGGTGCCCGGCGTGCACGACAGGCCCGCAGGCTGCCTGTTCGCGCCGCGTTGCAGCTACGTCACCGAGCGTGCCTGCCAGGTGCGGCCCGCGCTGCGCGAGTGGCAGAGCGCCGAGGTGCGCTGCCACTTTCCGCTCGGCGAGCCGGGGCGCAAGGCGGCCATAGAGAGCGATCCGCCGAAGCAGCTGGCGGCCGAGGTGCTGTCATGAGCGAGAGCACATCGACTGAAGTGGTTGTCGAGGCGAACAACCTCCAGCGCACCTACGACATCCGCCGCGGTCTGTTCCGCGCGCCGTCGCACCTGCGCGCGGTGGGCGACATCTCGTTCCGCATCGAGCGCGGGCGCACGCTGGCCGTGGTCGGCGAATCGGGCTGCGGCAAGTCGACCCTGGCGCGCATGGTCGCGCTGATCGAAAAGCCCACCGCAGGCCAGCTCACGCTGGTCGGCGCCGACGCGGTGAACCCGCCGCCAGAGCGCAAGCGCGAGTTGCGCCAGGCTGTGCAGCTGGTGTTCCAGAACCCCTACGGCTCGCTCAATCCGCGCAAGAAGATCTCGACGGTGCTCGAAGATCCGCTGGCCATCAACACCACCATGGGCAAGTCGGAGCGCGCCGCCAAGGCCCGCGACATGCTCGCGCGCGTGGGCCTGCGGCCCGAGTACGCCAACCGCTATCCGCACATGTTCTCGGGCGGCCAGCGCCAGCGCATCGCCATTGCGCGCGCGCTGATGCTGAGCCCGCGCCTGCTGGTGGCCGACGAGCCGGTGTCGGCGCTCGACGTGTCGATCCAGGCGCAGGTGCTGAACCTGCTGGCCGACCTGCAGGCCGAGCTGGGGCTGGCGTATCTCTTCATCTCGCACGACCTCGGCGTGGTGCGGCACATCGCGCACGACGTGCTCGTGATGTACCTCGGGCACGCGGTGGAGCAGGGCCCCAAGTCGCGCATCTTCGCGCGGCCGCTGCATCCGTACACGCAGGCGCTGCTGGCCTCGACGCCGGGCCTGAGCAGCCAGCGCATCGTGCTCAAGGGCGAGCTGCCGTCGCCGCTGAATCCGCCTTCGGGCTGCGTGTTCAGCACGCGCTGCCCGCACGTGGCGCCGCGCTGCCACGAAGAGCGGCCGCTGCTGCGCATGCTCGACGAGCGGCTGGTGGCCTGCCACTTCTCCGAGAAGTTTCTCGACGGTGCGCCGCTCGTGCGCGCCGATGTTCCCTCCGCCGCCATCGCGATGGCGACGAACCCTTAACGTTCGCTTTTTCAACCGTGTCTCAAGGAGTCCACATGAAGACCCAGCCCACCGTTTCGCGCCGCTCACGAAGCCTGGCGCTCCTGGCACCGACAGCGCTTGCGGCCCTTACCCTGGCCTGTGGCGCAGTGTCTGCCAAGACGCTGGTGTATTGCTCGGAAGGCAGCCCCGAGAACTTCTACCCGGGGATGAACACCACCGGCACCTCGTTCGACGTGACCACGCAGGTCTACAACACCATCGTCGAGTTCGAGCGCGGCGGCACCAAGGTCGTGCCGGGCCTGGCCGAGAAGTGGGACATCTCCGCCGACGGCACGGTCTACACCTTCCACCTGCGCAAGGGCGTGAAGTGGCACACCACGAGCAAGAGCTTCAAGCCCACGCGCGACTTCAACGCCGACGACTTCATCTTCATGCTCGAGCGCCAGTGGAAGGAGAGCGATCCCTTCTTCAAGGTCACGAGCCAGAACCACTCCTACTTCAACGACATGGGCATGCCCAAGCTGCTGAAGACGGTGGACCGCATCGACGACTACACGGTGAAGATCGTGCTCAACCAGCCCGAGGCGCCGCTCCTCGCGAACCTGGCCATGCAGTACGCGGGCATCCAGTCGAAGGAATACGCCATTGCCATGCTGAAGGCCGGCACGCCCGAGAAGGTCGACCAGGACCCGATCGGAACCGGCCCCTTCTACCTCGTGCAGTACCAGAAGGACGCGATCATCCGCTTCAAGGCCTTCCCGCAGTACTGGGGCGGCAAGGCGAAGATCGACGACCTCGTGTTCGCCATCACGCCCGATGCCTCGGTGCGCTGGGCCAAGCTGCAAAAGGGCGAATGCCACGTCATGCCCTACCCGAACCCGGCCGACCTCGACGCGATCCGCAAGGACCCGAACGTGCAGCTTCTGGAGCAGCCCGGCCTGAACGTCGGCTACCTCTCGTACAACACCACGAAGAAGCCCTTCGACGACGTGCGCGTGCGCAAGGCCATCAACATGGCGATCAACAAGAAGGCGATCATCGACGGCGTGTACCTCTCGACCGGCGTGGCTGCGAAGAACCCGATTCCGCCGACCATGTGGTCCTACAACGATGCCGTGAAGGACGACCCGTACGATCCCGAAGCCGCCAAGAAGCTGCTGGCGCAGGCCGGCTTCCCCGACGGCTTCTCGACCGACCTGTGGGCCATGCCGGTGCAGCGCCCGTACAACCCGAACGCCAAGCGCATTGCCGAGCTGATGCAGGCAGACCTCGCCAAGATCAACGTCAAGGCCGAGATCAAGAGCTTCGAGTGGGGCGAGTACCGCAAGCGCCTGCAGGCTGGCGAGCACCAGATGGGCATGCTGGGCTGGACCGGCGACAACGGCGACCCGGACAACTTCATGTACACGCTGCTGGGCTGCGCCTCGGCCAAGTCGGCCAGCGGCAGCAACATTTCGAAGTTCTGCTACCAGCCGTATGAAGACCTCGTGGTGAAGGCCAAGAGCACGACCAAGCAGGCCGACCGCGACGCGCTCTACAAGAAGGCCCAGCTGATCTTCAAGGAGCAGGCGCCGTGGTTCACGATCGCGCATGCGGTGCAGCTGAAGCCGGTACGCAAGGAAGTGGTCGACTTCAAGCTCAGCCCCTTCGGCCGCCACACCTTCTACGGCGTGGACATCAAGTAACAGGTGGCCGCGCCCATCGCCATCGTCGCGGCAATGCACGAGGAGCTGAGTGCGCTCCTCGCGCAGATGCCCGACGAGCAGCGCGTGCGCATCGCCGGGCGCGACTTCTGGGTTGGCCATCTGCATGGCCAGCCTGTGGTCGCGGTGCTGTCGCGCATCGGCAAGGTCGCGGCGGCAGTGACGGCCACGATGCTGCTCGAGCGATTCGCCGTCGGGGCCATCGTCTTCACCGGCGTCGCGGGCGGACTCGCGCCGGGCGTGAATGTCGGCGACGTGGTCGTTGCCACGCAGTTGCTGCAGCACGACCTCGATGCCTCGCCCATCTTTCCGAAATACGAAGTGCCCTTGCTGGGCCTTTCGCGCTTCACGGCCGATGCGGCGATCAGCGACGCATTGGCGGGTGTGGTCGAAGTGACGCTGCGTGATCCGGTGGCCCTGGTGGGGCAAGAGGCTGTCGACGAGTTCGGCCTCCAGTCGCCGAAGGTGCATCGCGGCCTGCTGGTGAGTGGAGATCGCTTCGTCTCGACCGCCGCCGAAAGCGAAGCGCTGCGCCTCAGCTTGCCCGACGCGCTCGCGGTCGAGATGGAAGGCGCCGCGGTGGCGCAGGTGTGCCATGACTACGGCGTGCCTTTCGCGGCCATGCGGACGATCTCGGATCGCGCGGACGATGAGGCGCATGGCGACTTCGCACGGTTCGTGGCCGAGGTCGCGAGTCGCTACAGCCTCGCGCTCGTGAACGCGTGGCTGGCCGGTCGGGACGCGAAAAGGGCCTGAGCTAAGGCGTGGCCCGCCGCCAACGCGGAAGGTCGCGAAGCAGGGGCGGGATCGACAGCACCAGCAGCAGGGCGGCCAGCGGCACGACGCAGACGAACCCCACGTGCTTGAAGCCGAGCGCGCCCACCGTTCCCCCAAGCACGAACATGCCGACCAGCCCGCCGCAGCGGCGCAACCTGCTGCGGTCGTGGCGCACCGGCAGGGGTGTCGACGGCATGCGCCGGTTCCAGTAGAGCATCTTGCCCAGCTCGATCCCCATGTCGGTGATGTTGCCGGTCATGTGGGTGGTGCGCGTGCTGCCGCCCGAGGTCTTCGACGCCACGGCGTTCTGCAGGCCCATGATGAACGACAGCAGCAGCACCGTGAGCGGCACCGCGAACGGCGTTGGCCAGGTCAGCGTGATGGCTCCCGCGAGTCCGAACGGAAACATCAGCGCGGCTTCCAGCAGCAGAGGCAGCGCATAGACGCCGTGCAGCCGGTGCTGCCGCGCCCAGTTCACAAGCACCGCGCATACCGCG
This sequence comes from Variovorax sp. YR634, assembly GCF_900106655.1. NCBI lineage: Bacteria > Pseudomonadati > Pseudomonadota > Betaproteobacteria > Burkholderiales > Comamonadaceae > Variovorax > Variovorax sp. YR634. Next base: position 284,994 of record NZ_FNOL01000004.1, read on the forward strand.
GCGCCGCTCAGGAACGCCAGGATCGCGCCCAGCGCGTTCAGCAGCAGCGTGGCGTTGCCCAGCACCATGCCGTCCGCGAGCTGCGACGCGAAGCCGGTCATGTGCGAGGTGTACATGTGCAGCACAAGGAATCCGCCCGCGTTGACGGCCCCGGCATTGAAGGCCAGCAGCAGGCCGAGCGCGGTGTTGGTAGACGGCGCTCGATGGCGGTTGGTGAGGAAACGAAGTCTGCGCACGGTGGTCTCCCGGGGCGGCGTCGGTCGGCCCCGCAAGCGCTCAGTGTCGCACCCAGCGCCAGTCGGCGATCTCGGGCATGTCCTGCCCGTGCCGGGTAATGTAGGCCCGGTGCTCGAGCAGCCGGTCGCGCAGGTGCTGCTGCACGTGGCCCGCCGTGTCGCGGATGCGGGGCACGCGATCGATGGCGTCGGCTGCGAGGTGGAAGCGGTCGAGCCGGTTCAGCACCGTCATGTCGAAGGGCGTGGTGGTCGTGCCTTCTTCCAGGTAGCCGTGCACATGAAAGTTGCCGTGATTGCGCCGCTTGTAGGTCAGCCGGTGGACCAGGGCGGGATAGCCGTGGAAGGCGAAGATCACCGGTGCGTCGGTGCTGAAGATCGAGTCGAAGACCGCATCGGGCAGGCCGTGCGGATGCCCCGAGGGTGATTCGAGCGCCATCAGGTCGACTACGTTCACCACCCGCACCTTGAGGTCCGGCAGCAGCGTCCGCAGGAGGTCCACCGCCGCCATGGTCTCCAGCGTGGGCACGTCGCCGGCGCAGGCCATCACCACGTCGGGCGCCACGCCGTTGTCGTTGCTGGCCCAGTCCCAGATGCCCAGGCCCACGCTGCAGTGGCGCTCGGCCGCGGCGATGTCGAGCCACTGCGCCTCGGGCTGCTTGCCCGCCACGATCACGTTGACGTAGTTGCGGCTGCGCAGGCAATGGTCCGTCACCGACAGCAGCGTGTTGGCGTCGGGCGGCAGGTAGACCCGCACGACCTCGGCCTTCTTGTTGACGACGTGGTCGATGAAGCCCGGGTCCTGGTGGCTGAAGCCGTTGTGGTCCTGGCGCCAGACATGGCTGGTCAGCAGGTAGTTCAGCGACGCGACGGGGCGCCGCCAGGGGATGTTGCGCGTCACCTTCAGCCACTTCGCATGCTGGTTGAACATGGAGTCGACGATGTGGATGAAGGCCTCGTAGCACGAGAAGAAACCGTGCCGTCCGGTCAGCAGGTAGCCTTCGAGCCAGCCTTGGCAGAGGTGTTCGCTGAGCACTTCCATCACGCGGCCGTCGGGTGCCACGTGGTCGTCGCCCGGCAGGATCTCGGCGCTCGACATGCGGTCGGTCGCCTCGAAGACCGCGCCCAGGCGGTTCGACGTGGTCTCGTCCGGGCCCATGATCCGGAAATTGCGCTCGCCGGCGTTGAGCCGCATCACGTCGCGCAGGAACTCGCCGGTGACGCGCGTGGCCTCGGCGTCGACGGCGCCTGGCTTCGGCACCGCCACGGCGTAGTCGCGGAAGTCGGGCAGCTTGAGGTTCTTGAGCAGCAGGCCACCGTTGGTGTGCGGGTTCGCGCTCATGCGGCGCGTGCCTCGAGGCGCGAGGGCGGCGATGTCGGCGCGCAGGGCGCCGTCGGCATCGAACAGTTCTTCGGGGCGATAGCTCTGCATCCATTCCTGCAGCAGCGCGATGTGGGCCGGCTTCTCGGCGAAGCCGGTCAGCGGCACCTGGTGCGCGCGCTGCGTGCCTTCGATGCGCACGCCGTCCACCGTCTTCGGCCCGGTCCAGCCCTTGGGCGAGCGCAGCACGATCATCGGCCAGCGATGCCGCTGTCCCAAGCCGTCCGAGCGCGCCTCCACCTGGATTGCATGGATCGCATCGAGCGAAGCGTCGAGTGCGTCCGCCATCAGGCCGTGCATCAGCGCGGGGTCGTGGCCCGACACGAAGCGCGGTTCGTAGCCGTGGCCGCGCATCAGCTGCGTGAGCTGCTCGTCGCCGATTCGCGCGAGCACGGTTGGGCCGGCGATCTTGTAGCCGTTGAGATGCAGGATCGGCAGCACCGCGCCGTCGCGCGCGGGGTTGAGGAACTTGTTGGAATGCCAGCTGGCCGCGAGCGCGCCGGTTTCGGCCTCGCCGTCGCCGATGACGCAGCAGGCCAGCAGCTCGGGGTTGTCGAACACCGCGCCGTACGCATGCAGCAGCGAATAGCCGAGCTCGCCGCCCTCATGGATCGACCCCGGCGTTTCCGGCGACACATGGCTCGGGATGCCGCCCGGAAACGAGAACTGCGTGAACAGCCGCTTCAGGCCTTCGGTGTCGCGCGAGATGTGCGGGTAGACCTCGGTGTAGGTGCCTTCGAGGTAGGTGCTGGCCACCACGCCCGGCCCGCCGTGGCCGGGGCCGGCGATGAAGATGGCATCGAGGTCGCGCGCGTTGATGGCGCGGTTCATGTGGGCGTAGATGAAGTTGAGCCCCGGCGTGGTTCCCCAGTGCCCGAGCAGGCGCGGCTTGATGTGCTCGAGGGCCAGCGGCTCCCGCAGCAGCGGGTTGCCCATCAGGTAGATCTGTCCCGCGGACAGGTAGTTGGCGGCGCGCCACCAGGCGTCGAGCAGCGCGAAGCGCGCGGGGATGGCAGGGGAAGGGGAATGTGGCATGGGGACGGCTCCGATGGACCGAAGCGGCGCCGGCCATCGAACCATCATGCGGCGCGCATGCGCACCGCCCTGTCAGGAAAGCGCCCGTGAGGCTGCGCGCGCCGGCGCGCCCCGCTCAGGCTACTTGAGCCAGCCGCGCCGGCGGAAGTACCACATCGGCACCAGCGCGCTGGCCGCCATCAGCACGATGGCATACGGATAGCCCATGGCCCAGTCGAGCTCCGGCATGAACTTGAAATTCATGCCGTAGATGCTCGCGATCAGCGTGGGCGGCAGCAGCGCGACGCTGGCCACCGAGAAGATCTTGATGGTCTTGTTCTGGTTGATGTTGATGAAACCGACGGTCGCATCCATCAGGAAGTTGATCTTGTCGAAGAGGAAGGCCGTGTGGTTGTCGAGCGACTCGATGTCGCGCAGGATCTGCCGGGCTTCCTCGAACTGCTCGGCGTTGAGCATCTTGCTGCGCATCATGAAGCTGACCGCGCGGCGCGTGTCCATCACGTTGCGGCGGATGCGGCCGTTCAAGTCTTCCTGCCGCGCGATGGCGCCGAGCACTTCGCCGGCCAGCTCGTCGCTGACATTGCCCGAGAGCACCTTCTTGCCGGCCACTTCGAGCTCGTCGTAGATGTTCTCCAGCGTGTCGGCCGAGTATTCGGCGTCGGCGTCGAAGAGCTTGAGCATCACTTCCTTGGCGTCTTCGATCAGCCCCGGTGCGCGGCGCGCACGCATGCGCAGCAGGCGGAACACGGGCACGTCTTCGTCGTGGATCGAGAACAGCACGCCGCGGCTGCGCAGGTCGGTGTTGTGCTGGTTGAGGATGAAGGCCACGCGCACGGTGCGCGGGTCTTCGTCGTCGTCGATCAAGAAGTCGGAGCGGATGTGCAGCTCACCGTTGTCTTCTTCGTAGAAGCGGGCCGACTCCTCGATGTCCTCGTCCATCGCGTCTTCGGGAATGGACAGGCCGTAGTACTGCTTGATCCAGCGCTTTTCTTCGAGCGTGGGCGACTCGAGGTCGACCCAGATCGGCTGGAACTTGGAGAGCTCTTCGAGCGCCTCGATTTCTTCCTGAACGAGGCGGCCGTTGGCGAGCGTGAAGATGTTGAGCATTGGCTCACTCCCGGGAATGACTGAACGATGGGCGAGGGAGGGGCGCTTTCAATTCCCGGGCCCGACGTGCGCTAAGAAAAACGCGTCAGTGAAAGGGAGTTGAAAGCTGCCGAGACGGGGCGGTTTCCATTGGGAAGAATCTCCGGTTGCAGCGAGGCGCGATTATGTCACCGGCCACATGGCAGCACGGTGGCTGGACTGGACGGGCATACAGTAAAGTCGTGCCCATGCAGACCGCTGCGCTCCCCGTTTTTTCCGCTGCCGCGAAGACCCAGGCCGAGCGCCTGGCCGCCGCGTTGGCCACGCTCAACGACGCGCAGCGCGCGGCGGTCGAACATGGGGTGGGAGCAGCCATTGCCGAGCGTGACGAGCGGCCGTTGCTCGTCATTGCCGGCGCCGGTTCGGGCAAGACCAGCACGCTGGCGCACCGTGTCGCACACCTCATTGCCGGCGGTGTCGATCCGCAGCGCCTGCTGCTGCTGACCTTCTCGCGCCGTGCCGCGCAGGAGATGGAGCGCCGCGCAGGCCAGGTGCTGGCACGCGTGCTCGGCCTGAAGTCTGAAGCCCCGCCCGCGCTGCCTTGGGCCGGCACCTTCCACGGCATCGGCGCGCGGCTGCTGCGCGAGTACGCGCCGCAGATCGGGCTCGACGAGAACTTCACCATCCACGACCGCGGCGATGCCGAAGACCTGATGGGGCTGGTGCGTCACGAGCAGGGCCTGTCTTCTACCGTCAATCGTTTTCCGCGCAAGGGCACCTGCCTGTCGATCTACTCGCGCTGCGTGAACACGCGCGCGCCGCTGGCCGATGTGCTGAAGGAGGCCTTTCCCTGGTGCGGTGAATGGGAGGCCGAACTGAAGAAGCTGTTCGGCGCCTACGTAGAGGCCAAGCAGCGGCAGAACGTGCTCGACTACGACGACCTGCTTCTCTACTGGGCCGAGATGGCCGCCGAGCCCGCGCTGGCCGCGCACATCGGCGAGCGCTTCGACCACGTGCTGGTCGACGAGTACCAGGACACCAACCTGCTGCAGGCTTCGATCCTGCTCGCGATCAAGCCCGACGGGCGCGGCGTCACGGTGGTGGGCGATGACGCGCAGTCGATCTATTCCTTTCGCGGCGCGACGGTGCGCAACATCCTCGACTTTCCGTCGCAGTTCACGCAGGCCGCGCGCGTGGTCACGCTGGAGCGCAACTACCGTTCGACGCAGCCGATCCTCGATGTCTCGAACCGCGTGATCGCGCATGCGGCCGAGCGGCATGCCAAGACGCTGTGGACCGACAAGCCCTCGGCCGGCAAGCCGCTGCTGGTGCTCGTGCCCGACGAAGCGGGGCAGGCGCGCTGGGTGGCCGACAAGGTGCTGGCGCATCGCGAAGGCGGGCTCGCGCTGAAGTCGCAGGCGGTGCTGTTTCGCACTTCGACGCACAGCGCGGCACTCGAACTCGAACTGGCGCGGCGCAACATCCCGTTCGTGAAGTTCGGCGGGCTCAAGTTTCTCGAGGCCTCGCACGTGAAAGACCTGCTCGCGGTGCTGCGCTTTGCGCAGAACCCGCGCGGGCGCATGGCGGGCTTTCGCGTGACGCAGCTGATCCCGGGCATCGGCCCTGTCACGGGCGCGCGCCTGCTCGATGCAATGGACCAGGCGGCCGACCCCGCCGCAGCGGTGCGCGACTTCGTGCCGCCTTCCGCGGCACGCGCGCAGTGGGCCGACTTTGCCGAGGCCTACGCCGCCTTGCGCGCACCCGCGCTGAAGTGGCCGGCCGATGTCGAGCTGGCAATGGACTGGTATCTGCCGCACCTTGAGCGGCTGTACGAAGACACCTCCGGCGTGCGGCGCGCAGACGTGGAGCAACTGGCGCGGCTCGCGGCCGGATATGCCTCGCGCGAACGCTTCCTCACCGAACTCACGCTCGACCCGCCCGAAGCCACCAGTGACCGTCCGGGCCCGCCGTTGCTCGACGAGGACTACCTGATCCTCTCGACCATCCATTCGGCCAAGGGGCAGGAGTGGAATTCGGTGCACGTGCTCAACGTGGTCGACGGCTGCCTGCCGGCCGACGTGGCGCAGAGCGCGCACGAGCTGGAAGAAGAGCGCCGGCTGCTTTACGTGGCAATGACCCGGGCGCGCGACCACCTGCACCTGCTGATACCGCAGCGCTTCCACATCACGCAGCAGGCGGCGCGCGGCGACCGGCACTTGTATGCCAACCGCACGCGCTTCATCGCCGATGCCGATCTCGAAGGCTTCGAGCAGCAGACCTGGCCGCCTCCGCCGGTGCGCCCGCCGGCCGTGCCGCCGCCGAGCGAGGTGATCGACCTGCGCAACCGGATGCGCGCGGCCTGGCGCTGAATCGCTGAGCGGGCCGCTGGCCCTTCCGGTGGCAGGGTCACACGTGGACCGGGGCTGAAACATTTGTTCTCGAAGCGCTGCATCGCCTGCCCCGCGAGCGCCAGCTGCTATTGATTCGCTAGCGTGTGAAAAGCTGCGCACGAAGCCGCAAAACCCCGGGCAACTCAGGTATTGCAATACCGTGACAGCTTGGGCATAGTGAATCGACCCACCCCTCTTTCCTCTTCTTCCCTTCCCTCCGTTCCCCCTCTCAAAACTCCCGTTTTTCGCCGGCCACGCTGCATTCCGTAGCGCGGTCATTTCCCCAACCGTCAATTCCAGGAGGTCATTCATGAATTTGACGATCAGCGGTCATCACCTCGACGTCACCCCTGCCTTGCGCACCTACGTCACGAGCAAGCTGGACCGGATCACCCGACATTTCGACCAGGTTGTCGATGTGAAGGTGATCCTCACGGTGGAAAAGCAGAAGGAAAAGGAACGCCGCCAAAGGGCGGAGTGCAACATTCACGTCAAGGGCAATGACATGTTCGCGGAGTCGAGCCACGCTGATCTCTACGCTGCGGTCGATGAACTGGTCGACAAGCTCGACCGCCAGGTGGTGCGCCACAAGGATCGCCTGCAGGACCACCATCACGCGGCGCCCAAGCGCGTGATGTAAGAGCCCCCGGCTCGCATCAAGGCCGCCTTCGGGCGGCTTTTTGTTTTCCGACTGTTGCGGTAGGGCTTTGGCAAGCCCCCAGAGGGAAGCACGAGGCCTCAGGACAACATGTAGACAGAAAGTAAATAGGGGGACTGGGGGTTTTTACCAAGCGGGTGCATAATCGCCCCCGCTCTGCACCCACCATGAATCGCCTCGCGTCCATCCTGCCGCCCGCTCAAGTGCTTGTGAGCGTTGACGCTACTAGCAAGAAACGTGCTTTCGAAGAAGCCGGCCTGCTGTTCGAAAGCCTTCACGGTCTGGGCCGTGCCCTCATCACCGACAGCCTGTTTGCCCGCGAGCGCCTCGGCTCCACCGGTTTGGGCCACGGCGTTGCCATTCCGCATGGCCGCATCAAGGGCCTCAAGGCGCCGATGGCCGCGGTGTTCCAGCTGGCCAACCCCATCGGCTTCGACGCACCCGACGAGCAACCCGTCGCGCTGCTGATCTTCCTGCTGGTGCCCGAAGCGGCGACGCAGAAGCACCTCGAAATCCTCTCTGAAATCGCCGAACTGCTGAGCGACGCCAGCCTGCGCGAACAGATCAAGTCCAGCACCGACGCTTCTGCATTGCACGGCCTCATTGCCGGCTGGCAGTCGACCCAAGTCGCCTGAGCGCATGTGTCGGCGCGTGCGGCTGCTGATAAGCTGCGCGGCACTTCTTCCCGTCACTCATCCAATGCCGGCGCCGGGCGCCGTCTCCTGAACGCATGAAGCCGACCGTCATCAGCGCCGATGCCATGTTCGAGGAGTTCCGCGGTTCGCTCCGTTGGGAATGGCTCGCGGGGCTCGGTGCTTCAGAGCGCCAGTTCGACCCCGAAGTCATCAGCCGCGCCCAGTCGGCGGCCGACCTTGTTGGCTATCTCAACTACATCCACCCGTACCGCGTGCAGATCCTCGGCGCCCGTGAGGTGGCCTACCTGACGCGCGGCAGCGAGGAAGACTGCGCGCGGCGCATCGCCCGCATCGTCACGCTGGAGCCGCCGATGCTGGTGCTGGCCGACGGCCAGGCTGCGCCCGACGAACTGCTGTCGATCTGCGAGCGCGCCCAGCTGCCGCTGTTCGCCACGCGCGAGTCGTCGGCCTTCGTGATCGACCTGCTGCGCGCGTACCTGTCCAAGCACTTTGCCGAGCGCACCTCGATGCACGGCGTGTTCATGGACATCCTGGGCATGGGCGTGATGATCACGGGCGAGTCGGGCCTGGGCAAGAGCGAGCTGGGACTGGAGCTGATCTCGCGCGGCAATGGCCTTGTGGCCGACGATGCGGTCGACCTGTTCCGCATCAACCAGAACACCATCGAAGGCCGCTGCCCCGACCTGCTGCTGAACCTGCTCGAAGTGCGCGGCATCGGCCTGCTGGACATCCGCGCGATCTTCGGTGAGACGGCGGTGCGCCGGAAGATGCGGCTGAAGCTCATCGTGCACCTCGTGCGGCGCGACAGCTTCGAGCGCGACTACGAGCGCATGCCCTCGGCGCCGCTCACGCAGGACGTGCTGGGCATCCCGGTGCGCAAGGTCATCATCCAGGTGGTGGCGGGGCGCAATATCGCCGTGCTGGTGGAAGCGGCGGTGCGCAATTCGATCCTGCAGCTGCGCGGCATCGACACGTACGCCGACTTCGTGGCGCGCCACCACAAGGCGATGGAAAACTCCCGCGACGGGGACTGAAAACGAGGGAGACGGATCAGCGCTTCTTTGCGCAGTCTCCGCACAGGCCGTAGAGCGACATGGCGTGGTCCTGCAGGATCCAGCCCTTGTCCTTGGCGATCATCTGCTGGCGGCGTTCGATCTCGGCGTCGTAGAACTCCTCGACCTTGCCGCAGGAGGTGCAGATCAGGTGATCGTGGTGCGTGCCTTCGTTCAGCTCGTATACGGCCTTGCCGCTTTCGAAGTGGCTGCGCTCGAGGATGCCGGCCTGCTCGAACTGCGTCAGCACCCGGTAGACGGTGGCCAGGCCGATGTCGGAATGTTCGTTCAGCAGCACGCGAAACACGTCTTCCGCCGTCATGTGCCGTTGGCTGCCGGTCTGGAAGATCTCGAGGATCTTCAGGCGCGGTAGAGTGGCCTTGAGGCCGGTGTTCTTCAGTTCGTCGATGTTGGCCATGTTGGTTCCTGCGCCCTGGGGCTGCGGCAAAAAGGCCCCGAAAAAGGCCAGCCGCTACAATGGCCGATCATATCGCTACCCCCTTTTTCCTCCCATGCCTGCCATTCTCCAACGCCGTCCCTGGCTGCTGGTTGCTGCCGTTGCCGCAACGCTCTGCCTTGGTGCCTGCAGCGGTTTCAGCGATCGCACGCGTGGCGCGCTGGCCGCTGTAACTCCTTACAAAGTCGAAGTGGTGCAGGGCAATTTCGTGTCGAAGGAACAGGTCGCGGCGCTCAAGCCGGGCATGTCGCGCCAGCAGGTGCGTGAAATCCTCGGCACCTCACTGCTGAACGACGTATTCCACGCCAACCGCTGGGACTACGTGTTCACGATCCGCCGCCAGGGCGTCGACCCGCAGGAACGCCACCTGACCGTGTTCTTCAATGGCGAGCTCTTGGACCGCTTCGAGGGCGACGAAATGCCCAGCGAAGAAGAATTCGTCGCCACGCTCGACACCCGCAAGAAATCGGGCAAGGTGCCGACGCTCGAGGCCTCGGAAGACGAGCTCAAGAAATTCGCACCCGCCAAGGACGATAAAAAAGCCGACGCCGCCGCAGGCACGTCGGCCTCCCTGCCGCCGCTGCCGGCCGCCTACCCCCCGCTCGAAGCCGCGCGCTGAGCGCAGCACAAGCAGCAGCGGGCGGCGCCCGCCGAGTCAGGCGGCGTCCGTCCCGTGTCCATGCATGCCATTGGCCGTTTCGAAATTTCGAAGACTGAATCCGCGTGACTGAATCCACCACCACTCCTTCCAGTTCCTCCACTGCGCCGCGCCGTGTCGCCGTCGCCGGGGCGTCGGGCCGCATGGGCCACATGCTGATCGAGGCCGTGCGCAGCGCGCCCGACCTGCGCCTGGCCGGCGCACTCGACATCGCGGGCAGCCCGGCCCTCGGCACCGATGCCGGCGCCTTCCTGGGCTTCGACAGCGGCGTGTCCATCGTGTCCGACCTGCGCACTGGCCTGAAGGACGCGCAGGTGCTCATCGACTTCACCCGCCCCGAAGGCACGCTCGCGCACCTCGCGGTCTGCCGCGAACTTGGCGTGCAGGCCGTCATCGGCACCACCGGCTTCAGCGACGAGCAGAAGGCCGAGATCGCCGAGATTGCGAAAGACATCGCGATCATGATGGCGCCCAACATGAGCGTGGGCGTCAACGTCACCTTCAAGCTGCTCGAAATGGCGGCCAAGGCCATGTCGACGGGCTACGACATCGAAATCATCGAGGCGCACCACCGCCACAAGGTCGACGCGCCCTCGGGCACCGCGCTCAAGATGGGCGAAGTGATTGCCGATGCGCTGGGCCGCGACCTCAAGGACTGCGCCGTGTACGCCCGCGAAGGCATCACCGGCGAGCGCGACCCTTCCACCATCGGCTTCTCGGCCATCCGTGGCGGCGACATCGTGGGCGACCACACCGTGCTGTTCGCGGGCACCGGCGAGCGCATCGAGATCACCCACAAGTCGTCGAGCCGCACCACCTACGCCCAGGGCAGCCTGCGCGCGGTGCGCTTCCTGGCCGAACAGCGCGCCGGCTTGTTCGACATGTACGACGTGCTGGGCTTGCGCTAACCAAAAGGACCGCCGATGAGCGTGCTCGATCTGCTGACCCATGGCGACGGCGTCAGCCGTTCGGTGGCGGCGCTGCTGCTGGCGATGTCGATCGCGAGCTGGGTCATCATTCTCTGGAAGGCGTGGCTGCTGCGCGGCGGCACGCGCGACGTGCTGCGCAGCATCGCGGCGTTCTGGCAGTCGTCCACCCTGGCCGACGCCGAGCAGAAGCTCAAGGCCTTCGACCGCGCGACGCTCGTGTCGCCTGCGGTGTCGGCCATCAAGAGCGTGGCCGCCGGTGCGCCGGCCGGCACGCTGGGCGCCACGGTCGATCGCAACCAGCGGCTCACGCGCGTGCTGCGCGACGCCCTGCACGGCGCGCTGCGCCGGCTGCAGGCGGGGCAGATCCTGCTCGCCACGGTCGGCGCCACGGCGCCCTTCGTCGGATTGCTGGGCACGGTCTGGGGCATCTACGGCGCGTTGACGGGCATTGCCGGCCAGACCGGCGGCTTCACCATCGACAAGGTGGCCGGACCGGTCGGCGAGGCGCTCATCATGACGGCCTTCGGCCTGGCCGTGGCTATTCCGGCCGTGCTGGCCTACAACGTCTTCGGCCGCGTCATCGGCCGCATCGAGGCCGAGCTCGAAGGCTTCGCGCACGACCTGCTGGGCAGCTTCGGCACCCCGCCGGAGCCCGCTGCGCCGCCGCCCGCGCGGCCAATGCCGGTCTGAGCACTCAGCACCATGGCCTTCGGTCGCACTTCACTGGGTAGCAGCGCCGGCGGCGGTGGACGTGCCATGGGAGCGGGCGCGCAGCGGCCGCTGTCCGACATCAACGTCACGCCGCTGGTCGACGTGATGCTGGTGCTGCTGGTGATCTTCATCATCACTGCGCCGCTGATGGCCAGCTCGATCAAGCTCGACCTGCCGCAGACCGACGCTGGCCAGCCCAACGACGCGCCCAAGTTCGTGAGTCTGTCCGTCGATGCCTCGGGCAAGGTCTTCCTGAACGACCAGGCCGTGACCGACGAAGAACTGGCCACCCGCCTCGAAAAGGCCGCTGCCGACAACAAGGACACCGAAGTGCAACTGCGCGCCGACCAGACCGTGCCTTACGGCAAGGTGGTGGCGCTGATGGGCATCGCGAACAAGGCCGGGCTGAGCCGCATCGGCTTTGTGACCGAGGCCGAGCCGCCGAAGAAGCCCGGAAGCTAGCCTAGCCCAGCACCACGGGCTTGGTGTGCCAGATTTCATGCGCGTACTGCGCAATCGTGCGGTCCGACGAGAACGCACCCATACCCGCCACATTGAGAATCGCCATCCGCGTCCACGCATCCGAGTCGCGGTATAGCGCATCGACTTCGGCCTGCTTGGCCACGTAGCTCGCGTAGTCGGCCAGCAGCAAATAGTGGTCGCCCCAGTTCACCAGCGCGTCGTAGATGCCCTGGTAGCGCGCCGGTTCGCCTGCTGAAAACGCGCCGTCGCGGATCGCGTCGAGCACGCGCTTGAGCTCGGCGTTCTCTTCGTAGATTTCGCGCGGCTGGTAGCCCCGTGCGCGGATGTCGGCCACTTCGGGCGTGGTGTTGCCGAAGATGAAGATGTTCTCCGGCCCCACGTTCTCGCGCATTTCCACATTCGCGCCGTCCAGCGTGCCGATGGTGAGCGCGCCGTTGAGCGCGAACTTCATGTTCCCGGTGCCCGAGGCCTCGGTGCCCGCCGTGGAAATCTGCTCCGACAGGTCGGCCGCCGGCATGATGATCTCGGCCAGGCTCACGCTGTAGTTCGGCAGGAACACCACCTTCAGCAGCTTGCCCACGCGCGCGTCGGCGTTGATGGTGCTCGCCACGTCGTTGATGAGCCGGATGACGAGCTTGGCCATCGCATACGCCGAAGCCGCCTTGCCCGCGAACACCACCACGCGCGGCACGATGTCGATCGGCCCACCCGCCGCCTGAGCGTCGAGGATGCGGTGGTAGCGCGCCACCACGTGCAGCACGTTGAGCAGTTGCCGCTTGTATTCGTGGATGCGCTTGACCTGCACGTCGAACATCGCGTCGGTATCGATGTCGAGCTTCAGGTGCTGCTCGACCCAGTTGGCCAGCCGCAGCTTGTTCTCGCGCTTGGCATGGCGGAATGCACGTACGAAGGCCGGTTGCGCGGCCATGGGCTTGAGCGCCTCGAGCTGCGACAGGTCGCGCCGCCAGCCCTTGCCGATGCGCTGGTCGAGCAGCGCCGCCAGCGGCGGGTTGGCCTGCGCCAGCCAGCGGCGCGGCGTGACGCCGTTGGTCTTGTTGTTGAAGCGCTCGGGAAAGATCTTCGCGAAATCCGAGAAGATCGACTGCTTCATCAGCTCCGAGTGCAGCCCCGACACGCCGTTGATCGAGTGGCTGGCCAGCACCGCCACGTAGGCCATGCGCACGCGCCGCTCGCCGGCCTCGTCGACCAGCGACAGCCTGCGCATCAGCTCCACATCGTTGCCGACCTTCTGCGTCACGGTGGCGAGAAACTTCGCGTTGATGTCGTAGATGATCTGCAGGTGCCGCGGCAGGATGCGCCCCAGCATCTCCACCGGCCAGGTCTCCAGTGCCTCGTGCATCAGCGTGTGGTTGGTGTAGCTGAACACCTTTTGCGTGTGCGCCCAGGCCACGTCCCACGCGAGGCCGTGTTCGTCGAGCAAGAGGCGCATGAGCTCGGGCACCGCCAGCACGGGGTGCGTGTCGTTCAGGTGGATGCTGACTTTTTCGGACAGCTGGTCGAAGGTCTTGTGGTTGCGCAGGTAGCGGCGCAGCAGGTCCTGCACGCTGGCGCTGCAGAAAAAATACTCCTGGTGCAGCCGCAGCTCGCGGCCCGAGGGCGTGGAGTCGTCGGGGTAGAGCACGCGCGAGACGTTCTCCGACTGGTTCTTGCTCTCGACCGCGCCCATGTAGTTGCCGCGATTGAAGGCCGAGAGGTCGATTTCCTCGGTGGCGCGCGCCGACCACAGGCGCAGCGTGTTGGTGGCCTGCGTGCCGTAGCCCGGGATGATGGTGTCGTAGGCCACGGCCAGCACGTCGTGCGTGTCGACCCAGTCGGCCGCGCCGTAAGGGGCGTTGGTGCCCTCGCGCTTTTGCACGTGGCCGCCGAAGCGCACGCGGTAGTTCACTTCGGGCCGCTGGAATTCCCACGGGTTGCCGCGCGTGAGCCAGTAGTCGGGCGTCTCGACCTGTTGGCCGTCGACGATGCGCTGGCGGAACATGCCGTATTCGTAGCGGATGCCGTAGCCCATGCCCGGCACGCCGAGCGTGGCCATCGAGTCGAGGAAGCAGGCTGCGAGCCGGCCCAGGCCGCCGTTGCCCAGCGCAGCGTCGGGCTCGCGCTCGGCCAGCGCGTCCATGTCGACGCCGAAGTCGGCCAGTGCCTCGCGCACCGTGTCGTAGAGGTCCACGGCCAGCAGCGCATTGGTGAAGGTGCGCCCGATGAGGAATTCCATCGACAGGTAGTAGACGCGCTTGAGGTCCTGCGCGTAGTTGGCGCGCGTGGTCATCATCCAGCGCTCGACGAGCTGGTCGCGCACCGCCTGCGAGGTGGCGTTGAGCCAGTCGTCCTGGCTGGCGGCGACCGGGTCCTTGCCGACCGCGTAGATCAGCTTGTTGGCCACCGCGCGCTTGAAGGCCGCGACGTCGCGGTCGGGGTGGTCATAGGCGAAGTCTTTGATCGTCATGGGCGCCCTTGTTGCGTGGAAGTTGTTGTGGTGGTCAGGCACGCGGCTGTTCGAGCGCCTGCCGGTAGACATCGATGTACTGCGCGGCCGCAGTGGCCCAGTCGGCCGGCCGCCGCATGGCGTTGCCGCGTACGCGCCGCCAGTCGGGCGCACGCTCGTAAAGCGCGAAGGCGCGGCGCACCGCGCGCTCGTAGTCGGTGACCTCGAAGCTGTCGAAGACGAAGCCGGTGGCCTCGCCGCTGGCCATGTCTTCGAGCGAACTGTCGACCACCGTGTCGGCCAGCCCGCCGACGCGGCGCACCAGCGGCAGGCTGCCGTACTTGAGGCCGTACATCTGCGTGAGGCCGCAGGGCTCGAAGAGCGACGGCACCAGCGTCACGTCGCCCGCACCGAACATCTGGTGCGCCAGCGTCTCGTTGTAGCCGATGGTGACGCCGACCGATTGCGGCGTGGCAGCCGCGCGCTGCCGGAAGGCTTCCTCCAGCCAGGTCTCGCCGCTGCCCAGCAGCGCCAGCTGGCCGCCCTGGGCGAGCAGCGCATCGAGCCCGCCCAGCACCAGGTGCAGGCCCTTCTGCTCGGTGAGCCGGCTCACGAGAATGAAGAGCGGCGCATCCGGCCGCTCGGCCAGCCCCAGCTGATGCTGCAGCACCGACTTGCAGCGTGCCTTGCCGGCCATGTGGCGGCCTTCGGGCGTGTGATAGCCCTGCATCAGCGCGGCGTCGGTCGCCGGGTTCCAGACCTTGTCGTCGACCGCGTTGAGGATGCCGCTGAGCACCCCGCTGCGCTGGCGCAGCAGGCCGTCGAGTCCGCAGCCCTGCTCGGGCGTCTGGATTTCGAGCGCGTAGGTCGGGCTGACCGTGGTGAGCCGGTCGGCGAAATACAGGCCGCCCTTCATGAACGAGACCTGGCCGTGGTATTCGAGCCCGTCCATCTGGAACGCGGCGCCGGGCAAGCCGAGCTCGGTGAAGTTCCAGGGCGCGAAGATGCCCTGGTAGGCCAGGTTGTGCACGGTGAAGACGCTGCCTACGTGCGGGCCGCCGGCCTGCCGCGCGAAGTGCAGGTAGGCCGGCGCGAGCGCGGCGTGCCAGTCGTGCGCGTGCACCACCTCCGGCCGCCACTGCGGATCGAGCCCTTGCGCCAGTTGCGCCGCGGCCCAGCCGAGCAAGGCGAACCGGCGGTGGTTGTCGCCGTAGGGCTGGCGCGAGGTGTCTTCGTAAGGATTGCCGGGCCGGCCGTAGAGCGCCGGTGCGTCGATCACGTAGGCCGGGATGCCGGGCGCCCCGTCGATGTCGATGTGCCCCAGGCGCAGCCCGAAGCGCTCGCCCCAGGGCGCGTTGAAACCGTCCACGGGCGCCAGGTCGCGCACGCCCGCCACGATGGCTGGAAAGCCCGGCAGCAGCACGCGCGCGTCCTCGCCTTCGGCCATGAGCGCCAGGGGCAGGGCGCCGGCGATATCCGCCAGGCCGCCGGTCTTGAGGAGGGGGAAGAGCTCGGCGCTGACCTGGAGGATTCGCATCGTGGGGCGTTGTGGCCTCAGGCGGCCAGTCGTTTGAGCATCTCGCGTGTCACGAGCACCACGCCGTTCTCGGTACGCTCGAAGCGGGCGGCGTCGGCCGCGGCATCTTCGCCGATCACCATGTCGTCGGGTATGACGCAGGCGCGGTCGATCACCACCCGGTTGAGCCGGGCGCCGCGGCCGACTTCCACGTCGGGCAGCAGCACGGCCTCGTTGATCTCGCAGAAGGAATGGATGCGCACGCCCGAGAACAGCACCGAGCTGCTGACCTTGGAGCCCGAGACGATGCAGCCGCCCGAGACGATGGTGTTGACCGTCATGCCGTGCTGGCCGTGCCGGTCGAGCACGAACTTGGCCGGTGGCAGCTGCCGCTGGTAGGTCCAGATGGGCCAGTCCGTGTCATAGATGTCGAGCTCCGGGGTGATGGAGGCCAGATCGAGGTTGGCTGCCCAGAATGCATCAATCGTGCCCACGTCGCGCCAGTAGGCCTTGGCGTCGGGTCCGCGCGAGGCCCGCGTGACGCACGACATGCCGAAAGGATGGGCTAGCGCGCGGCCCTGGGCCACGGCGCGGGGAATGATGTCCTTGCCGAAATCGTGGCTCGAATCGGGGTTGACGCTGTCTTCTTCGAGCAGCTGGTAGAGGTACTCGGAGTCGAACACGTAGATGCCCATGCTCGCCAGCGCCACGTCGGGGTGGCCGGGCATGGCGGGCGGATCGGCGGGCTTTTCCAGGAAGGCAGTGATCTGGCGGCCGTCGTCGATGGCCATCACGCCGAAGGCCGTGGCTTCCATGCGCGGTACCTCGATGCAGCCGACCGTGCAGCCCAGGCCGTGCTCGGCGTGGTCCTTCACCATGATCGAGTAGTCCATCTTGTAGATGTGATCGCCGGCAAGTACCACCACGTAGTCGTGCTTGGTCGAGCGGGTCTGGATGATGTCGAGGTTCTGGAACACCGCATCGGCCGTGCCGCGGTACCAGTGCTCGTCGCCCACGCGCTGCTGCGCGGGCAGCACGTCGACCATCTCGTTGAGCTCGGCGCGCAAGAAGCTCCAGCCGCGCTGCAGGTGGCGCATGAGCGAGTGCGACTTGTACTGCGTGACCACCGCCATGCGCCGGATGCCCGAGTTCAGGCAGTTGGACAGCGCGAAGTCGATGATGCGGAACTTGCCGCCGAAGTACACGGCCGGCTTGGCGCGCCGGTCGGTCAGCTGCTTGAGGCGGGAGCCGCGCCCGCCGGCCAGCACCAGGGCGATGGTGCGGCGTACCAGTTGATGGGCCTGCAGCTCCTGCTGCGGGTGCGCTTGCGGTGTGAGGTTGTCCATCCTGTGTCTCCGTTCGTTCGTCTATTCGCTTGTTGGAATTCGTCGTCAGAGTTTCTGCATCGAGACTAGCACCGCGCCGTGCGCCTGGCTCCTACGTTCTTGCAATCCCGATGCTTGAAAAAGGCACTTGTGCCGTGTCGCCGAGCGGTTGGCCCACCTCGCCCGGGTCGTGCCCGGGATCGGTGGAAAGGCTCAGGCGCCACGTACCCGCGGGCAGCGTGAAGGACACGGTCTGCGGACCTGCGTTCACCATCACCAGCCACGCGCTGCTGTTGTCGTCGGTGCCATCGCCAAAGAGGATCGCAAGGGCCGTGCCCGTGCTGTTCCAGTCGGCGGGCGTCATCGGTTCGCCGTCGGGGCGCAGCCACCGGATGCCCGGTGGCGTGCCCTGCGGCGCTTCGGCCGGCCACCAGCGGGTGCTGCGCAGGGCCGGGGCCTCGCGGCGCAAGGCGGCCAGGCGCGCCACGAAGGCGCTCATGCGGGCGGCGTCGCTGCCGGGGGCGGACGCGCCGATCCATGCGAGCCAGGTGGTTTCGTTGTCCTGGCAGTAGGCGTTGTTGTTGCCCTGCTGGCTGTGGCCGAGCTCGTCGCCGGCCAGCAGCATGGGCGTGCCCTGGGACAGCATCAGCGTGGCGAGCAGCGCGCGCTGCAGGCGGATGCGCAATGCCAGCACGGCGGGGTCGTCGCTCGGGCCCTCGACGCCGCAGTTGTTGCTCATGTTGTGGCCGTGGCCGTCGCGGTTGTCCTCGCCGTTGGCGAGGTTGTGGCGCTCGTTGTAGCTCACGAGGTCGCGCAGCGTGAAGCCGTCGTGCGCGGTGACGAAGTTGACGCTCCCGGTCGGCGCGCGGCCGTTGTGCGCAAACTGGGTACTGGAGGCCGTGAAGCGATGGGCGAAGTCGCCGAGGCTCGCCCTGTCGTCGTGGACCTGCCGCAGCCAGAAGCCACGCTGCGTGTCGCGGTAGCGGTCGTTCCATTCGAGCCAGCCGGGCGGGAACTCGCCCAGGCGATAGCCGCCCGGGCCGATGTCCCATGGCTCGGCAATGAGCAGCGTGCGCGAGAGCACCGGGTCCTGGGCGATGGCGGCGAAGAAGGGCGCGCGCGCATCGAACCCCCGTTGTGCATCGCGCCCGAGCACCGGGGCGAGATCGAAGCGGAAGCCGTCCACGCCCATCTCGCAGGCCCAGAAGCGCAGGCTGTCCATCACCAGCTGCAGCACGCGCGGCTCGCCGAGGTTGAGGCAGTTGCCGCAACCGGTCCAGTTCTCGTAGAGGGCGCGGTCGTCGGGGCGCAGGTGGTAGTAAAGGGCGTTGTCGATGCCGCGCAACGAGAGCGTGGGGCCGAGCTCGTCGGTTTCGGCGCTGTGGTTGTAGACGACGTCTATCACCAGTTCCATGCCGCGCGCGTGGATGGCGTCGGCCATGGCGCGGAATTCGCCGGCGGGGGTGGTGCCGGGGCGGCCGCTCCAGTAGCGGGCTTCGGGGGCGAACCAGCCGATAGTGGTGTAGCCCCAGTAGTTGCTCAGGCCCATGTGCTGCAGGCGCTGCTCGTCTGCTCGGTGCTGGACGGGCATGAGGCTCAGGGTTGTGATGCCCAGGGCCTGGAGGTGGTCGAGTACGGCGGGTTCCGCCAGGCCGGCGTAGGTACCTCTCAGGGCTGCGGGGACGGCGGGGTGGAGCTTTGTCTGGCCTTTTACGTGCAGCTCGTAGAGGACTCGGTCGCCTGCTGCGATGCGAGCGTGGCCGGGAGTGGCTGCTGGTGCCGGACCGGGTGCAGCTACCCGGGCCTTGAGGGCGACTGCGGCGTTGTCTCGGGTGTCTCTCTTGTCTGGATTCGTTGGGTCGTGGCCCAGGAAGATGTCGCTGCCGTCGTAGTTGCCCACGATCTCTTTGGCGTAGGGATCGAGCAGCAGCTTGACTGGGTTGAAGCGGGTTCCCTCTTGAGGGGACCAGGGGCCGTGGACTCGGTAGCCGTAGACCAGGCCTGGAGATGCGCTGGGGAGGTGGCCGTGCCAGATGCCGTTTGTTTGTGTTGGCAGTTTCAGGCGTTGTTGTTCGTTTTTGCCTGTGGTGTCGAAGATGCAGAGTTCTACTGCTTCTGCTGTCGGGGCTGCCAAGGCGAAGTTCACGCCTTGTGGTGAAGGTGTTGCGCCCAAGGGGAAGGGGGTGCCTGGGCTCAGCATTTGGCTGGCCTTTGGGTGGGTTTGCTTTCCGGGGCCGGGACTCGCCCCGGCGGGCGAGCTACTTTCTTTTGCTTCGCCAAAAGAAAGTAGCCAAAGAAAAGGCGACCCCACTGTCTGCGACCCCTTCGCTTTGCGAAGGGGCAACCTGTGGTGCTCGCGTTTCGCGGGGTCTCGCCCAAACTCGCTTCGCTCAGACAAGGGCGAGCCCTGATCCGCGAAACGCTGCGCTCCTCGGCGCAGCCAGAGGGGAGGGGAGACGGAACGGGCCTTTGCTTCGCTCGGCTTGGTATTGGCTGTTGGATGTTCGGGGGCCGAGCGAAGCGATGGCCTGCTGGGTTCCCCAATCCCTTCTGGCTGCGCCGAGGAGCGCAGACGTAGACGGGATCAGGGCCGCAGCTGTTTGAGCGAAGCGAGTTCTGCGGACCCCCGTCTACGTCGAGCACCGCAGGTTGCCCGTAGCGAAGCGGAGGGACGCAGACAGCAGGGTCGCCTTTCTTTTGCCTACTTTTCTTTGGCGAAGCAAAGAAAAGTAGGTCGGCCGCCGGGCCGAGACCCGGCTCCGGGAAGCAAACCAAGTCACAAGCTTTCAAGCCAACACCCACATCACAGTAGCCAACGGAGGCACGCTGATCGAGATCGAATCCGCCTTCCCATGCCAAGCAACAGGAGCGCTTTCGACAATCCCATTGCCAACCCCACTCCCCCCATAAACCGCCCCATCCGTATTGATGACCTCCCGGTAGGAACCCGAAGCAGGAACCCCCAACCGATACCCATGCCGAGGCACAGGCGTGAAGTTGCAAACAGCCACAACAAACGCCCCATCCCGCCCCCGCCGCACGAACGCAAACACCGACTGATCCGCATCGTCATGCACGATCCACTCGAACCCCGCCCCGTCATGGTCAAGCTCGTGCAACGCAGGAAAGTGCCGATACACGTTGTTCAAGTCGCGCACCAGCCGCCGCACTCCCTGATGAGAGGCATGCTCCAGCAGATGCCAGTCCAGGCCGCGGTCCGCATTCCACTCCGCGTACTGCGCGAACTCCCCGCCCATGAACAACAACTTCTTGCCGGGATACGCCCAGAGGTACCCGTACAGGTTGCGCAGGCCAGCAAACCTCTGCCACTCGTCCCCGGGCATGCGCCCGATCAGCGAGCCCTTGCCATGCACCACCTCGTCATGCGACAGCGGCAGCACGAAGTTCTCGCTGTGCGCGTACATCAGCCCGAAGGTGATCTGCTGGTGATGGTGCTTGCGATAGACCGGGTCCGTGCCCGCATACGACAGCGTGTCGTTCATCCAGCCCATGTTCCACTTGTAGTGAAACCCCAGCCCGCCGTCTTCCGGCGGACGGGTCACGCCGGGGAAGCTCGTCGACTCCTCGGCCAGCGTCACCGCCCCAGGCCGCTCAATACCCACCACGCGGTTCATGCGCCGCAGGAAGTCGATGGCCTCCAGGTTCTCGCGTCCGCCAAGCACGTTCGGCACCCACTCGCCGGCCTTGCGGCTGTAGTCGCGGTACAGCATCGAAGCCACCGCATCCACGCGCAGGCCGTCCACGCCGTAGCGCTCCAGCCAGTACAGCGCATTGCCGACCAGGTAGTTGCGCACCTCCGTGCGGGCGTAGTTGAAGATCAGCGTCTGCCAGTCGTTGTGGAAGCCCTCGCGCGGGTCGGCGTACTCATACAGCGCCGTGCCGTCGAAGCGGCCGAGGCCGTGCGAATCGGTCGGGAAGTGCGCGGGCACCCAGTCGAGGATCACGCCCAGCCCGGCCGCATGCGCGGCCTCGACGAAATGCCGGAAGTCGCCCGGCGTGCCGAAGCGCGAGGTCGGCGCGTACAGGCCGATCGGCTGGTAGCCCCACGAGCCGTCGAAGGGGTGCTCGGTGATCGGCAGCAGCTCGATGTGCGTGAAGCCCAGGTCGCGCACGTAGGGCACCAGCGTGTCGGCCAGGTCGCGGTAGTCCAGCCATTCGTGACCGTTCTTGCGGCGCCACGAGCCCAGGTGCACTTCGTAGATGCTGATCGGCGCGTGGCGCTCGTTTGCGGAGGCACGGCCTTCGGGCATCTTCACCGGCGCGGGCAGGGGCTGCACCACGCAGGCCGTGTCGGGCCGCAGCTGCGACGAGAACGCGAAGGGATCGGCCTTGCGCAGCACCTCGCCCTGCGCCGACAGGATCTCGAACTCGTAGCTGTCGCCGACGGTCACGTGCGGCGCGAAGATCTCCCACACGCCGCACTCGCGGCGCAGCCGCATCATGTGGCGCCGGCCGTCCCAGTTGTTGAAGTTGCCGACCACCGACACGCGCCGCGCATTCGGCGCCCAGACTGCGAAGGCCACGCCCTTCACGCCGTCCATCTCGCGGATGTGCGCGCCCAGCCGCTCCCACGGCCGCAGGTGCGTGCCTTCGGCCAGCAGCCAAACATCGGTTTCGCCGAGCACGAACGGAAAGCGATACGGGTCTTCCAGCCGCGAGGTGTGCGCCTCCCAGTCGACCTGGAACGAGTAGCCCATGCGGGCTTCGGCCGCCGGAACCAGCCCGCTGAACAGGTCCGAGCCTTCGTGCCGCGCGAGGATGGCCAGCGGCCAGCCGGTGCGCGAATGCACTACGGCCACGCGCTGCGCGCCGGGTAGCAGCGCGCGCACTTCCAGGCCCTCGGGCCTCTCGTGCGGGCCCAGCACGGCAAACGGATCGCCGTGCTCCGCGCGCATCAGCGCATGGACTTCGGACTCGGGCAGCGGCTTCAAGGGCATGGTGGTCAGCTTCGTCCTTCAACGGCGGGTGTGCCTAAGAAGACGCCGTACGGCGCCAGCGTCAGCATGCGCTTTTCATCCACGGTCTGCATGACGGCGGTGTGCTCAAGCGGCTGTCCGACGAGAGGCATCAGCCCGTCGGGCAGCGGCATCGATACCGGCTCGCTCCCTAAGTTGAAGACCGCCCGCAGCGAGAGTTTTCCGTCGCGTCGCTCGAAGTGCAGCAGTGGCTCGGGTGCGTCGACGAAGCGGATGCCACCGGTGCGCAGCAGCGGTTGCGTGCGCCGCCAGTGCAGCAGCTTACGGCTGAAGGCCAGCATCGACCCAGGGTCCGCGGCCTGTCGTTCGACGGCCAGCGGCAGGTGGGCGCCGTACACCGGCAGCCAGGGCGCGCCGGTGGTGAAGCCGCCATTCGGCGCCTCGGCGGTCCATGGCATCGGTGTGCGGCAGCCGTCACGGCCCTTGAACTCGGGCCAGAAAGCGCGGCCGTACGGGTCTTGCAGCAGTTCGAACGGCACTTCGGCCTCGGGCAGGCCCAGTTCCTCGCCCTGGTAGATGCTCGCGCTGCCGCGCAGCGCCAGCAGCAGCGTCAGCCAGAGCCGGTCGCGGCACGTGTCGGGTGCGCCGCCGTCGCTCCAGCGCGTGGCGACGCGCGGCACGTCGTGGTTCGACATCGCCCAGCAGCCCCAGCCGTTCGTGGGTTCGAGTGCTTCGTCAAGGGCTTCGACCTGGTGGCGCAGGTGCTTGGGACTGTGGTCGGCCGTCAGCAGGCTGAAGCTGTAGGCCTGGTGCAGCCGCTTGCCGCGATCGGTGTATTGCGCCATGACGGGCGGCGCGTTTTCGTCGCCGACCTCGCCCAGCGCCACCGCGCCGTAGCCGTCGAGCAGCCGGCGCAGGCTCTCGAGGAACGCCAGGTTCTCGTGCTGGCTCTTGTCGTACAGATGCTGCTGCATCGCATAGGGGTTGTCGGCGCGCACCGTGCTGACTTCGCCTATCGAGGCCAGCGAGGCCGGCGGGTTGTCGCGCAGCTGCGCGTCGTGAAACTGGTGGTTGCAGGCGTCGAAGCGAAAGCCGTCCACGCCGCGCTCGCACCAGAAGCGCACCTCGCCCAGCAGCGCCTCCTGCACTTCGGGGCAATGGAAGTTGAGGTCGGGCTGCTCCGCCAGGAAGCTGTGCAGGTAGTACTGCCGCCGGCGCGAATCCCACTGCCAGGCCGAGCCGCCGAACACCGACAGCCAGTTGGTGGGCGGCGTGCCGTCGGGCTTGGGGTCGGCCCACACGTACCAGTCGGCCTTGGGGTTGTCGCGGCTCGAGCGGCTCTCGGCGAACCAGGCGTGCTGGTCGGACGTGTGCGACAACACCTGGTCGATGACGAGCTTCAGGCCCAGTTCGTGCATCCGCGCCAGCATGGCGTCGAAGTCGGCCAGCGTGCCGAACATCGGGTCTACGGCGCGGTAATCGGCCACGTCGTAGCCGAAGTCCTTCATCGGCGAACGGAAGAAAGGAGAAACCCAGATGGCGTCGACGCCGAGGCTGGCCACGTGCTCGAGCCGGGACGTGATGCCCGGCAGGTCGCCGATGCCGTCGCCGTCGCTGTCCATGAAGCTGCGCGGGTAGATCTGGTAGATCACCGCACCGCGCCACCATTCGCTGCTGTCGGTATTGCTGCCCATGCCGGTCCCTGTGGTCTGAAATCATTGTGGCATGCGAAATTCGGGCCAGTGATACGCAGGTGCGGGGCGGCGGTGCATGGCGCGAAGACCCGTGAAGCTTTCTACACTGGGCGCCGCTCCCGCTTTTCAAAATGACGACATCAGATTCCGCCTCTTCTTCCCTCGCCGCGCTCGAAGCGCGGCTTGCCCAGGACCTCGAATACCTCGGCTGGCCCGGGCGCAACTGGATGCCCGCGCGGCAAGTCGGCGGTGAACCGGTGCTCGACGTGGCCGTCATCGGCGGCGGGCAGGCCGGCCTGGCTGCCTCGGTCGCGCTGGCGCAATTGGGCATTCGCGCGGTGGTGTTCGACCGCTCGCCCGCAGGCAGCGAAGGCCCCTGGGCGACCACGGCGCGCATGGAGACGCTGCGCTCGCCCAAGGAGCTCACCGGTCCCGCGCTGGGCCTGCCGTCGCTCACCTTCCGTGCGTGGTTCGAGGCCCAGTTCGGGCTGGAGGCCTGGACGGCGATGGACAAGATCCCGCGCCTGCAGTGGATGGACTATCTGGTCTGGTACCGCCGCGTGATGGGCGTGGACGTACGCAACGACACGGCCGTGACCGGCATTCATCCTTTGCCCGACGCCACCGGCGTGCGCCTCGACCTGCGCACGCCGCAAGGCGAACGCAGCGTGCCGGCGCGCCGGGTCGTCCTCGCCACCGGGCGAGACGGTCTGGGCGGGCCGGCCATTCCCGCTTTCGTCAACGCGCTGCCGCGCTCGAAGTGGGCGCACTCCTCCGACGAGATGGACTACGGCCGGCTCAAGGGCCTGCGCGTGGGCGTGGTCGGCGCGGGCTCTTCGGCCATGGACAGTGCAGGCACCGCGCTGGAGGCCGGTGCGCACAGCGTCGAGCTGCTGATCCGCCGGCCCGACCTGCCGCGCGTCAACAAGGGCAAGGGCGCGGGCGTGCCGGGGCTCACGCAGGGCCACTACGACCTGCCCGACGAACTCAAGTGGCGCATCCGCCACTACATCAACGTGGCGAACGTGCCGCCGCCGCACGGCAGCACGCTGCGGGTGTCGGGGCACGCCAATGCCTTCTTCAACTTCGACTGCCCGATCCTGGCCATCGAGCCGAAGGGCGATTCGATGCGCGTGTCGACGCCGAAGGGCGACTTCGAATTCGACTTCCTCATCGTCTCGACCGGCTTCAAGGTCGACTGGCCGAACCGCCCCGAGTTCGACGGCATCGCCGCCCAGGTGCGCACCTGGAAAGACCGCTTCGTGCCCGCTCCCGGCGACGAAGACCAGGAACTGGCCGACTCGCCCGACCTCGGGCCGGTCTTCGAATTCCAGGAGCGCCTGCCGGGCGAATGCCCGGGGCTCGGGCGCATCCACTGCTTCTGCTACCCGGCGGCGCTGTCGCACGGCACGGTGTCGGGCGACATCCCGGCCATCAGCGACGGCGCCAAGCGGCTGGCGAGCGGCATCGCCAGCCTGTTCTACCGCGAAGACTTCGACCACCACTACGCCAACCTCGAGGCCTACGCCGAGCCGGAACTCTTCGGCGACGAATGGACGCCCGCGCTGCCGCCTCAGGAAAGAAACTGAACCATGACAACCAGCACTCCCACTTCCGATGTGATCGATGCCGCCGTCCCGCTGGCGCCAGACCACCCCACCTGGGCGCTGCGGCGCCAGCGCGACAAGGTCGTCGCCGCGACGCAAGGCAGCTACGACGCGATGTTTTCCCCGGCCGTCGAAGGCCTGTCAGTGAGCGAGCGGCTGCTGGTGGCGCTGCATGCCTGCCGCGTGTCGAAGGCGGACAGCCTTGCCGCGCATTACCGCGACCGGCTGGCGGCCGAAGGCGCGGACAGCGCCCTGACGGCGGCGGTGGACGCCGGCAAGCCCGTGGCCGATGCGCGCCTGCAGGCCGTGCTGGCCTTCACCGGCAAGCTGATCGAACGCCCCATCGAGGGCGACAAGGCGGCTGTGCAGTCGCTGGTCGACAGCGGTCTGTCGACGCCCGCCATCGTGGCGATGAGCCAGCTGATCGCCTTCCTGTCGTACCAGATCCGCGTCGCCGCGGGGCTGAAGGCGCTGGCAGCGGTGGAGGTGGCGGCATGACGGCCCCGATCCGCATCAAGGGCTTCACCAACGAGGTGCTGAAGTGGAAGCCGTGGCTCGACACGGTGAACGTCGACACCGCCACGCCGGCGCAACTGGCGGCGCTCGACGAGATGAGCCCGCAGGCGCGCACGTCGCCGTACTTTCTGGTGCTGGCGCATCAGCCCGAGATACTGCTGCAGCGCTCGATTGCCTTCAACGCGATCATGTTCGCGCCGGGCGGCATGCCGCGCGCCGAGCGCGAGCTGGGTGCCACGGTGGAGTCGCGCGTCAACGGTTGCGTGTACTGCGCCTCGGTGCATGCGCAGCGCTTCGAGCAGCTGGCCAAGCGCAACGACGTGATCTCGCAGGTGTTCGAGGAGCCGGCGGGCGCCGGCACCACGGCGCGCGAGAAGGCCATCGTCGAGTTTTCGATCCGTCTTGGCGCGGAACCCGACAAGGTCTCGGCCGACGACGTGCGCGGGTTGAAGGAGGTCGGGCTGACAGAGCTGGAAATACTCGACCTGATCCATTCGGTTGCCATCTTCGCCTGGGCCAACCGGCTGATGCTCAACCTCGGGGAGCCGGTGTTCCCCGAAGCAGACGGTTCATAGGCGCGCGAGCAGCCCGGCGACGGTTTCGCTCGCCAGGCCCAGCGGTTCGAGCAAATCGTTCTCGCGGCGGAAGTCGACGCCGTTGACCAGCGAGGCTGCTTCCACGATGGTGCGCGTCGCGGGTGTCGGCACGCCGGCGATGGCGCCCAGCGCCTCGACGAACGCCAGGCCGTAGGGCATGTCCTCGGTCACGTAGCGGGTGTCGACCTGCGTGGGGCCGGGCGGGCCGCCGCGCTTGGCGTGCAGTTCGGCGGCAATGTCTTCGAGCTTTTCCGACGTGGTGCCGAAGGAGCGCGCGAAGTGCGCCTCGATGGGGCCGAGCTCGATGCCGAAGGCTGCCGCCACGGCGCGGCGTTCCTGGTCAAGTGCCTCGATCGCGCGCGACACGCCGGGCGTCATGCAGTGGTACTGCGGCCAGTTCTCGGCGCGCTCGATGCGGGTCCAGTTGAAGACCGCGAGCGGGCCGTGCGACTGCGGGTTGACGTTGGCCAGGGCGCTGGCAAGGGCGCCGTCCTGCGCGGAGAAGCCGTCGCCGAAGAGGGCGGTGCACAGCGTGACGGCTTCGCCGACTTTTGAGCCGGGCAGGGCGGAGACGCCGACGGCCTTGCGTCGCGTCATCACCCTGACCTGCGTGCCCGATTCGCGGCGCGCGGTCAGAACGGTCGTGCCGAAGCTGGCGACAGTGATCTGCCGGCCGGCGCGGCGGGCTGCTTCATGGAGATAGAGCGACGACAGCGAGGCCATCGAGCTGACGATCACGGTCTGGCCGTCGCGCAGAGAGGGCAAGAGCGCATCCATCACGCGCTTGTGGCCGTTGACCGGCAGGGCCAGCAGCAGCACATCCGAGGCCGCGCACAGTCCGGCCGCGTCGTCGGCAACCTCGACGGTCACTGAAAACGACTGGATGCCGCTGGCCTCCAGTGCCTGCGTGCGCAAGGCTTCTGCTCCCTGGCCACCCGGCGACCACACGGTGACGCCGTGGCCCGCCTGTCGCAGCCAAGCCGCGCTGGCCAGCGCGATTGCCCCGGTGCCCGCGATGCCGACGCGGTACTTCTTGCCCGAAAACTCAGTCAACCTTGATCCCGCCCTGCTTGATCACCTTCGCCCAGCGCTGGCTGTCTTCCGTCACGACCTTGCCCAGGGCAGCCGGGCCGCCACAGGTGTTCACCGCGCCCGACTGGGCGAAGCGCTGCTTCGTCTCCGGCAGGTTGCACACCTCGAGCAGCGCCGCCGACAGCTTCTCGACGCTCGCCGCCGGCATGCGCGCCGGCGCCATCACGCCGACCCAGACCGGCACTTCCATTCCCGGCAGGCCGGTGGCCTCGCCGATGGTCGGGGCCGAACCCATGCTGGGAAGGGAAACCCGGGAGAAGGTGCCGAGCACGCGCGCCTTGCCGCTGGCGACCATGGGTTCGATCGAGGCCACGCTGGTGACGATGGCGGCCACCTGGCCGCCCAGCAGGTCCGTCATGGCCGGTGCGGCGCCCCGGTAGGGCACGTGCAGCAGGTTCGTGCCGCTCGCCTGCGCCAGCAGTGCCCCGGTCAGGTGCGACACGGTGCCGTTGCCGGTCGAGGCATAGGTCACCTGGCCCGGCTTGGCCTTGGCATCGCGCAGCACGTCGGCCACCGTCTTGTAGGGGCTCTCGGTGCGCACGGACAGCGTCATCGGCGTGTCGGCCACCAGGGCCACCGGCACCAGCTCGTGCACCGGGTCGTAGGGGAGCTTGGGCTGCAGGTGGGGGGCGATCGTGATCGCACCGCCAGTGGCCAGCAGCACCGTCGCACCGTCGGTCGCCTTGGCCACCGCGTCGGCGGCCACGATGCCGCCAGCGCCGGCCTTGTTGTCGATGATGACGGGCTGGCCGAGCTTGTCGGTGAGCTTGGCGCCCAGGTAGCGGGCGATCACGTCCTGCGCACCGCCGGTGGCGAAGGGCACGACGATGCGCAGGGGCTTGTCGTTCTGCTGGGCCCACAGGGGCGTGGCGGCGAGGCCGACGGCGGCGGCCGCCAGGCCCAGGGCGAGGTGTTTCAGGCGCAGTTTCATGGTGTTCCAGGCGGTGCGAAAAACCTGTCGGACGGCAGGCGTTACCCGCGCAACACGCAGGTTACGTGCCCCGAGTCTAGAGTCTGCCGGCCGGGGCTTTCGCCCGGGCGCGATAATCCCGCGTTCCCGGCCGCTCCGAGCCGGGCTCTTGCCGAACCGCCATGAATCCCAGCTACAAACCCAGCGACGTCGAGTCCGCTGCCCAGGCGCAATGGAGCGCCGCCGATGCCTACCGCGTCACCGAGGACACGAGCCGCAAGAAGTACTACGCCTGCTCGATGCTGCCGTACCCCAGCGGCAAGCTGCACATGGGCCATGTGCGCAACTACACGATCAACGACATGCTCACGCGCCACCTGCGCATGAGCGGCTACAACGTGCTGATGCCCATGGGCTGGGACGCCTTCGGCCTGCCGGCCGAGAACGCGGCGCTGAAGAACGGCGTGCCGCCGGCCAAGTGGACCTACGAGAACATCGCCTACATGAAGGGCCAGCTCCAGGCCATGGGCCTGGCCATCGACTGGAGCCGCGAGATCGCCACCTGCGACCCGAGCTACTACAAGTGGAACCAGTGGCTGTTCCTGAAGATGCTCGAAAAGGGCATTGCCTATCGCAAGACCCAGGTCGTCAACTGGGACCCGGTCGACCAGACCGTGCTGGCCAACGAGCAGGTGATCGACGGCAAGGGCTGGCGCACCGGCGCCACGGTCGAGCGGCGCGAGATCCCGGGCTACTACCTGAAGATCAGCGACTACGCCGAGGAACTGCTCGAACACACCCAGCACAAGCTGCCGGGCTGGCCCGAGCGCGTCAAGCTGATGCAGGAAAACTGGATCGGCAAGAGCGAGGGCCTGCGCTTCGCCTTCACGCATGACATCAAGGACGCAAGCGGCAAGCTGATCCAGGACGGCCGCATGTACGTGTTCACCACGCGCGCCGACACCATCATGGGCGTGACCTTCTGCGCCGTGGCGCCCGAGCATCCGCTGGCCGCGCATGCCGCCACGCTCGACCCCAAGGTCGCGGCCTTCATCGAGGAGTGCAAGAGCGGCGGCACCACCGAGGCCGAACTCGCCACGCAAGAGAAGAAGGGCGTGCCCACGGGCCTGACCGTCAAGCACCCGATCACCGAGGAGCAGGTGCCCGTGTGGGTCGGCAACTACGTGCTGATCGGCTACGGCGACGGCGCCGTGATGGGCGTGCCCGCGCACGACGAGCGCGACTTCGCCTTCGCCAACAAGTACGGCATCGAGATCATCCAGGTGGTGCTGGTCGACGACGAGCCGCACTTCGACTATCACAAGTGGCAGGACTGGTACGCCGACAAGCAGCGCGGCGTGACCATCAATTCCGACAACTTCAGCGGCATGTCGTACAAGGAGGCCGTGGCCGCCGTGGCGCATGCGCTGGGCCAGAAGGACCTGGGCGAGCTGCAGACCACCTGGCGCCTGCGCGACTGGGGCGTGAGCCGCCAGCGCTACTGGGGCACGCCGATCCCGATCATCCATTGCGACGAACATGGCGCGGTGCCGGTGCCCGAGAAAGACCTGCCCGTGGTGCTGCCCACCGACTGCGTGCCGGACGGCTCGGGCAACCCGCTGCACAAGCACGAAGGCTTCCACGCCGGCGTGGTCTGCCCCGTCTGCGGCAAGCCCGCGCGGCGCGAGACCGACACGATGGACACCTTCGTCGATTCGTCGTGGTACTTCATGCGCTACTGCGACCCGAAGAACGAAGAGGCGATGGTGGCCGGCGGCGCCGACTACTGGATGCCGATGGACCAGTACATCGGCGGCATCGAGCACGCGATTCTTCACCTGCTGTACGCGCGCTTCTGGACCAAGGTGATGCGCGACCTTGGCCTCGTGAAGGCCGACGAGCCCTTCAGCAAGCTGCTCACCCAGGGCATGGTGCTCAACCACATCTTCTACAAGCGCAATGAAAAGGGCGGCAAGGACTACTTCCCGCCCAGCGAAGTCGCGACGGTGCTCGATGCGCAGGGCCGCATCACCGGCGGCACCACCGCCGACGGCACGAAGGTCGAGTACGGCGGCGTCGGCAAGATGGGCAAGAGCGAACGCAACGGCGTCGACCCGCAGGACCTGATCGAGAAATACGGCGCCGACACCGCGCGCCTGTACACGATGTTCACCGCGCCGCCCGAAGCCACGCTCGAGTGGAACGACGCGGCCGTCGAAGGCAGCTACCGCTTCCTGCGCCGGGTGTGGAATTTCGGCGTGGCGCAGGCGGAACAGCCTGTGACCCTGGGAGGGCCGCCAACATACGGCAAGAATGCACAGGCGCTGCGCCGCGAGGTGCACACCGTGCTGCGCCAGATCGACTACGACTACCAGCGCATGCAATACAACACGGTGGTGTCGGGCGCGATGAAGCTGCTCAACGCGCTGGAAGGCTTCAAGCCCGACGGCAGCGCGGGCGACGCGGCCGCGATGCGCGAGGGCTTCGGCATCCTGCTGCGCTGCCTCTACCCGGCCACGCCGCACATCGCCCAGCAGCTGTGGAACGAACTCGGCTACGACAAGGATCTGGGCGGCCTGCTCGACGCGCCCTGGCCCGCGGTCGACGTCGGTGCGCTGGTGCAGGACGAGATCGAACTCATGCTGCAGGTCAACGGCAAGCTGCGCGGCAAGCTCAGCGTGCCGGCCGGCGCATCGAAGGACGAGATCGAGAAGCTTGCGCTTGCCTGCGACGATTTCGTCAACTTCGCCGAAGGCGCGCCGCCCAAGCGCGTGATCGTGGTTCCCGGCCGTCTGGTCAACGTGGTCCTTTGAACGACTCAAGCATGAACACTCGCAATGTCTCGCTGCCGCGCCGCGGCTTTCTTCTCGGATTGACGGCGGCGGGCGCTTCGCTCGGCCTGGCCGGTTGCGGCTTCGAGCTGCGCAAGGCGCCTGTCTTCGCGTTCAAGACGCTGCAGGTGTCGGGCAACTCGGCCATGATCAACCAGATCCGGCGCGAGCTGCGGGCGACGGGCACTGTGACTCTGGTGACGCCCGACACGTCCACCGCCGGTGGTTCGTCGCCGGCCGCCGACGTGGTGCTGGAGATCCTCAGCGAGGACCGCAACCGCATCGTGATCTCGACCAACTCGGCCGGCTTGGTGCGCGAGCTGCAGCTTCAGTTGAAGGTGCGCTTCCGCCTGCGCACGCCGGGCGGTAAAGACCTGCTGCCGGCCACCGACGTCTCGCAGACGCGCGACCTGAGCTTCAACGAAACCAACGCGCTGGCCAAGGAAGGCGAAGCCGACCTGCTGTTCCGCGACATGCAGTCGGACATCGCGCAGCAGCTGATGCGCCGCCTGGCGGCCGTCAAGGAACTCTGAGCCTGCGCGCTCCGGCCATTCCATTTCCATGCAACTTGCCAGCGCCCAGCTCGGAGCCCACCTGCAGAAGGGCCTGAAGCCGCTCTACACGATCCACGGCGACGAGCCGCTGCTCGCGCAGGAAGCGGCCGACGCCATCCGCACCGCCGCGCGCGCGCAGGGTTACACCGAGCGCAGCTCTTACACCGTGGCCGGCGCGCACTTCGACTGGAGCGCGGTGCTCGCGGCCGGGGGCTCGCTCTCGCTGTTCGCAGACAAGCAGATCGTCGAGATCCGCATCCCCTCGGGCAAGCCCGGCAAGGACGGCAGCGCGGCCCTTCAGCAGATGGCCGAGTCCGCGCCCGGCAACGACAGCACGCTCACGCTGGTGATGCTGCCGCGGCTGGACAAGGCCACGCGCACCGGCGCCTGGTTCTCGGCGCTGGAGAACAACGGCGCGAGCATCCAGGTCGACCCGATCGAGCGCAGCGCGCTGCCGCAATGGATCGCGCAGCGCCTGGGTCAGCAGGGCCAGCGCGTGATGCCCGGCGACGAAGGCCAGCGCACGCTGCAGTTCTTTGCCGATCGCGTGGAGGGCAATCTGCTCGCCGCGCACCAGGAAATCCAGAAGCTCGCGCTGCTGCACCCGGCCGGCGAGCTGAGCTGGGAGCAGGTCGAAGGCGCGGTCAACAACGTGGCGCGCTATGACGTGTTCAAGCTGTCCGAAGCCGTGCTGGCCGGTAATCCACAGCGCGTGGCGCGCATGCTCGATGGCCTGCAGGCCGAGGGCGAGGCCGAGGTGCTGGTGCACTACACGATTGCCGAGGACATCCGCGCGCTCAAGCGCGTGAAGGACGCCATGGCCTCGGGACGCCCGCTGCCGATGGCGCTGCGCGAGAACCGCATCTGGGGCCCGCGTGAGCGCGCCTTCGAGCGCGTGCTGCCGCGGCTGGACGACCGCATGCTGACCCGGCTGCTGCGTGCGGCGCATGTGGTGGACGGCATCGTGAAGGGGCTGAAGCAGCCCGACTGGCCCGCTAGCGGCTGGCAGGCCCTGCAGCGGCTGGCGCTGATGCTGTGCCGCGCCTGCAGCAGCGCGGCGACCGCTCCTCGGCGCGCCTGATCCGCTTGGGCGCGATGGCTCCAGCCATCAAAAGGCCCGTGTAAGCCGGGTCACAGGTCGGCGTGGGAAAATGCGTACATGAACGCGTTCAACGTCAGCGAGCACATGCAGACCCTGGGTCTGCAAGCCAAAGCCGCTGCATTCCTCATGGCCCGTGCGGATGCAGCTACCAAAAACATATCATTGAAGGCGCTGGCCCGGCGTCTGCGCGAAGCCGGCCCGGTGCTGGCGGTCGCCAATCAGAAGGACCTGGAACGCGCCACCGCCGCCGGCCTCTCGGCGCCGATGGTCGATCGTCTCAAGCTCACGCCCAAGGTCATCGAGACCGTGGCCATCGGCTGCGAACAGCTTGCCGGCATGGCCGACGTCATCGGCGAAATCATCGGCATGAAGCAGCAGCCCAGCGGCATCCGCGTGGGCCAGATGCGCGTGCCGATCGGCGTCTTCGGCATGATCTACGAGAGCCGGCCCAACGTGACCATCGAGGCTGCGAGCCTTGCCATCAAGAGCGGCAACGCGGCCATCCTGCGCGGCGGCTCGGAAGCCATCGAGTCGAACAAGGCGCTGGCGCTGCTGGTGTCCGAGGCGCTGGCCGAAGCCGGCCTGCCGGTCGAAGCGGTGCAGCTGGTGCAGACCACCGACCGCGAGGCCGTCGGCCAGCTCATCGCCATGCCCGAGTTCGTCGACGTGATCATTCCGCGCGGCGGCAAGGGGCTGATCGAGCGCATCAGCCGCGACGCCAAGGTGCCGGTCATCAAGCACCTGGACGGCAACTGCCACGTCTACGTGGACGACACGGCCGAGTTCGACATGGCGCTGCGCATCGTCGACAACGCCAAGACCCAGAAGTACAGCCCCTGCAACGCCGCCGAAGGCCTGCTGGTGTCGGCTTCCGTGGCCGACGACTTCCTGCCCGAGATTGCCGCCATCTTCGCGGCCAAGGGTGTGGAAATGCGCTGCGACCCGGTGGCTGCCGCCATCCTGCGCGCCGACGAGGCGCTCGATCCGAAGGCCCGGGTGGTCGATGCGGTCGAGTCCGACTGGTCCGAGGAATACCTGGCCGCCGTCATCAGCATCAAGGTGGTGGCCGGCGTGGACGAGGCCATCGCGCACATCAACCGCTATTCGAGCCACCACACCGACGCCATCGTCACGCGCGACCACGTGCATGCGCAACGCTTCCTGCGCGAGGTCGATTCGGCCAGCGTGATGGTCAATGCGAGCACACGCTTCGCGGATGGCTTCGAGTTCGGGCTGGGCGCCGAAATCGGCATCAGCACCGACAAGTTCCACGCCCGCGGTCCGGTGGGCATCGAAGGACTGACCTCGCTCAAGTACGTGGTGCTGGGGCAGGGCGAAGTCCGGACCTGATCCGATGCGCCCGCGTGCGGTCTTGTCATTGGGGCGGCCATCCCCAAATCCTACAATTCCGCTCCACCTTTAAGCACAAAACCAACAAGGCCGCCGCATGGTTCCGCATCTCGTCACCGCCCTGACCGGCCCGATCAACGAACTGGAGCAGCGGGTGCTCGACTCGATGCCCGCCATCGAGCGCTGGTTCCGGCTCGAGTGGATGGAGCACACGCCGCCGTTCTACAGTGCCGTCGACATCCGCAACGCCGGCTTCAAGCTGGCCCCGGTCGACACCAACCTCTTTCCGGGCGGCTGGAACAATCTCACCAAGGAGATGCTGCCGCTGGCGGTGCAGGCTGCTCAGGCGGCCATCGAGAAGATCTGTCCGGAAGCGCGCAACCTGCTCGTCATTCCGGAAAATCACTCCAAAAATACCTTTTATCTCGCCAACGTCGCGCAACTGGTGCGCATCTTCCACATGGCGGGGCTCAACGTGCGCATTGGGTCAATCGATCCGGCCATCAAGTCGCCCAAGAAGATCGAACTGCCGAACGGCGAAACCGTGACGCTCGAGCCGGTGGTGCGCAGCAAGCGCCGACTGGGGCTGAAGAACTTCGATCCGTGCACAATTTTGCTCAACAACGAGCTTTCTGCGGGAACGCCCGGCATCCTCGAAGATTTGCATGAGCAGTATCTGCTGCCGCCGCTGCACGCAGGCTGGTCGGTGCGCCGCAAGAGCAACCACCTGCACAGCTACGAGGAGCTGTCCAAGCGCCTCGGCAAGCTGCTGGGCATCGACCCGTGGCTCATCAACCCGATCTATGCGCGCGCCGAAGGCGTGGATGTGGCCGAGGGCCGCGGCATCGACGTGCTGACCAGCCATGTGGATGCGGTGCTGACCAAGGTGCGCCGCAAGTACAAGGAATACGGCATCAACGAGAAGCCGTTTGTGGTCGTCAAGGGCGGCCACAGCGGCAGCGGCAGCCCGGGCGTGGTGACGGTGCGCGATGCCAAGGACGTCGAGGCGCTGATCGGCAAGCCGCGCGGCACCGCCAGCAGCGCCCCGGCCGGCAAGACCGGCGCCGGCCGCGAGCTGCGCGAACCCACCGAGCTGATCGTCCAGGAAGGCGTGCTCACCAACGAGCGCGTGCACAACGGCGTGGCCGAACCGGTGGTCTACATGATGGATCGCTACGTGGTCGGCGGTTTCTACCGCGTGCATGCCGAGCGCGCCGCCGACGAAAACCTCAAGCTGCCGGGTGCGAGCTTCGTGCCGCTGGCTTTTTCTGAAAGTGCGCACTTGCCACAGCCCGGCGCCAAGCCTGGCGCCAGCGCGCCCAACCGCTTCTACATGTATGGCGTGGTCGGACGGCTGGCCATGGTGGCCGCCAGCTACGAGATGGAAGCGACCGATCCGGACGCCGAAATCTACGAATGATTGCCGGGGCGGCTTGTGGCGGCTTGCGCCGACCACAAGCAACGGCAAAATAGCGGCCCCACAGCAACGGAAACAAAAGGGCGGGAGGGTGACGCAGGTGGACTAAAGTTCACACTTGCCTCGCCCCGGCGTGTCTGACGCGTCGATTCCAGCAGCCTGCCCTTTTCCCATCGACTTCGTGTCAGCCCCCAAAAATCTCTCAGCCGGCCTCATCGTCGGCGCCATCGGCGTCGTCTATGGCGACATCGGCACCAGCGTGCTGTATGCCGTCAAGGAAGTGTTCGGCCACGGCCACGTGCCGTTCACCGTCGAGAACGTCTACGGCATCCTCTCGATGTTCTTCTGGACGCTCACCGTCATCGTCTCCATCAAGTACGTCGTGCTCGTGCTGCGGGCCGACAACGAAGGCGAGGGCGGCCTCGTCGCCATGCTGGCGCTGGCCTCCCGCGCGGTGGCCGACAAGCCCAGGCTGCGCCACCTGCTGCTGGTGGTCGGCATCTTCGGCACTTCGCTCTTCTACGGCGACGGGGTCATCACCCCGGCCATCTCGGTGCTCTCGGCGGTCGAGGGCCTGGAGGTGGTGTCGCCGCACTTCACGCACTACGTGATCCCGCTCACGCTGGTCGTGCTGTTCTGTCTCTTCGTGGTGCAGAAGCGCGGCACGGCGGGCATCGGCAAGTTCTTCGGGCCGATCACGCTCGTGTGGTTCCTGGCGATTGCCGTGCTTGGCGTGTCGCAGATCCTGCACCACCCCGAGATCCTGAAGGCGCTGAACCCGTTCTATGCGCTGAAGTTCATGTGGGACAACCCGGGCACCAGCTTCATCCTGCTGGGCGCCACCGTGCTGTGCGTGACCGGTGCCGAGGCGCTGTACGCCGACCTGGGCCACTTCGGCAAGAGCCCGATCCGCATTGCGTGGTTCTCGGTCGTGATGCCGGCGCTGACGCTCAACTACTTCGGCCAGGGCGCGCTGCTGCTGGAGAACCCCGAGGCGGTGAAGAACCCGTTCTTCATGATGGCGCCCGAATGGGCGCTCATTCCGCTGGTGCTGCTGGCCACGGCGGCCACGGTGATCGCGTCGCAGGCCCTCATCACGGGCGCCTTCAGCGTCACGCGCCAGGTCATCCAGCTGGGCTACCTGCCGCGCCTGAACATCGAGCACACCAGCGTGCGCACGGCGGGCCAGATCTACATTCCGCTGGTCAACTGGGGCCTGTTCGTGGCCATCGTTCTGGCGGTGGTCATGTTCCGCTCGTCGAGCAGCCTGGCCGCGGCCTACGGCATTGCCGTGACCACCGACATGCTGATCACCACGGTGCTGACCTTCTTCGTGATCCGCTACGCGTGGAAGCTTCCGCTGGCGCTGTGCATCGCATCGACAGCGGTCTTCTTCGTGGTCGACTTCCTGTTCTTCGCGTCGAACCTGCTCAAGCTGTTCGAGGGCGGCTGGTTCCCGCTGCTGATCGGCGGCTTCGTCTTCACGCTGATGATGACGTGGAAGGAAGGACGCCGTTTGATGGGCGAGGCGCAGCATGCCGACGCGATCGATCTGAAGTCCTTTCTCGACTCGGTGTTCGTGAGCCCGCCGGCGCGTGTCGACGGCACGGCGGTGTTCCTCACGGCCGAGCCGGGCACCGTGCCGAATGCGTTGCTGCACAACCTGAAGCACAACAAGGTGCTGCACGAACAGAACATGTTCGTCACCGTGCGCAACCACGAGGTGCCGTGGATTCCGATGGACAAGCGCATCGAGATCGAGGCGCTCGGCCACCACTGCTGGCAGATCATCGTGCACTACGGCTTCAAGAACGACATCGACCTGCCGCGCGCGCTCGAAAACGCGCGCATGCGCGGCTGCCAGCTGGAGCCGATGACGACCAGCTACTTCCTGTCGCGCGACGTCGTGATTCCGACGCTCGGCAGCGGCATGGCGCCGTGGCGCGAGAAGCTGTTCGCGCAGATGCACCACAACGCGAGCGGGGCGGCGGCGTTCCTGGGGCTGCCGAACAATGCGGTGGTGGAGCTGGGGTCGAAGATCGAAATCTGAGGCTCAGGCAGGGCGCCTCAGTCGAATTCTCCTGGGCGCTCCTTCGCGAGCCCTTCCACGTGCGAGGCGATCGCTCCCGGCGTGGTGAACCAGATGTCGCCCCGGTCGCGCGCCTGCGCCAGGTGCGTGAGTGCGGTGCGCAGGTGCCGCAGCCGATAGGGCTGGCCCACGATGTACGGGTGCAGCGCCAGGCCCATCACCAGCGGCTGCGTGCGCGACTGTTCGAGCATCTCCTCGAAGTTGTCGATCACCATCGAGCTGAAGTCCTTTGCGTCCATCAGGCGGCCGACGATCATCGGAATGTCGTTGAGCTCCTGCGGATATGGCACCGACCACAGCGAGCCGCCGCCGCGTGTGCGCATGCGCAGCGGCTGGTCGTCGTGGCACCAGTTGAGCGTGTAGCTGTAGCCGGTCTCGGCCAGCAGGTCGGGCGTGACGGCGCTTTCCGAGATCCATGGCGAGAGCCAGCCGGCGGGTGCCTGCCCGCTCTCGCGCACCATGCGTTCGCGGCAGCGCTGCAGCAGCGCGCGTTCGTGCACTTCGTCGAGCGCGCCCTGGCGTTCGGCATTGCTGTGGCCGTGGCCGATCAGCTCGTCGCCGCGCGCCACCAGCGCCTGGACCAACTCGGGGCAGTGGTCGTACAGCGCGGTGTTGACGAGCGCGCCGGTGGGCAGCGCGAGCGCGTCGAACAGCTCCAGGCAGCGCCACGCGCCGACGCGGTTGCCGTACTCGCGCCAGCCGTGGTTGAGCACGTCGGGTTGTGGCGAGGCCGGGCCGATGCATGCGCCCAGCCCGTCGCCGAAGGCGAAGTGTTCGACATTGAAGCCGATGTACACCGCCAGTCGCGCGCCGTTCGGCCACACGTAGTCGGGCCGCCGCGTGATGGGCCGGTAGTCGAAGCGGTCGTGTGTGGGAAGCCGGTCGGGCCAGCGCGTCGTCATGCCTGGGGCCTCATCACAGCACGGCGAGGCCGGCGCGCACCAGCAGCCATTCGGCGCTGTCGTTCCACACGTCCATCTGCACGATCAGGCCGTGGCGCACCACGTAGCGGTCGACATAGCGATTGCCTTCGAAGGCCGTGCCGTCGGGCCAGGCGCCGTAGAGCGTGCCGAGGCTGTAGACCACCGTTTCCTCGGGCGTGCCGCCGGCCACCGTTTCGGTGCGCTCGATCTTCTTCTTGACCCACGCATAGCGCTTCGCGTTGAAGGCGGAGGTGTCGCCGGGCGCCTGCATCGGGCGGTTGCCGGTGAAGCGGATGCGGATGCCGGGCGCGGTGAAGCGGGAGGCCGACTGCGGGTCGGGAATCATCACCAGGCGAAGGAACTCGTCGACCACGGCGGCGGGGTCGAACGCGGGGTTGCTCTGCTGCGAAACGGATGCGTCCACGGGGTTCTCCAATCTTGCTGGGCCATGGCGGTGCACGGCGGGATGTCGCGACTGGGTTCGTGCAATTCCCGTGCCTGATGGTTGACATTATGTAATTCAGATTGTTGACAATCTGGTGCTGCCGGCCTCCCGGCACAATCGCCCGATGCGATCCTTCAAGCCCGGCCGGACGCATGAAGAAAAGGCCCCGGCCGGCAAGGACATCGCCGCTTCCGGCAACATCGCGCCCGATATCCCGGTGGCAGCCGCCGCTCCCGGCACCGCAAGAAAGAACGCCTGATGAAAAACATCCTCTTCGTCGCCGATCCGCTTGATCATTTCAAGATCTACAAGGACACGACCTTCTCGATGATGCGCGAGGCCCAGCGCCGCGGCCACCGCATCGCGGCCTGCCTGCCGCAGGACATTCAGTGGAAGTCGGGCGGCGTGGTCACGGCCACGGTGCAGCAGATCACGCTGACCGGCGACCCGAAAGATTGGTACAGCGTCGACATCACCGAGGCCAAGGCGCTGAAGGACTTCGACGCCGTGCTGATGCGCAAGGACCCGCCCTTCGACGCCGAATACATCTACGCCACGCACCTGCTGGAGCAGGCCGAGCGCGAGGGCGCGCAGGTGGTGAACAAGCCGCGCGCGCTGCGCGACCACCCCGAGAAGCTCGCGATCATGGAGTTTCCGCAGTTCACCACGCCCACGCTGGTAACGCGCAGCTCGCAGGCCGTGCGCGACTTCCACGCCGAGCACGGCGACATCATCCTGAAGCCGCTCGACGGCATGGGCGGCATGGGCATCTTCCGCGTGCGGCAGGACGCGCTGAACCTCGGCTCCATCGTCGAGACGCTCAACAAGGACGGCGCAGAGACGATCATGGTGCAACGCTTCGTGCCCGAGATCGTGCAGGGCGACAAGCGCATCCTGATCATCGCGGGCGAGCCGGCGCCCTTCGTGCTGGCGCGTATTCCGCAGGGCACCGAGGTGCGCGGCAACCTGGCTGCGGGCGGCAAGGGCGTGGCGCAACCGCTGACCGCGCGCAACCGCGAGATCGCCGAGACCGTGGGCCGTGCGCTCGCGCCGCGCGGGCTGCTGCTGATAGGGCTCGACGTGATCGGCGACTCGGTGACCGAGATCAACGTGACCAGCCCGACCTGCTTCCAGGAGATCACCGAACAGACCGGCTTCGACGTGCCGGCGATGTTCATCGATGCGCTGGAAGAGACCCTGCGCACGCAGGGCCGCTGACGCAGCAGGTCAGAAGTCGATGGTGCCGCTCACCGCGAAGGTGCGTGGCGCGCCCAGCACCAGGTAGTTGCTGCCCTGCGTGCCGCCCACCGAGGCCCAGTACGACTTGTTGAACAGGTTGTCGATGCGTGCGCGCAGCGTGAGCGCGCGGCCGTTGCCGAGGTCGACCAGGTAGCGCGCGCCGATGTCGAAGCGCGTCCACGACGGTACCGACTGCGTGTTGGTGGCGTTGGCGTACTGCTTCGAGGTGTACAGCACGCGTGCGTTCAGCGACAGGTTGCGCACGCCGGGCACGTCCCATTCGGCGCCGAGATTGGCCTGCTGCTTGGCCACGCCGATGGCGGTGAGACCGTCGGTCGCGCCGCCTTGCGTGTTCTTCTGCTTGGCGTCGAGCAGCGTCAGGCCACCGAGCAAGCGCAGGCCCTTGGTGGGCTGGCCGAACACCGAGAACTCGAGGCCCTGGTTGCGCTGCTTGCCGTACAGGCCGTAGGTCTGGCCCGAGTAGTAGTAGGTGGGCTGGTCCGTGGTGAAGAACGCGGCGCTGGCGCCGAGCGTGCCGCCGTCGTACTTGACGCCGACTTCCTTCTGCTTGGCTTGGTAGGGCGCAAAGATTTCGCCGGCGTTGGTGACAGGACGGTTGTTCACCGTGGTGCCCGCGACGTTGCCCTTGACGAGGCCTTCGATGTAGTTGGCGTAGGCCGAGACAGTCGGCGTGATCTTGAACACGACGCCGGCCACCGGCGTGGTCTTGCTCTTGTCGTAGGTGCTCGTCTGCTTGAGCGTGGTGTAGGCGAAGCTGGTCTGCTCGATGGTCTGGCGACGCGCGCCGAGGGTGACGAGCAGGCGGTCGTCCATGAAGGACATGGTGTCGGCGATGGCCACGCTCGAGGTGTCGATCTTGTCGGTCAGGCGCGGGTCTTCCAGCGTGTTGCCGGTGAAGGCGTTGGCGACCGGGTATGCCGTTGCGTACGGTGCGTAGATGTTGTTGCGGATGGTGCCGCGCGAGATCGTGTACGCGTTGTCGCGGTCGTTGCTGTACTTGGCGACCGAGGCCACCACCGTGTGTTTCACCGGGCCGGTCGCGAAGTTGCCGCGCACGCCGAGCTCGGCGGTGCCGATGCGGTCCTTGCGGGTGTTGCTGAAGCGAGTGTTGCTGGTGTTGCCGAACGAGTCGGTGAGCGTGGGGTTCGACAGCACGTTGTCTTCGTCGCTGCGGCGCACGCCGCCGGCGGCCCAGGCCGTGATGTTGTCGGTGATGTCGACTTCGCCGCGGAAGGTGGCGAACTTGTCCTTTTCCTTCGAGTAGGTCCAGGGCTGGGCGAAGTTGGTGCGGGCGTCGGGCGCGCGGGGAATCGGCAGCGTGGACGAGGGCGTCAGGCTCGGGCGGCCGTCCTTCAGGTCGTAGTCCTGGTAACCGAAGTCGGCCGACAGGCGCACGTTGCGGTTGTGCCAGTCGAGGCCCACGCCGAAGGCGCTGAGCTGCTGGCTTTCGTTCTTCACGCCGGTGCCGCCTTCGCGGCGCACAGCGTTCACGCGAATGCCCAGGCTGTCGTCGGGACCGAAGCGGCGGGCCAGGTCGAGGTTGACGAAGCCCTGGCCGCCGGTCTGCACGCCGAAGCCGACGCGGGTGAGCGGCTCGTTGGGCGCGCGCTTGGGCAGCAGGTTGATCGCGCCGCCGATGCCGCTGCCGCCGGGCGCGGCGCCGTTCAGGAAGGTGTTGGCGCCGCGGAAGACTTCCACGCGCTCGAAGAACTCAGAGGCGATGTACTGGCGCGGCAGCATGCCGTAGAGGCCGTTGTACGAGACGTCATCGGAGTAGACGGGGAAGCCACGCACCACGTACAGCTCCTGGAAGTTGCCGAAGCCGCGCGCCTGGCGCACCGACGGATCGTTCAGCAGTACGTCGGCCACGCTCTTGGCCTGCTGGTCCTGGATCAGTTCGTTGGTGTAGTTGGTGCTGGAAAACGGCGTGCTCATCATGTCCTGGTTGCCCAGGATGCCGACCCGCCCGCCGCGCGCCACCTGGCCGCCCGCATAGGGCTTGGTCAGGCCTTCGGCGGATGCATCGGCGCTGGCTTCCACGGTCACCGTGGAGAGCGTGCCGCTGGCCGCTGCCGCAGCCGGCTCGGCAGTGGTGGTTTGGGCCAGGGCGGCCACGGTGTTGAGCGCGAGCAGCGACGCGACCACGGTTGGCCGGAGGAAGAAGCGGGGAGCGGACATGGACGATCCAGATAAGATGCAAATGAGAACGGTTATTGTTCACTCGATTGCATCCACCTGTTGATACTTTCTTGCAATGTTGCAAAAAAGTGTCAGTCGAAAGGCTTCACATCTGCGTCAGAACCCGGATCGCTGCCCGTCCACGAACACATGCAGCTCGCCCGGCGCGAAGGGTGTCCAGGTCTCGTTGGTGGTCAGCGGCGCGGTGACGACCACGGCCACGCGGTCGTTGGGCGTGGTGTGCTGCGCGAAGTCGATCTCCACGTCTTCGTCCGACAGCTGCGCGGTCACGAAGGGGTGGCGGCGCTCCACGTACCAGAGGTTGGTCGAGGCATGGGCCCACAGCGCCTGTCCGTTGGACAGCATGAAGTTGAAGGTGCCGTGGCTCGCGAGCTGTGGCGCCAGCTCGCGCAGCGTGAGCGTCAGCTCCTCGATGCTCGGCACGCCCGCATGCGACTTGGCCAGCTCCTGCATGATCCAGCAGAAGGCGTGTTCGCTGTCGGTGTTGCCCACCGGATGAAAGTTGCCGTGCAGCCGCGGGCGGAATTCCTTCAGATCGCCGTTGTGGGCGAACACCCAGTAGCGCCCCCACAGTTCGCGCACGAAGGGGTGGCAGTTCTGCAGGTTGACCTCGCCCTGAGTCGCCTTGCGGATGTGCGCCACGACGTTGCGGCTCTGGATGGGATAGCGCCGGATCAGCTCCGCAACCGGCGATTCGCTCGCCGGCTGGTGGTCGACGAAATGGCGCAGCCCGCGGTCCTCGAAGAACGCGATGCCCCAGCCGTCGGCGTGGTGGTCGGTGCGGCCGCCGCGTTGCGCGAACCCCGTGAAGCTGAAGGTCACGTCGGTCGGCGTGTTGCAGTTCATTCCTAGCAATTGGCACATGGCGCTATTAGAGCGCGAGTGCCGGCCGGCCGTGCGGCGGATCCGCTCGCCGCTCAGCGCACGAAGCGGCCCTCGGGCGTGACGCGCACCATTTCGATGAAGCGCGAGCCGGTGGTGTTGCCGGTCGAGAAATCGATGTCCATGCCGGCCAGGCGGAACTTGAGCGCGCGCAGCGTCGCATGCAGGCGGGCGCGCGTCAGGTCGCGGCCGGTGCGCTTGAGTGCCTCGATCATCACCAGCCCGTTCAGGTAGCCCTCGAAGCTGCCGTAACCCACCGGTACCTGTGCCCGCTCCGCCAGCCGGCGATAGTCGCGCGTCACCGTCTCCACCTCGCCCCAGGGATAGGGCATGACTTGCGAGATCGCGAGGCCGCCCGCCTGCAGGGCCACCACCTTGGCCGTGACTTCGCCCGGCACGATCGACATGCCGTAGAACATCGGCTTGCTGCCGGCGGCGTAGGTGGCCTTGATCACCTCGCCGGCCACGGTGCCGGCCAGGTACATCAGGATGGCCTGCGACTGGCTGTCGGCCAGCGCCTTGCCGGCGGCGGCGGCGTCGGAGCCGTCGCCCTTGGCGACCACCTTGGCCGTCGGCACCAGCTTGTGGGGGACCATGGCCGCCTCGATCAGCTTGACCGCCTCGGCGCCGCCGGGGTTGTCGAGGTGGGCGA
Source organism: Variovorax sp. YR634 (assembly GCF_900106655.1). NCBI lineage: Bacteria > Pseudomonadati > Pseudomonadota > Betaproteobacteria > Burkholderiales > Comamonadaceae > Variovorax > Variovorax sp. YR634. The sequence continues at coordinate 329,063 of NZ_FNOL01000004.1, forward strand.
TCGCGATCTTGTTCACACCGATGGTCGCCAGGTGCTCGACCAGGGCCTGCGCTTCACGGGCGTTGCTGGCGCGCACGAAGTAAGCCGATCCCGCGACGCGTTCGCGCGCGCTGTCGCCCACGCCGTAGCCGCCCACGCTGGGCGCGCCGCTCTGCTGCAGCAGCTTGGCCGCGGCGGCCGTGGTGCCCGAGCCCACGCAGCCGAAGAAGGCGAACACGCGATGGTCGTTCAGCAGCTTGGTGTAGTTCTCTACCGCCTTGTCGGCCTTCAGCTCGTCGTCCAGCGCCACCATCTTGATCTTGCGCCCGTTCACGCCGCCCTGTTCGTTGACGGCATCGAACGCCAGCGCGGCACCGTTGTGCACGACCTTGATCTGCGATCCGAGCGGCCCGCTCAGCACGGCCGAACTGCCGAGCACGATTTCACTGTCGCTCACCCCCGTTTCGGCGGCTTGCGCGGAAGAGAGCCGAGCGAGCCCGGCGGCCGCCACGGCCGTCGAGGCGATAAAACTTCTGCGTTGCATGTAAGACCCATCCCAACTGATTTAACAAATTTTCACAATTAGAGACGATGGGTTCTTTTGTACTACTTGGTGCTTACCCTGACTGTGGCGGGCGGCGCAATTGCCACGCTGCGCAGATGGCCAGCGCGCAAAGGCCGGCGAGCATCGCGAAGACCTCGTCGAAGGCCGCGAGCCGCGCCGGGCTGGTCATCGGGTTGGCGAGCGAATCGCCGTGCGCCGCGAGACGCCACTCCAGCACGATCGCGCACAGGCTCACGCCAGCCGCGCCGCCCAGCATGCGCACGAAGTTGATGGCGCTCGCGCCCTGCGGGATCAGCGGCTTGGCCAGCGGCCGCATCGAGCCCAGGTTGAGCGAGGGCAGGATGAAGCCCAGCCCGATGCGCCCGATGATCGCGAAGGCCACCAGCAGCCACAGCGCGCTGTCGAGCCGCAGCACCATCATCAGCGCGAACGAGGCTGCCAGCAGCACGAGCCCGATCGTCACCAGCACCCAGGTCGGATGCTTGTCGGCCAGCCGGCCCACGCCGGCGATGGTCAGCGCCAGCACGATGCCCGCCGGCAGCAGGATGGTGCCCACGTGCGATGCGGAAAGGTGCAGCCCCACCTGCATGTACACCGGCAGCAGGTAGGTCGAGCCGAACAGCGCCGTGCCGTAGATGAAGGCGACCACGCTGCCCATCGCGAACTGCCGGTACTGGAAGAGCGCCAGGTTCATCAGCGGCGTGCCGCCCGAGGCCGCGAGTCGCCGCTGCCACCACACGAAGATGCCGAACGCCAGCAGCGCACCGGCCAGCAGCAGGCCCGCCTGCAGCGGTGAATCGCCGCGCAGCGCGACCAGCCCGTTCAGCAGGCACAGCGTGCCAACCGTGCCCAGCGCCAGCCCGCGCGCGTCGAGCCCGCTGCCGCGTACCGCGGCCACGCCGCCGGGCGCAGTCTTGGGCACGAACTTGTAGGCCAGCCAGAGCGAGGCCAGGCAGAACGGCACCACCATGAAGAAGATCGAGCGCCAGCCGAACAGATCGACCAGCACCCCGCCGATGCTCGGCCCGATGGCCGGCGCCAGCACCACGCCCATGCCGAAGATGCCGCTCGCACGCCCCTGCTCGTGCGGCTCGAAGGCGCGCAGGATGATGATGGCCGGAATGGGCTGCACGACCCCCGCCGCCAGCCCTTCGGCCACGCGCGCGAACAGCACCAAGGAGAAGTCGTTGGCCACGCCGCCCACGATGCCCCCCACCAGCAGCAACAGCATCGTGCCCACGTACGTGCGCCGGTAGCCATAGCGCGACAGCAGCCACGGCGTGGTGAGCATCGAGACCGTCATCGCCACCATGAAGCCCGAGCTCACCCACTGCGCGCGCTCCTGGCCGAGCGAGAAATGATGGCTCATGCCCGGAATCGCAACGTTGACGATGGTCGAGGACATGATCGACGCCATCGTCCCCACCATGACCGACAGCAGCAAGTACCAGCGGTAGCGTTCGCCATAGCGCTCGCGCAGCGAGCCGATGGAAGGCGGGGCCGGCGCGATCGCGGCTTCGGAAGTCTGTGGGGAGGTCATGGGGCGGCGGAATGTCTCGGGGTCCGTCGTCCTACAAGCATATCGGTCTTTGCACGGCCGGGACTGCGCGAGGCGGCCGCACAATGCATCCGCTGTCCCCTCCGCGTCAAGAAGATCAAGACAAGAACATGGACTCTTCACCCGACGAACAAGCCAATGCCCCGCAGGCTGCCATCGAGCCCGAAGGCGCGCCTACGCTTGCGGCCGAACTGGCCTCGCCGACCGTCAGCCGCGCCTATCGCTGCCAGTGCGGCCGCCCCGTCTTCCTGCGCAACAGCGAATGCCTGGCCTGCCACACGCCGCTCGGCTACGTGATCGACCGGCTCGGCGTCATGCCGCTCGCACCGGCCGTGGGCGGGGGCGCGCAGCCCGACACCTTCACCGTGTTCGGCGATCCGCACGGCAACACCTACCGCCGCTGCGCGAACCTCATGACGCCGGCCGCCTGCAGCTGGATGGTGCCCGCCGCGCGCGACGGCGAACAACTGCCTCCCGATACCCAAGGCCTTGCGCCGGGCTACTGCCTGGCCTGCAGCGTCACGCGCACCATCCCCGATCTCTCGCTGGAGAGCAACGGAGAACTCTGGCGCAAGCTCGAAACCGCCAAGCGACGGCTCATCTCGCAGCTGCTTGCGCTCGGTCTGCCGGTGGTGAGCCGCCATGTCGATCCCGTGCACGGCCTGACCTTCGACTTCCTCAGCAACATGCCGGGCGGCCCGCACGTGATGACCGGCCACCAGCACGGCGTGATCACCCTCAACGCCGAGGAGGCCGAAGACGCCGTGCGCGAGCGCATCCGCGCCGAGATGCGCGAGCCCTACCGGACGCTGCTCGGCCACTTCCGCCACGAGATCGGCCACTACTACTGGGACCTGCTGGTGCTGCCCACGCCGTGGATCGACGACTTCCGCGCGCTCTTCGGCGACGACCGCGCCGACTACGCCGCCGCGCTGCAGACGCACTACGAGCAGGGCCCGCCGCCCGACTGGGCCGACCGCTTCGTGAGCAGCTACGCGAGCACCCATCCGTGGGAAGACTGGGCCGAGACCTGGGCCCACTACCTGCACATGGCCGACACCGCAGACACGGCGATGAGCTTCGGCGTCGACGCGACCAACGTCGAGCTCACGAGCGACCTGTTCACCCTCGACGACCTGTGGCAGCCGGAAGATCCCGATGCCGGCAAGTTCCTGGACTTCATCAATGGCTGGGTGCTGCTCACCAACGTGCTCAACGAACTGTCGCGCAGCATGGGCCAGCCCGATTACTACCCCTTCGTGCTGCCGCGCGTGGCGGTGGGAAAGCTGCAGTTCATTCACCGCGTGATCACGCAGCAGCGGCCGGGTGATGCGCCGACGATGGTGGTGGCTGGCGATGTGGCCGACCCTGCACCCGAGCAGGTGCAATCACAGACGCAATCGCAAAGCTCCGGTCAGCCCTGAGGCGGCGACTCGCCCGTCGCGCAGCGCATGCAGATGCACGCCAGCCCGCGCATGTCTTCCGGCAGGTTCGTGAGCGGCGCCCTGCTGAAGTCGACCTGCATGCACCAGCAGGGTGGCTGCGTTTGCCCCGTCTCTCGTTCGATCTCCATCGCGCAGCGGTTCGGCTCGCCGCACAGCGGACAGCGCGTGGCGTCGATCAGGCCCGGGACTGCCGCCAGAGTGGTCATGCGATCTCGAAGGCCGGCAGCTTCTTCGGCACGGCCACGTTCTGCAGCGTCACGTACACCGGTAGCCCGCCGCTGTAGGCCGGGTAGTCCTCGCCCTCGATCAGCGGCAGCAGGTAGCGACGGCACTTCTCGGTAATGCCGTAGCCGTCGTCCGAAATGAAATCGCGCGGCATCGGCTTCTCGACGTTGGCGACGGATTCGAGCGGCGCGCTGCCGATGCGATAGGCATACGGCACGTCGGACGTGCGCTCGATGGTCGGCATCACCGCGTTGCGGCCTTCCAGCGCCAGCTCCACCGCGCGCTGGCCCAGCTCGTAGGCCTGCTTCACGTCGGTGGCAGAGGCGATGTGGCGCGCCGCGCGCTGAAGGTAGTCGGCCACGGCCCAGTGGAACTTGTGGCCCAGCGCTTCCTTGACCATCTGCGCCACCACCGGCGCGGCTCCGCCGAGCTGCGCATGGCCGAAGGCGTCGCGCGTGCCCTGCTCCGCGAGGAATGTGCCGTCGGGGTGATGGCAGCCTTCGGACACCACCACCGAGCAGTAGCCGTGCTGCTTCACCAGTTCATCGACACGTGCGATGAAGCGTGCCTTGTCGAATTCGATCTCCGGGAACAGCACCACCACCGGAATGCCCTGGTCCGCCGCCAGGCCGCCCGCCGCGGCGATCCAGCCCGCGTGCCGGCCCATCACTTCGAGCACGAACACCTTGGTCGACGTGGCTGCCATCGAGCGGACATCGAACGAAGCCTCGATGGTCGACACCGCCACGTACTTCGCGACCGAGCCGAAGCCCGGGCAGCAATCGGTCAGCGGCAGGTCGTTGTCGATGGTCTTGGGCACGTGGATGGCCTGCAGCGCATAGCCCAACGACTGCGACAGCTGGCTCACCTTGAAGCAGGTGTCGGCCGAATCGCCGCCGCCGTTGTAGAAGAAGTAGCCGATGCCGTGCGCCTTGAACACCTCGATCAGCCGCTCGTACTCGCGCCGATTCTTCTCCAGTGACTTGAGCTTGTAGCGGCACGAGCCGAAGGCGCCCGAAGGTGTGCTGCGCAGCGCTGCGATTGCTTCGGCAGTTTCGGCGCCGGTGTCGATCAGCTCCTCGGTCAGCGCGCCGATGATGCCGTTGCGCCCGGCGTAGAGCTTGCCGATGCGGTCCGGGTGCCGGCGCGCCGTTTCGATCACGCCGCAGGCCGACGCGTTGATGACCGAGGTGACGCCGCCCGACTGGGCGTAGAAGGCGTTGAGGATGGGCATGCGCGGGATTCTCCCGCAGCCCTAAGGCAGGCGCCAGTGCCGGCGTGTCAGGATGTCAGCGGCTCTCGAAGACAGGCGGCCGCTTCTGCAGGAAAGCACTCACGCCTTCGCGGAAGCTGGGGCGGTCGATCAGCTCGCGCTGGCGCTCGCTCTCGTAGTGCAGCTGCTCCTTCAGCGTGTGGTGCTCGGAGGCCTCGAAGGCTTCGCGCGCTTCGAGCACGGCATGCGCCGGCAGGCGGGCGAGGCGCTGCGCGATGCCCTTGGCTTCTTCCAGCAACTGCTCGTCGTCCACGCAGGCCCAGATCAGCCCCCACTGCACGGCACGCCCCGCGCCTACGCGCTCGTCGAGCAGGGCCATGCCCATCGCGCGCGCCCGGCCGGCGCGGCGCGGAATGGCCCAGGTGCAGCCGAGGTCGGGCACGATGCCGAGCTTCGGCAAAAAGGGCAGGTAGAAGTAGGCACTGCGTGCCGCGATGGTCACGTCGGCTGCCAGCGCCAGGCCCACGCCGGCACCGGCCGCAGGGCCATTGACTGCGGCAACTACCGGCACCGGCAAGCTGCGCAGCGTTTCGATCAGCGGGTTGCTGAGCTCCTGCATCCACTCGGCAGTCTGTGTGCCCAGTGACTTGTCTTTGTCGCCCGGCGCCATCGCGCTCAGGTCGGCGCCCACGCAGAAGGCCTTGCCGGCGCCCGTGAGGATCACGGCGCGCACCGAGCGGTCGTCGCGTGTGCGTTCCAGCGCATCACGCAGTTCGACCTGCAGGCCGTGCGCGATCGGGTTGAGCTTGGCGGGCAGGTTCAGCGTCAGCGTTGCGATGCCGTCGGCCTGTTCCTGGAGGATGAAGGGTTGTGTCGGTGCGTCGGGGCTCATGGGCATCGATGGTTCGGCGCCCATGGAGCACGGTCAAGCCGGGGACAACCCGTGGGGCAGAAGTCGCCAAGGCGACCATGCGCGCGAACGCGCGGGCAGTGGCATGGCCGCCGGCTGTGCGTCAGACACCGTGATGCACGACGGCTCCAGCGCCGACACCAGCACGCGCCGGTGGTCGGTGCTCTCGAAGCGGTCGCCGGGCTCCAGCACGATGTCGCGCGTATCGCGGTCGAGCGTGACCCACACCGAGCCGCTGCGGCACTCGATGCCCACGCCCGCGCCGTCGGGCACGGTGAAGACGGAACGTTTCGGCAGGTTGACGTGGAAGCGGGAGGTGTTGGAAGAAGAGGTGCTCATGGCAAGCTCCATTGCATTCGTGATACGAATGAATATAGTGAGCCGACCTCCCATTTGCACACGGTTATTCGGAACTCGTTGCATGCACCCAGAGAATGCGAAAGCCCCAGGCGCCATGAGCGGCGAGCTGCCGCCGCTCGAACTTCTGCGCAGTTTCGAGGCGGCCGCGCGCCGGCTGAGCTTCACGCTGGCGGCTGGCGAACTGCACCTGACGCAATCGGCCGTCAGCCGGCAGATCCAGCAGCTCGAAGCCAGCCTGGGCGTGCTGCTGTTCGAGCGCCGCCACCGCGCGTTGGCGCTCACCGAGGCCGGCGGCGTGCTGCAGCGAGCCGTTACCGACAGCCTGGAGCGGCTGCGCGACGCCACGGCGCGTGTGCGTGCGAGTTCGGCGCCGCGCCAGGTGGCGATCACCACCACGCCGGGTTTCGCGTCGATCTGGCTCATTCCCAAACTGGCGCGCTTCACCGGCAGCCATCCGCAGGTCGACGTGCGCGTGTCGGCCACGCTCGACGTGCTCGACCTGGAAAGCAGCCGCATCGACCTGGCCGTGCGCTTCGCGCCCATTGGCCGCGGCATCGGACCGGCGCTGTTCGAGGAGTCCGTCATCCCGCTGTGTTCGCCGCAGCTTGCCGCATCGCTGCGCCAGCTCTCGGACTTTTCGAAGCTCACGCTGCTGACCGTGGAATACCCCGACCACAGCGAAGCCCCGACCGCCGACTGGGAGCCTTGGCTCAAGGTGATGGGGCTGGAAGACCTGCGCATGAAGAGCACGCTGCGCTTCACGCAGTACGCCGATGCCGTGGCCGCCGCGGTGGCGGGGCAGGGCGTGGTGATCGGCCGGCTGCCGTTGCTGAGCGAACTGGTGCGCGATGGCCGGCTCGTGGCGCCGCTCGGCGAAGGCGCCGCATCGCACCGCGGCTATTTCATCGAGATGTCGAGGCGCGCCGCGGGCAACCGCGACGCGCAGGACTTCGCGCAGTGGCTGCGCGACGAAGCCGAGGCCGCGCAGCGAAGCTGACCGACGATCAACCCGGCAGCAGCACCTTGTTGACGACGTGGATCACGCCGTTCGACTGGTAGACGTTGGCGATCGTCACCATCGCCGTGCCGCCCTTGGCGTCGGTCACCATCACGTTGCTGCCGCTCATCGTCGCGGTCAGCGTGCCGCCGCTCGCGGTCTTCAGCGTGGCCTTGCCGCCGCCTGCGTTGATGGCGCTCATGAGCGCCGGGCCGTCCATCCTGCCGGGCACCACGTGGTAGGTCAGCACCTTGGTCAGCGTGGGCTTGTTCTCGGGCTTGAGCAGCGTGTCGACAGTGCCGGCCGGCAGCGCGGAGAAGGCCGCGTTGGTCGGTGCGAACACGGTGAACGGGCCGGGGCTCTTCAGCGTGCCGACCAGGTCCGCGGCCTTCACTGCGGCCACCAGCGTCGTGTGGTCCTTCGAATTCACGGCGTTGTCGACAATGTCCTTCGTCGGGTACATCGCGGCGCCGCCGACCATCGGGTTCGTCGACGACATGCCGCCGCTGCTGCCGCCCATGCCGCCCGCGCAAGCGCCGAGCAGGACCGAAACGCCGACTGCAATCATGAGTTTTTTCATTGAAGGCTCCTGAAAAGAATGGTTCTTGAAGTTCTCTGCGGAAACCGCCGGCAGCTCGGAGGCGCGATGCGCTTGAGTCGAATACGGCGCGGCCGCGCAACTGGATTCACGCGTCGGCTTTGCGCCACAACCGCGCGTGCGGCGCTTGCGCATCACGAGCGCGCTCGACAGAATCCGCCCTTCGTTTTTCAGCAACAGTTTCTTTTCACCGCGCCTGGCGACGACCAACCTCCCGGGCGACAAACCAATTCAATGAACCGTTTCCTGAACACCTGACCCGCACACCGACCGCCCCGGCCGGACGTGCATCCACGCATCCGCCGAGGCCCGTCGACAAAGGCCCCGCGCAGCCATTCGCCGGGGCCTTTTTGTTTTTTGGAGTGTGTGCACATGAGTGCTCAACGAAAGGCCCGCGACGACGACAAGCGTCTGGGCCGGTTCTATTTTTCGGTGCCGACTACGGCACCCCGCAATCCAGTGGTGGCCGCGATGGCGCGCGGCGAATCGAGCCAGGGCGCAGGACGTCACCTGCGTACGCACCGCGCGGAACGGCGTGCGCAGAAGGTGGCGCTGCAGAAGGCTGCGCGCAGCCTGGGCGGGAGGGGCGACGATGCGTGAAGACATGGACAAGGTCATCGTCGAGCGGCCGCGAGGCGGCTGGCGCGTGCAGGGAGATGGGCGCAAGTGGCGCAACAGCAAGGACCGGGGGTCGCACCTGGGCATGAAGCGTGGCCATGCCCACCCGAAGTGGCTCAGCGAAAACCTCGCGCCGCTCAAGCGCTGGTTGCACAAGCAGGTACACCGGCCGTGGGACAAGGTGTACGCCGAACTCTGTAGCGGCATTGACCGCCGCAGCACGGTGCAGGCGCACATCTTCGAGCACATCGACGGCTTCGTGGAGCGCAGGGCCGAACTGCGCGACGGCCAGGTGTGGGTGCCTGCCGAGCGGTGGCGGAGCCGCCTTCGCACGCTACTGAGTGAAGCGGCACATGTGGAACTCTTCGTGCATCCGGTCACCGGCATCCTGCTGCCCAACCGGCGCCTGCATGAAGCGCGCAAGGCGCAGAAGCTGGCTTATCGCGCTGCGCGGAGCAGGCCACCGGCCGGCAAGGCGCCTGTCTTTCATGTGATCGACGAGGTCACGCTCGCGCCGCTGCCCGAGTTGCGGCGGACGATGCTCGATGTGACGTACTACGACGTGTTGCGCCGCTGCCCGGTCACGCGGCGCGGCGGTTGCGAAAAGCCGGCCTTCGGTTCAGCCGATCATCGGGAGATGTATGGGCGCGATCATGTGTACGCCTCCGCCATGCGCAGACTCAGCCAATGGGAGGTGCGAAAGCGTTTTGGCTGATCGCCGGCGGCGTGCTGATGCTGGCGATCAAGCGCTAGCCAGCTCGCGCCGGCGCCCGCGGCAGCACGAGGAACGCAATCGTGCCCGCGGCCAGCATGCCCGCCACCGTGAGGAACACCGCGCGGTACGGCTCGACCTCATGCGCCACAGCCCACGATGCGGCCACGCCGGTCGTCCACTGCATCAACGAGACACCGAGGAACATGGCCATGTTCATCAGCGCCATCGCGCGCCCCGTCATGGCCGCCGGGTAAGCGTTCTTGGTGTACGCGTACTGCAGCACGCTGTAGCCGGACAGCAGGCCATAGATGATCGGCAGGCCGATGTCCACCATGCGCGAATGCGTGAGCGCCATCGCGCCGAACATCAGCGTACCGGCGAACGCGCAACCCATCATCCAGCGCGTGCGCCGCGCGCCGCCCGGGTCCATGCGGCCGAACAGCATCGGGCTGATCATGCCGGCGACGGTCATCACCAGTGCGACGTTGCCGCTGGCCACCAGCGAGAGGCCGTGGCGGTCGTGCAGCACCGGGCCGAGCCACAGGCCTCGCAGCGTGATGAATGCCGCGTACGACACGCAGGCGAAGCACACCAGCCCCAAGGTGTGGGGCATCGCGAACAGCGGCAGCAGTTCGCGCACGGCCTTGCGCAGCGACTGGCGTTCGGCCGGTTCGGGCTGCGGGTTCGCGCGCGCGGCGGGCTCGCGCACGCGCCAGAAAATGACCAGCCACGAGAGCACCGCGAATGCGGCCAGCACCGCGTAGCCGGCGCGCCAGGACGCAGCCTCGATCAGCAAGGCCAGCGGCGTGCCGGTGAACAGGATGCCCATGCCGGCCATGCTCATCACCAGCCCCGACATCGCGGTGAAGCGCGAGGCATCGAAATGCCGCGCGATGAACACCGTGCAGGCTAGGAACGCCGGCGCGCAACCGACGCCGATCAACGCCTGCCCGAGCAGCAGTGCGTGGAAGTTCGGCGCCACGGCGCACAGCGCTGCGCCAGCGACGGCCAGGGGAAAGGTTGTCAGCACCGTGCGGCGCACGCCGAAGATGTCGATCGACACGCCCATAGCGAGCTGCATGATCCCGAAGGCGAAGTGGAAGGTGCCTGCCCACATGCCGAGTTGCTGGGGCGTCAGGCCGAAGTAGCCACTGAGGGGCGTGGCCATCATGGCGCCAACGGTGCGGAAGGCCTGGCTCAGGGCGAAAGCGGTGGCGAGGGCGATCAGCATCGCGGTGGTCGAGTCGGACCAGCGGAAAAAGCGTGAGCTGGAGCCGGGGTTGCCGGTGCGCTCCGCGGGCTTGGATGCCGCGTTCGGGTTCATGGGGCGAGAGGCCAGGAAGGATGGGCGACCTGGATGCTAGTTGATCATGGAGCGCGCGTAGTCGCGGCGGCGACGCTTTGTGCGCATTCGACTGAGCATGACAGGTACCCCCATAATTTCCAGACAACTCTTCAGAGCTTCGCATTGCCAACGCCCTCCACCTCCCCCAGTACCCGCACGGCAAAGGGTGCGCCAGCCGCGCAGCCGCTTTTCAGCCGTGTGCGCGAGATCCTGGATGCTGCACGTGCCGGTGTAGCGCGTACGGTCAACACGACACAGGTCGCGGCCAACTGGTTGATCGGACGCGAGATCGTCGAGGAAGAGCAGCGAGGGCGGCGCCGAGCGGGCTATGGGGCCAAGCTGCTTGCCGATCTGTCGACCCGCCTGAATGCCGAGTTTGGTCGCGGCTATTCCGTGGACAACCTGGAAGCGTTCAGGCAGTTCTATCTGGACTATCCGCAACTGATTTCCGAGACGGCGTCTCGGAAATCGACCGCACCGCTGGTGCTGCCTCTTCAAGCCAGTTCCGAGACGCCGTCTCGGAAATCCGATGGCGGCACGGACTGGTGCCCCGGATCGCTGCACCCGTCTCTTTCGTGGAGTCACTACCGCCAACTCTTGCGTGTGACGAGGCCGCAAGCGCGTGCCTTCTACGAGATCGAAGCGATCCGAAGCGCGTGGTCCGTGCGTGAGCTCCAGCGCCAGACGGCCAGCCTGCTGTACGACCGCCTGGCCAAAAGCAAGGACAAGAGGGGGTTGATGCGATTGGCAACTCACGGCCAGGAGGTGATGCAGCCGCTCGATGCCTTGAAAGACCCGGTAGTCATTGAGTTCCTCGGCCTGCCGGAGTCCCCGAGGCTGGTCGAGTCCAAGCTGGAGCAGGCGCTCATCGACAACCTGCAAACCTTCCTGCTCGAGCTGGGCAAGGGCTTTGCATTTGTGTCGCGTCAGGAGCGCATCACCATCGACGGCGACCACTTCTACATCGATCTGGTCTTCTATCACGCAGTGCTCAAGTGCTATGTGCTCATCGATCTCAAGGTCGGCAAGCTGACTCATGGCGACCTCGGTCAGATCCAGTTCTATGTGAACTACTACGACCGCGAGCGTCGCACTGAAGGCGACAACCCGACTTTGGGCGTGATCCTTTGCCCGGACAAGAACGATGCCGTGGTGAAGTACACCTTGGGCGAGCAGCAGGAGCGCAATATCTTCGCCAGCCGCTACCAGTTGCACCTGCCGACCGAGCAGGAACTCGAACGAGAGTTGCGCCGGGAAATCCGGCAGTTATCCATGACGCCGCAGCTCAAGAGGGCCTCCAGGAAGAAAGCGCCGGGCGCATAAAAAACGGCACCCGAAGGTGCCGTTTGTGTGGCTTGGCTTGCTTTGCCTGATCGGGTCTCAGGCTTCGCCCTTTACCTTCAACCGCCACGCATGCAGCAGCGGCTCGGTATACCCGCTCGGCTGCTCGATGCCCTTGAACACCAGGTCCTGCGCCGCCTTGTAGGCCGACGAGGTCGTGAAGTTGCCGGCCATCGGCTGGTACAGCGGGTCGCCCGCGTTCTGCTCGTCGACCACCTTGGCCATGCGCTGGAAGGTCTCGTCGACCTGCGCCTTGGTCACCACGCCGTGCAGCAGCCAGTTGGCGATGTGCTGGCTGGAGATGCGCAGCGTCGCGCGGTCTTCCATCAGGCCGACGTTGTGGATGTCGGGCACCTTGGAGCAGCCCACGCCCTGGTCGATCCAGCGCACCACGTAGCCGAGGATGCCCTGCACGTTGTTGTCGATTTCCTGCTGGCGCTCTTCGGCAGTCCACTTGGCGTCGGCCGCGATCGGCACCTGCAGCAGCGCGTTGAGGATGTTGTCGCGCTCGCCGTCGGCGTCGATCTTTTCCAGCTCCTGCTGCACCGCGGTCACGCTGACCTGGTGGTAGTGCAGCGCATGGAGCGTGGCGGCGGTGGGCGAGGGCACCCAGGCGGTGTTGGCGCCGGCCTTGGGGTGGCCGATCTTCTGTTCGAGCATGGCGGCCATCAGGTCGGGCATGGCCCACATGCCCTTGCCGATCTGCGCCTTGCCGCGCAGGCCGCACGAGAGGCCGACCAGCACGTTGTTCTTTTCGTAGGCGCCGATCCACGCGCTGGACTTCATGTCGCCCTTGCGGATCATCGGGCCGCCCTGCATGGCGGTGTGCATTTCGTCGCCGGTGCGGTCGAGGAAGCCGGTGTTGATGAAGGCCACGCGCGCGGCGGCCTCGGCGATGCAGGCCTTCAGGTTCACGCTGGTGCGGCGCTCCTCGTCCATGATGCCGAGCTTCACGGTGTTGGCGGGCAGGCCGAGCAGCTGCTCGACGCGGCCGAACAGCTCGCTCGCGAAGGCCACTTCGGCCGGACCGTGCATCTTCGGCTTGACGATGTAGATGCTGCCGGTGCGCGAGTTGCCCTTGCGCTTCAGGTCGATGGTGGCGATGGTGGTGGTCACCACGGCATCGAGGATGCCTTCGGGGATTTCCTTGCCGCCGGCATACAGCACGGCGGGGTTGGTCATCAGGTGGCCCACATTGCGCAGGAACATCAGCGAGCGGCCGTGCAGCTTCACGGGCTTGCCGTCGGCGCCGGTGTATTCGCGGTCGGGGTTCAGGCCGCGCGTGAAGGTCTTGCCGCCCTTGGCGACTTCTTCCGTCAGCGTGCCTTCGACGATGCCGAGCCAGTTCGAATACGCGACCACCTTGTCGGCCGCATCGACCACGGCCACCGAGTCTTCGAGGTCGAGGATGGTCGAGAGCGCGGCTTCGAGCACCAGGTCGCTCACGCCGGCCGCGTCGCTCTTGCCGATGGGCGTGCTGCGGTCGATGCGAATGTCGAGGTGAATGCCGTTGTGCTTGAGCAGCACCGACGACGGCGCGGCGGCATCGCCCTGGTAGCCGATGAACTGCGAGGCATCGGCCAGGCCGGTGCTGCTGCTTTGCAGTGCGACGACGAGCTTGCCGTCCTTCACGCTGTAGCCGGTGGCCATCTTGTGCGAGCCGTTTTCCAGCGGCGCGGCCTGGTCGAGCACGTTGCGCGCGAACTCGATGACCTTGGCGCCGCGCACGGGGTTGTAGCCCTTGCCCTTTTCGGCGCCGCCGGCTTCGGAGATGGCGTCGGTGCCGTAGAGCGCGTCGTACAGCGAACCCCAGCGCGCGTTGGCGGCGTTGAGCGCGTAGCGCGCGTTCAGGATGGGCACCACCAGCTGCGGGCCGGCCTGTAGCGCGAGTTCGGAGTCGACATTGGCCGTGGTGGCCTTCGTGCCCTTGGGCTGCGGCAGCAGGTAGCCGATCTTCTCGAGGAAGGCGCGATACGCCGGCATGTCGGCGATCGGGCCGGGGTTCTTCTTGTGCCAGGCGTCGAGTTCGCTCTGCAGGCGGTCGCGCTCGGCGAGCAGGGCGATGTTCTTCGGCGCGAGGTCGCTGACGATGGCGTCGAAGCCCTTCCAGAAGACGTCGCTGGCCACGCCGCTGGCGGGCAGGACCTTGTCTTCGATGAAGCGGTGGAGCTCGGTCGCGACCTGGAGTCCGTGGGCGGTGGTGCGGGCGGTCATGGGGTTTCTCCTTGAGAAAAATGCAATCCTGGGGCGAACTTTATTCGATACTTTGCTGGCGAGTAAGAGCCGGAAGCGGGATTTATCCGTGACAAAAATGAAGGTAATCGCTGGCGAGCGGCCTGGGGCGCAAAGGGTAGGCACTGATAAGAACGCCGCAGGCGAGGGATATATTTAACTTCTTAAATAAATCCCGACCCGCTTCCATGATCCTCCTGGCCTCCAACGAAAACCCCCTCGGCATGCCCGAATCGGCCCGCCGCGCGGCCGCCGCCGCGCTCGTAGGCGCTGGCAACTACCCCGACAGCAACGGCACCGCGCTGAAGAACGCGCTGGCCGCGCGGCTCGACGTGCCGGCCGACTGGCTCACGCTGGGCAGCGGATCGAGCGAAATCCTCCATCTCGCGGCGCAGGTCAGCCTGAAGCCCGGCGAGGGCGTCGTCTATTCGCAGTACGGCTTCGTCGTCTACGCACAGGCCACGGCGCAGGCCCATGCGCACGCAACTGTCGTGCCCTCGCTCAACTTCGGCCACGACCTGGGCGCCATGCGCGCTGCCATCGGCGACGACACGAAGCTGGTGTTCGTGGCCAACCCGAACAACCCGACCGGCACTTTCATCGATGCTGCGCCGCTGCTGGCCTTTCTGCAATCGGTGCCCGCGCACGTGACGGTGCTGCTCGACGAGGCCTACACCGAGTACCTGTCGCCTGCGCAGCGCTACGACAGCATCGAGTGGGTGCGGCGCCTGCCCAACCTGATCGTGGCGCGCACTTTCTCCAAGGCCTTCGGCCTGGCCGGGCTGCGCATCGGATACGGCGTGTCGCAGCCGGCGCTTACGGCGCGCATGAACGCGCACCGCCCGCGCTTCAACGTGACGACACCGGCGCAGGCCGCGGCGGTGGCCGCGCTGGGCGATGCGGACTTCCTCGCGCGCACTTATGAGCTCAACACGGCCGGGCGCGACCAGCTCGCTGCGGGCTTCAAGGAACTGGGCCTCGAGTACGTTCCCTCGTCGGGCAATTTCCTGATGGTGCAGGTCGGCGACGGGCAGGCCGTGCATACGCGCCTGCTGGCGGCCGGCATCGAGGTTTCGCTGCTCGGCAACTACGGCCTGCCGCAGTGGCTGCGCATCAGCATCGGCCTGCCCGGGCAGAACCGCGCGGTGCTGGCCGCGCTGCGCTGAGCAGGGCGGCACTCCTTTTTCAACAACGCCCGAGGAGACAAGACCATGAAACGCCGTCAGTTCGCAGCGCAGTCCGCTGCCGCCTTTGCCGTCGCGGCCGCTGCGCCGCTGGTGTTTGCGCAGCAAGACCGCACGGTGCGGATCCTGGTCGGCTTTCCGCCGGGCGGCTCGGCGGACGTGGTGGCGCGGGTGCTCGCCGAGAAGATGCGTGTGTCGCTCGGGCAGAACGTCATCATCGACAACAAGCCCGGCGCGGCCGGCCGGCTCGCGCTGGGCGAACTCAGGCGCGCGGCACCGGACGGCACCACGCTGGTGTTCTCGCCGAGCGGCGCGATGGTGATCCATCCGTGGCTCTACTCGAACCTCGGCTACGACCCGGCGAAGGACTTCTCCCCGATAGCGCTCGGCAGCACCTTCGACTTCGCGGTGACGGCCGGGCCCGGCGCGCCCGCCGGCGACCTGAAGACGGTGCTGGCGTGGATGAAGGCCAACCCGGCCAAGGCCAACTACGCCACCTCGGGCGCGGGCACGGTGCCGCACTTTGCCGGACAACTGATCGCCCAGGCGGCCGGCGTGCCGATGACGCACGTGGCCTACCGCGGTGGCGCGCCGGCTGCACAAGACCTGATCGGCGGCCAGGTGCCGCTGATGGTCGACACGGCCTCGGAAACCATCGAGCACCACCGCGCCGGCAAGGTCCGCATCCTCGCGGTGACGGGCGAGCAGCGCAGCCGCGCGCTGCCCGACGTGCCGACGCTGAAGGAGTCGGGCATCAACGTGACGGCCGATGCGTTCTTCGGCCTCTATGGCCCGCCGGGGATGTCGCCCGAAGTGGTCGCACGGATCGACAAGGCCGTGGCCGATGCGCTGCGCATGCCCGACGTGCAGGAGAAGATCTATTCGCTGGGGCTGGTGCCTGCGCATGCCGGGCCGGCCGAGTTGGCAGCCATCCAGGCGGCGCATCTGAAGCGCTGGGAAATGCCGATCAAGAACTCGGGCTTCAAGGCCGAGTCCTGATTCGCCGCCCGCTCAGACCTGCCCGCCGAGCTCCCGCGCGGCAGCCTGCACAGGCTCGATGTAGCGCTCGTCGTAGCGGTGCGTGGGCATGGTCAGCGTGACTGCCGCGGCAAGGCTGCCGTCCGCATGGAACACCGGCGCCGAGATGCCCGCCAGTTCGGCCGTGCGGTCGCCCACCAGCGCGCAGTAGCCCTGCGCGCGAATGCTGTCGTACAGCTTGCGTTCCTTCGTGCCACGCGGCTGTTCGGCCTCCGGGCCGAAGGCGATCAGCACGCGCGCACCCGCGCCCCGGTCGTTGGGCAGCAGGTCGCCAACGCGCACGTGGTCTCGCACCACGTGCGATGAATCGACCCGGAACTGGCACAGGCGCACCCAGCTGTCGCCCTGGTCCTGTCGCACGTGGTACGCCGCGCTTTCGCCCGTTGTTGCAGCGAGCGAGCGCAGCACCGGCAGGACGATGCGGTCGAGCGACTGCGACGCCGCGTACAGCCCGTGCAGCCGCGCGATCTCCATGCCCAGCGCATAGCGCCCGTCGTCCTGCCGGCGGATGAGCCGCGCATGTTCGAGCGAGGCCAGCAGTCGCAGCACGGTGCTCTTGTAGAGCTGCGTGCGCTCGGCGAACTGCGCGAGCGACAGCGCCTCGTCGCCCGCCTGAAAGGCCGAGAGCAGGCTCAGCGCGCGGTCGACCGCCGCCGCGCCGCCGGGGGCGGCATTGAGGTCGGACACGGATTCGGTCTGGGCTTTGCGGGGCATGAGGAGGAGGGAGGGAATGGGTCGGCTTGACAGTCGGGTGGATCGACGGTCTAATTCTGTTTAACGGAATATAGTTCTGAAAGATAGAACAGTCAAGCGATTCCACGATTCCATCGAAGGAGACCAGTCCGATGACACCCCCCGACGTCCTCATCAGCGAGGTCGGCCCGCGCGACGGCCTTCAGTCGGTCAAGGCCACGATGCCCACGGCCGACAAGCTGCGCTGGATCGACGCGCTCTACGCCGCCGGCATCCGCGAGATCGAGGTCGCGTCCTTCGTGCCCGCGAAGCTGCTGCCGCAGATGGCCGACGCCGCCGAGGTGGTGCGCCACGCCGTCACGCTGCCTGGCCTCACCGTGATGGCGCTGGTGCCCAACCGCAAGGGCGCGCAGGCCGCGCTCGAAGCCGGCGTGCACAAACTCACGATGCCGGTGTCGGCCAGCGTGGCGCACTCGCTGGCCAACGTGCGCAAGACACCGACCGAAATGGTCGAGGAGGTGCGCGCCATCTCCGATCTACGCCGCGCCATCGCGCCACAGGTGAAGCTCGAAGCGGGCATCTCTACCGCCTTCGGCTGCACGCTGCAGGGCCTGGTGCCCGAAGACGACGTGATCCGCCTGGCCGCGCAATGCATAGAGGCCGGCGCCGACGAATCGGGCCTGTCCGACACCGTGGGCTACGCCAACCCCGCGCAGGTGCGCCGCCTCTTCAAGCGGCTGCGCGCGGAGATCGGCAGGCACGCGGGCGCGGCCCACATGCACAACACGCGCGGACTTGGCATCGCCAACTGCCTCGCGGCTTGGGACGAGGGCGTGCGTACCTTCGACGCATCGCTCGGCGGTCTCGGCGGCTGCCCTTATGCGCCGGGCGCCTCGGGCAATGCCGTTACCGAAGACCTTGTGTTCATGTTCGAGGCCATGGGCGTGCGCACCGGCATCGACATCCAGAAACTCATTGCGGCGCGCGCGCCGCTCATGGCCGGCCTGCCGGGCGAGCCGGTCTACGGCATGACGCCGGAAGCCGGATTGCCCAAGGGCTTCGTCCAGGAACACACCGCACAACATGTCTGAAGCCAATCCTCTTCCTTATGCCGGCGTCCGCGTCGTCGAGTTCACCCACATGGTCATGGGTCCGACCTGCGGCCTGCTGCTGGCCGACCTCGGCGCCGAGGTCATCAAGGTCGAGCCCATCGAGGGCGACAACACGCGCCGCCTGCTCGGCTCGGGCTCGGGCTTCTTCCCGACCTTCAACCGCAACAAGAAGAGCATCGCGCTCGACCTGAAGAAGCCCGAGGGCGTGGAGGCCGCGCTGCGCCTCGTCGCCACCGCCGACGTCGTCAGCGAGAACTTCAAGCCCGGCACCATGAAGAAGCTGGGGCTCGACTACGACACGCTCAGCAAGCTCAACCCGCGCCTCGTTTACGTGAGCCACAAGGGCTTCTTGCCCGGCCCGTACGACCACCGCACCGCGCTCGACGAAGTGGTGCAGATGATGGGCGGCCTTGCCTACATGACGGGCCGCTCGGGCGACCCGCTGCGCGCCGGCACCAGCGTGAACGACATCATGGGCGGCATGTTCGGCGCCATCGGCGCAATGGCAGCGCTGCGCCAGCGCGACCTCACCGGCAAGGGCTGCGAGGTGCAGTCCGCTCTGTTCGAGAACAACGTGTTCCTGGTCGCGCAGCACATGATGCAGTTCGCCGCCACCGGCAAGGCGGCCGACCCGATGCCCAGCCGCATCTCGGCCTGGGCTGTGTACGACGTGTTCACCGTGAAGGACGGCGAGCAGATCTTCCTGGCGGCAGTGAGCGACAAGCAGTGGGCCATCTTCTGCAAGGCCTTCGGCCTGGAAGACATGCTGGCCGACCCGCGCCTGAAGACCAACAACGACCGCGTGCTGGCGCGCGAATGGATGATGCCCATCCTGCGCTCGCACCTCGCGAACCACAGCGCGGCCGAGCTCAGCGCGGTGTTCGAGCAGAACGAGCTGCCCTTCGCGCCCATCACCAAGCCGCAGGAGCTGTTCGACGACCCGCACCTGAACGCCACCGGCGGCCTTGCGCCGGTGCGCATGAACGACGGCAGCACGGCCAAGGTGCCGCTGATGCCGTTCACGCTGGGAGGCGAACGGCCCGGCATCCGGCTGCAGCCGCCGCACGTCGGCGAGCACAGCCGCGAGCTGCTGAAAGAAGTGGGCTACAGCGACGAAGAAATCGCCGCGCTCGAAACACAACACATCACCCTCGGAGACTGACCCCATGTTTTTCATCACACGGCGCGCCTTGCTGGCGTGCGCCGCGGCCGCCGCATGCCTGAACGCCGCTCCCGCCCTTGCCGACACAGCCTGGCCCGACAAGCCCGTGCGTCTCGTCGTGCCCTACACGCCCGGCGGCGCAACCGACATCGTGGCGCGCCTCATCGCGCAGAAGCTCGTCGACGACACCAAGTGGACCTTCATCGTCGACAACCGCGCGGGCGGCAACGGCAACATCGGCATGGACGTGGTCGCCAAGTCCAAGCCCGACGGCTACACCATCGGCCTGGGCCAGACCGCCAACCTCGCGATCAACCCGACGCTGTTCCCCAAGATGCCCTACGACGCGCTGAAGGACCTGGTGCCGGTGTCGGTCGTGGCCTCGCAGCCCGTGGTGCTGGTGGTGCGCGCGGACGCGCCGTACAAGTCGCTGGCCGATCTGGTCGCGGCCGCCAAGGCCAAGCCCGGCGAGATCAAGCAGGCGCTTGCCGGCACCGGCACGCTGGGCCACATGGCCGGCGAGGTGCTCGCGAAGCGCGCGGGCTTCCAGGTGCTCAACGTGCCGTACAAGGGCGCCGCGCCCGCCATCACCGACCTGCTCGGCGGCCAGACCGACTACATGTTCGCCACGCCGCAGGGCGCGCTCGCCATGGTCAAGGGCGGCAAGCTGCGCGCGCTGGCCGTCACCTCGGCCAAGCGCCTGCCGGTGATGCCCGAGGTGCCGACCGTGGGCGAGAGCTACAAGGGCTTCGAGGCGGTGGACTGGAAGGCGCTCGTGGTGCCGGCCGGCACGCCCGCCGACATCGTGAAAAAGCTCAATGCCGCCGTCGACAAGGCGCTGGCCAAGCCCGCGACCATCTCGCAGCTGCTGGCCGAAGGCAGCACGCCCGTGGGCGGCAGTCCGGAGCAGGCGGCACAGTACGTCAAGGCCGAGCATGCGCGCTGGGGCGCGGCGGTGCGCGAGGCGGGCGTGCGGCCCGAATAGGCGCCCTCCAGCTAACCAGCAAACCGGCGGGCGATATAGTTTCCGCCCCATGGACCGCCTCAAGCAGCTCGAATCCTTCGTCTCGGTCGCGACCCGCGGCGGTCTCACGGCCGCGGCCAAGGCCGAGGGCGTGGCGCCCGCGATCATGGGGCGCCGGCTCGATGCGCTGGAAGAGCGCCTGGGCGTCAAGCTGCTGGTGCGCACCACGCGGCGCATCACGCTCACGCACGAGGGCAGCGCATTCCTCGAGGACTGCCAGCGCCTGCTGACCGAGTTCGCCAACGCAGAAGCCAGCGTGAGTGCCGGCGGCATCAAGGCCAGCGGCCACCTGCGCGTAACGGCGCCGGCCGGCTTCGGCCGCCGCCACGTCGCGCCGCTGGTGCCGCGCTTTCATGCGCTGCATCCGGAAGTGACGATCTCGCTGAACCTCAGTGACCGCGTGGTCGACGTCACCGGCGAGAGCTTCGATTGCGCGGTGCGCGTGGGCGACCTGCCCGATTCGTCGCTCGTGAGCGTGCGGCTCGCCGACAACCGCCGCCGCTGCGTGGCCACGCCCGAGTTCGTGCGCCGCCACGGCATGCCCAAGCACCCGGGCGAGCTCTCGCGCTTTGCCTGCCTCACGCTGTCGAGCGATGCCTCGCAGACGCGCGGCTGGGCGTTTCGCATCGTCAACGAGGAAGGCACCCAGGAGCTGATCCACCTGCGCCCCAGCGGCCCGCTCGATTGCTCCGACGGGCAGGTGCTGCACGACTGGTGCCTGGCCGGCCACGGCATCGCCTGGCGCAGCACCTGGGAGGTCGAGGCCGAGATCGATGCCGGCCTGCTCGTGCCCCTGCTCGACGAGTTCGCCGCGCCGCCCAACGGCATCTACGCGGTGTTCGCGGGCGCCAAGCACCTGCCGCTGCGGGTGCGACTGTGGCTTGATTTCCTCAAGGAGCAATACGGCAACCCGGAATTCTGGGGTGGAAGGGCCTGAGGCGCATCAGCGGCGTCACAATCTGTTTGCATTTGCAACCCCACTCGGAAGAAAGCCATCGATGACGCTCGAAGCCATCCTCGCGTACCTGCACTTGCTTGCCATCCTCACGATGGTTGTCTTCATTTCCAGCGAAGCGGCGCTATGCCGCGTGCAGTGGCTCAACGCCGCAGTGGTCGAGCGGCTGGCCAAGGTCGACATGGTCTACGGCATTGCCGCCATCGCGGTGCTCGCCACGGGCATCGCGCGCACCTGGTGGGGCGTGAAGGGCACGGCCTGGTACTGGACCAACCCGCTGCTGCACGTGAAGCTGGGGCTGTTCATCATCGTGGGCGTGCTCTCGATCTTCCCGACGCTCACCTACTTCCGCTGGCGCAAGACGCTGCGCGCCACCGGCAAGCTGCCGGCCGAGGCCGACATCAAGAAAACGCGCAAGCTGGTGATGGTGCAGGCGCACCTGATAGCGCTGATTCCGCTGGTAGCGGTGTTCCTGGCACGCGGCTTCGGCAAGTAAGCCCGGCATGGGACACCCCGGCATCCAGCTTCTGTTTGCCGGCACCATCTTCAGCAGCGCGTTCCTGCTGTTCCTGGTCCAGCCGCTGATCGCGAAGCAGATTCTTCCGTGGTTCGGCGGCTCGGCCGCGGTGTGGTCGATCTGCATGGTGTTCTTCCAGGTGGTGCTGCTCGCGGGGTACGCGTATTCCGACTGGGTCACGCGCCATTTGCGCATGCGGGCGCAGGCCGTGCTGCACGTGGCGCTGCTGCTCGCGAGCCTGGCGTTTCTTCCGATCGTGGTGGGCGTCAACTGGAAGCCGAC
The DNA here is from genome assembly GCF_900106655.1 of Variovorax sp. YR634. Classification (NCBI taxonomy): domain Bacteria; kingdom Pseudomonadati; phylum Pseudomonadota; class Betaproteobacteria; order Burkholderiales; family Comamonadaceae; genus Variovorax; species Variovorax sp. YR634. Next base: position 351,131 of record NZ_FNOL01000004.1, read on the forward strand.
GGGCACCGAAGACCCGGCCTGGCGCATCCTGGGGCTGCTGTTCGGCACCATCGGCCTGCCGTACTTCCTGCTCTCGACCACCGGGCCGCTGGTGCAGTCATGGGTGGCGCGCACGCCGTGGGGCGCGCAGGTGTACCGCTATTTCTCGCTGTCGAACCTGGCCTCGCTGCTGTCGCTGCTGAGCTATCCCGTGCTGATCGAGCCGCGCAGCACGCTGCTGCAGCAGGCGCACGGTTGGTCGTGGGGCTACGCCGCCTTCGTGGTGCTGTGTGCCGGCACGACGCTGTACATGGCGCGGCGATTGACGGCCGAGGTAGTGCCGCAGCAGTCATCGCCGGGCCAGGCCACCCAAGCCGTCGTGGAGGACAAGCCGCCGCGCGTCGCCGACTACCTGCTGTGGCTCGCGCTGCCGGCGCTGGCGTCGTGGCTGTTGCTGGCCGTGACGAACCACATCACCCAGAACGTTGCCGCGGTGCCATTCCTTTGGGTGCTGCCGCTGTCGCTGTACCTGCTGACTTTCGTCCTGTGCTTCGAGAGCGACCGCTGGTACAGGCGCGGCGTGTTCCTGCCGCTGGCGGCCGTCATGCTGCTGCTGTGCGCCTTCGGCCTGCAGCACCACATCGGCGCCGAGGTCCGCATTGCGCTGCCGCTGTATGTGTCGGGGCTGTTCGTGCTGTGCATGTTCCTGCACGGCGAAACCGCGAAGCTGCGGCCGGGGCCGCGCTACCTCACGCGCTTCTATCTGATGATGTCGCTCGGCGGGGCGCTGGGCGGGGTGACGGTCGGACTGGTCGCGCCGCATGTGCTGGTGGCGTACTACGAGCTGGGGCTCGGCCTGATGCTGACCGCGCTGGCGGCGGCGGCCGTGCTGCGCCAGCGGGTGTGGCTGCGGGTCTGCTGCGTGGTGCTGGCCGCCTGCTGCACGCTCTTCCTGCTGCTGCAGGTCGGCAGCGACCGGTCGGGCGCGCGCAGCCTGCAGCGCAATTTCTATGGGGCGCTGCTGGTCTACGACACGACGGGCGATCCTCCGTCCGACAACGTGCGCCAGCTGGCGCATGGGTCGATCAAGCACGGCTCGCAGTTCCTGGACCCGGAGCGTCGGCACGAGCCCACAACCTACTACGGCGAAACCTCCGGCATCGGCCGCGCGATCGACTCTGCGCCGGCCGGGCCGCGCCGCGTGGGCCTGATCGGACTGGGTGCGGGCACGCTCGCGACCTATGGCCGCAGCGGCGACGTCTACCGCTTCTACGAGATCAATCCGCAGGTGTTCGCGCTGGCGGACAAGGAGTTCAGTTTCCTGCGCGACAGCGAAGCGCGCATCGAGCGCGTGCTCGGCGATGCCCGGCTGGCGCTGGAGCGAGAGCCGGCGCAGGGTTTCGACGTGCTCGCGGTCGACGCCTTTTCAGGGGATTCGGTGCCGGTGCACCTTCTCACGGCCGAGGCGATGGACGTGTACCTGCGGCACATGAAGCCCGACGGCGTGATCGCCTTTCACGTGACCAACCGGTTCCTGGCGCTCGCACCCGTGATCGCCAAAGTGGCCGAGGCCCGGGGACTGCACGCGGTGCTGGTGCACGACGAGGCTGAGCAGTCCGACTGGCTGCACCGTACCGACTGGGTGCTGGTCGCGCGCGATCCGCAGGTGCTGGCGCGCGAGCTGATGCGGGAGGCCGCGACGCCGATCGCCACGAAGCCGGGCCAGCGGCCCTGGACCGACGACTTCAACAACCTGCTGGGCGTGCTGAAGTAGCGTGGTGCGTTGGCGCGGCCATGAAAAAGGCCCGCACGTGGCGGGCCTCTTTTCACAATTGTCAGCGCAGCGTGGCTTCAGGCCTTGGCGTCTTTCTCGCACTTCTTCATGAAGCTGTTCTTGGCGGCGCCGGCCAGTGCCTTGCCGTTCTTGTCGACGGCCTTGGCGGCGCAGGCGGGAGCAGCTGCAGCCTTGGTGTCCTTCTCGCACTTCTTGATGGAGCTGGCCTTGGCCGCGCCAGCGAGGGCCTTGCCATTCTTGTCCACAGCCTTGGATTCGCAGCTTGCACCGGCGGCGACAGCGGGTGCAGCAGCGGCGGCGGGGGCTGGTGCCGGGGTGGCGGCCTTGTCTTGAGCCTGTGCGGCGCCGAAGGAAAGACAGGCGCCGAGTGCGAGCAGGGAAAGGAGCTTCTTCATGGTGATGTGTCCTTGCAAGGTTGGGTTGTGACAGGAGCCCCGCCTCGGGGCCGACCATCCTAACGGGCCAAGCCAACAATCGGATGACCATCGTCAACTGCACCCGGGTTTGCCCCCGGTAAAATTCCCGGATGCTATTGGTCAAACAGGAGCTGCTCGCGGCGCTCGCGAACACGCTCGAATCCTTCTCGCCCGGCGCTGGCTCCAAAGCCGCGTTCGAGTCGCCCAAGGTGGCTGCGCATGGCGATTTCGCCAGCACGGCCGCCATGCAGCTCGCCAAACCGCTGGGGCGCAAGCCCCGCGAGCTGGCCGAGCAACTGAGCGCTGCGCTGCTCGCCACCTCCGCTTTCGGCCAATGGGTCGAGGCCATCGAGATCGCCGGGCCCGGCTTTCTCAACATCCGCCTGAAGACGACGGCCAAGCAGCAGATCGTGCGCGAGGTGCTGTCGGCCGAGAATACTTTCGGGCAACAGCCCGCCACCGGCGAAAAGGTGCTGGTCGAGTTCGTCTCGGCCAACCCGACCGGCCCGCTGCATGTCGGCCACGGCCGCCAGGCGGCACTGGGCGACGCCATCTGCAACCTGCGCGCCTCGCAGGGCGAAAGCGTCTGGCGCGAGTACTACTACAACGACGCCGGCGTGCAGATCCAGACGCTGGCCACCAGCACGCAGCTGCGCGCCCGCGGCTTCAAGCCCGGCGACGCCGAATGGCCCAGCGGCGAGAAGGCCCCTGCCTATAACGGCGACTACATCGCCGACATCGCCGAAGACTTCAAGGCGAAGAAGACCGTCAAGTCGGAAGACCGCGAAGTCACCGCCAGCGGAAACATCGACGATATCGACGCGATCCGCGAGTTCGCCGTGGCCTATCTGCGCCGCGAGCAAGACCTCGACCTGCAGGCCTTCCGCGTTCATTTCGACCAGTACTACCTGGAGTCCAGCCTCTACACCAGCGGCCGCGTCGAAGCTGCCGTGCAGAAGCTCGTGGCCGCCGGCAAGACCTACGAACAAGACGGCGCGCTGTGGCTGAAGTCGACCGACTACGGCGACGACAAAGACCGCGTGATGAAAAAGCAGGACGGCACGTACACGTACTTCGTGCCCGACGTCGCGTATCACATCGCCAAGTGGGAGCGCGGCTTCCACAAGGTCATCAACATCCAGGGCACCGACCACCACGGCACCATCGCGCGCGTGCGCGCCGGCCTGCAGGCGGCGGGCGAAGGCATTCCCGAGGGCTATCCCGACTACGTGCTGCACACCATGGTGCGCGTCATGAAGGGCGGCGAAGAGGTCAAGATCAGCAAGCGCGCCGGCAGCTACGTCACGCTGCGCGACCTGATCGAGTGGACCAGCACCGACGCCATCCGCTTCTTCCTGCTCAGCCGCAAGCCCGACACCGAATACACCTTCGATGTCGACCTCGCGGTGACGAAAAACAACGACAACCCGGTTTATTACGTGCAGTACGCGCATGCGCGCATCTGCTCGGTGCTGGCCGGCTGGGGCGGCGACGCGGCCACGCTGAAGGATGTAGACCTGTCGCCGCTCGAAAGCCCGGCCGCCCAGGCGCTGATGCTGCTGCTGGCCAAGTACCCGGCCATGCTGACGGCCGCGTCGAAGGACTTCGCCCCGCACGACGTCACGTTCTACCTGCGCGAGCTGGCCGCCAGCTACCACAGCTACTACGACGCCGAGCGCATCCTGGTCGACGACGAAAAGGTCAAGCTGGCCCGCCTGGCGCTGGTCGCCGCGACCGCGCAGGTGCTGCACAATGGCCTCGCGATTCTCGGCGTCAGTGCGCCGAGCAAGATGTGAACCTCCTCACCATGAAGAAGACAACCAGACAACGCGGCAACATCGTCATCGGCCTGATCATCGGGCTGGTGCTCGGCCTGGGCGTCGCGCTGGGCATCGCGGTCTACGTGACCAAGGTGCCGATCCCGTTCGTGACCAAGACGCAGCGCGGCGGCGCCGAGCAGGACGAGGCCGAAGCCCGCAAGAACCGCGACTGGGACCCGAACGCGCCGCTGGCCGGCAAGGCAGGCGCCGCCAAGCCGGCGCCCGCACCCACCGGCCCGGTCAACCCCGTCACCGGCGAGCCGGCCACCACCGCCGTGGCCCCTGCCACCGCCCCGCCCACGACCGCACCGCCGGTGCCCGTGGTGGTGGCGCCCAAGCCGCCGCGCCCTGCGCCGGTGCCGGCCGAAGCCAATGCCCTGCCGCCGTCGAATGATCCGCTGGGCGACCTGGCCAGGGCGCGCTCGGGCGGCGGCGCCAGCTCCGGCAGCACGACCACCGCGTCGGCCGCACCGAGCAGCAACAGCAATGCCGGCAGCAGTTCGGGCCCCGATCCGTTCATGTACTTCGTGCAGGCCGGCGCCTTCCGCACCACTGACGACGCCGAGGCGCAGCGCGCCAAGCTGTCGCTGATGGGCGTCGAGGCCAAGGTCACCGAGCGCGAGCAGGCGGGCCGCACCGTCTACCGCGTGCGCGCGGGCCCCTTCAACAAGAAGGACGACGCCGACCGCCTCAAGGAGCGGCTTGACGGCGGCGGCATGGATTCGGCGCTGGTTCGCGTGCAGCGCTGACCCGGCAGCCGACACAAATAGCCCCTAAGCTTCGCCGCGCGGCGTTTGCCGCCACCATCCACTGCCTCGGGCGCGCCGGATGAGGGGGAACTCCCCGCCGCGCGCCGGCTCAGTCTGCCGTAACAACTGGAGAGCTCTTTCAATGAAACGTCGTGACTTTTCGCTGGCCGCCACTTCGCTCGGGCTGCTGTCCCTGGCTGCCAACCCGGCCCACGCCCAGGCGCGTGCGCCCAAGGCCGGCACCGAGTACCTGGTGCTCGACAAGCGCGTGCCGGTCGACGCGCCCGCCGGCAAGATCGAGGTGGTCGAGTTCTTCTCGTACAACTGCCCGCATTGCAACGACTTCGAGCCGGCGCTGGAGGCCTGGATCAAGACGGTGCCCAAGGAAGTCGCCTTCCGCCGCATCCCGGTGCCTTTCGTGGGCAACGACGTCGAAGCCAAGCAGCGCCTGTACTACGCGCTCGAAGCCATGGGCAAGGTCGACGAATATCAGCCGAAGGTGTTCAACGCGATCCACGCGCAGCGCCAGAACGTGAACGGCGACGCCAACATCATTGCCTGGGCCGCCGCGAACGGCCTGGACGGCGCCAAGTTCAAGGAAGTCTTCACCTCCTTCGGCGTGGCCAGCAAGGCCAAGCGCGCCTCGCAAATGACCGACGCCTACAAGGTGGCTGGCGTGCCGGCAATGGCCGTGGCCGGCCGCTGGTACGTGGACGGCGAAACCGCCGGCAACATGACCAAAGTGCTTCAGGTCGTGAACTATTTGATCGGCGAAGCGAAGAAGGGCTGACCCCCCAGGATCGCGGTCCGGCGGAGCCGGTTCCGCGGTGTTCCTGGAGGAATTCCCGAGAGAAATCCAGGAAGAAAGTCAAGCCCGCATCGGCGGGCTTTTTCATCTGTGCGTGCGGGGCTGACGCAATCAGCCGCATACAATGCCGAGCAAGTTTCGTGCCTCTATGACATTGCACCCTCACCCCACCACTCCCTTCCTCCGTCGCATCGGCCGCCTGGCCGCCGGCGCGCTGTTGCTGGCCGGCCTTGCCTCGGGCGCACTGGCCGAAACCGCCGACCGCACCAAGCCGATGAACATCGAGTCGGACTCGATGCGCTACGACGACCTGAAGCAGACCAGCGTGTTCACCGGTAACGTGCTCGTTACGAAGGGCACGATCATCATCCGCGGCGCACGCATGGATGTACGCCAGGACCCCGAGGGCTACCAGTACGGCGTGGTCACGGCGGCACCGGGCAAGCGGGCCTACTACAAGCAGAAACGCAATGCGCCCGACGAGTGGATCGAGGGCGAGTCGGAAGTCATCGAGTACGACAGCCGCGCCGACAACGTCAAGTTCATCCGCAACGCCACCATGCGCCGCCTGCTCGGCGCCACGCCGAACGACGAGAGCCAGGGCGCGCTGATCGTCTACGACCAGAGCAACGACACCTACACGGTCAACGGTTCCACCGTGCCGCCGAACACCGCCGTCAACGCGTCCACCCCGGGCGGGCGCGTCAAGACCATCCTGACCCCCAAGGCCGCCACCGCACCGGCAGCCGGTGCCTCGGCCCCGGCCGGCGCGAAGGCGCCGCCGCCGGCGCCCACGCCCGCACCCGGCAAGGGCCTGCGCCAGAGCACCACGCTCAGTGACCAGGGAGAAACCCGCAAGTGATCGAAACCGCAGGAACGCAGGACGCCAACGGCGCACCGGGCAGCCGCCTGATCGCGCGCGGCCTGAAGAAGAGCTACGGCAGCCGCACGGTCGTGAAAGACGTCTCGCTCGACGTGCAGAAGGGCGAAGTCGTCGGGTTGCTCGGGCCGAACGGCGCGGGCAAGACCACCTCGTTCTACATGATCGTGGGGCTGGTGCGTGCCGACGCGGGCGACATCAGCATCGACGGCGAGCCCATCGCCCACATGCCGATCCATCGCCGCGCCCGCATGGGCCTGAGCTACCTGCCGCAGGAAGCCTCGATCTTCCGCAAGCTCACGGTCGAGGAAAACGTGCGCGCCGTGCTCGAGCTCCAGAGCGAGCCCGACGAGAACGGCAAGATGGCGCCGCTGTCGAAGCAGCACATGGACGAGCGCCTGGCCGAGCTGCTGGCCGACCTGCGCGTCGACCACCTGCGCGATTCGCCCGCGCTCGCGCTGTCGGGCGGCGAGCGCCGCCGCGTCGAAATTGCGCGTGCGCTGGCTACGCAGCCGCGCTTCATCCTGCTGGACGAGCCCTTCGCCGGCATCGACCCGATCGCGGTGATCGAGATCCAGCGGATCATCAGTTTCCTGAAGGAGCGCGGCATCGGCGTGCTCATCACCGACCACAACGTGCGTGAAACGCTGGGCATCTGCGATCACGCTTTCATCATCAGCGACGGGCATGTGCTGGCACAAGGCACACCCTCGGAGATCGTCGACAACGCCGAAGTACGCAGGGTGTACTTGGGCGAACACTTCCGCATGTAAGGGCGGGAGCGGTTCCCATGAAGCAAGGGCTATCCCTTCGCGTCTCGCAGCATCTGGCGTTGACGCCACAGCTGCAGCAGTCGATCAGGCTGCTTCAACTCTCCACGCTCGAACTGAGCCAGGAGGTGGAGCAGATGCTCGACGAGAACCCGTTCCTCGAGCGCACCGCGGAAGAAGCGGCGCGTGAGGAATTCGGGCTCGACACGGCCGATGCGCCGGTGCCGCGCGACGACGGCGGCGATAGCGGCGACGGCGAAAGCGACTTCGCTTCGCCCGCCGCCAGCGCGTCCACTGCTTCCACCGAAACCAGCACAACCACCACGGCCGACACCGACGGCCCCGCTGCCGAAATCACCGAGCGCGAGCCCGACTGGGAAGGCGACGGCACCGTCGACATGGCGCCCGACGACAGCGAATGGGGCAGCGATGCGCCCGCGCGCCAGAACAACCTGGGCGACGACGAACGTGCCGACGCCACCGAACTCGCGCGCAGCCAGGAGTCGCTGCAGTCCTTCCTGCACCGCCAGGCCCTGAGCCTGCGCCTGAACGAGAACGACAGCGCCGCGCTGCGCTTTCTCATCGAATCGCTCAACGACGACGGCTACCTGGAAGACTCGCTGCCCGCACTGGCCTCGGGCCTGGCCGGCGACGACAACGACCAGTTCGACGACCTCGTGCATCACTTTCAGGTGGCGCTCGGCCTGCTGCAGAGCCTGGAGCCGGCCGGCGTCGGCGCGCGCGACCTCGGCGAATGCCTGGGCATCCAGCTGCGCGCCCTGGCCCGCGAGGACGAGACCGACGAGGAAGAGCTGGTTCGCAAGATCGCCATCGCCATCTGCAAGCAGCCGATGGAGCTGCTCGCGCGCCGCGACTTCAAGCGCCTGGCCACGCTCACCCGCAGCAACGAGGAGCTGGTGCGCTCGGCGCTGCAGATCATCGCGCGGCTCGAGCCCAAGCCGGGCCGGCGCTTTGTAGACGTCGAGCGCAACATCGTCATTCCCGACGTGATCGTCACCAAGACGGGCCGCGGCACCAACGTGAAGTTCCGCGTCATGCTGAACCCCGAGGTGATGCCGCGCCTGCGCGTGCACGACATCTATGCCGGCGCGCTCAAGTCGCACAAGGGCGAAGGCAGCCAGGCGCTGTCGCAGCGGCTGCAGGAGGCGCGCTGGTTCATCAAGAACATCCAGCAGCGCTTCGACACCATCCTGCGCGTGAGCAACGCCATCGTCGAGCGGCAGAAGAGCTACTTCGTGCACGGCGAACTCGCGATGCGTCCGCTGGTGCTGCGCGAGATCGCCGACGAGCTGGGCCTGCACGAATCGACCATCTCGCGCGTGACCACCGCCAAGTACATGGCCACGCCCTTCGGCACGGTCGAGCTCAAGTACTTCTTCGGCTCGGCGCTGGGCACCGAAACCGGCGGCAATGCGTCGAGCACCGCGGTGCGCGCGCTGATCAAGCAGTTCGTCAGCTCCGAGAGCATCAAGAAGCCGCTGTCGGACAGCCAGATCTCCGAGATGCTGAAAGAGCAGGGCATCGAGTGCGCGCGCCGCACCGTGGCCAAGTACCGCGAGGCGCTGCGCATCGCGCCCGCCAACCTTCGCAAGGCCCTGTAGAAAGCCACCGATGACTCGTCGCCTGCTGTCGCTTTCGCGTTGTGGGCATTGGGTTTTCGTCATGGCGGCGGTCTTGCTGTTCGCAGGCTGCGCCACATTGCCCGACGAGGCGCCGCGCCCGCCCACCAAGGCCATGGCCGTGTCAGCCGACACCGCGCTCGGCAAGATCGCGCTGGCCTCGCAGCCCGACCCCGACCTGAGCGGCTTTCGCCTCATGCCCGGCGGCGACTTCGCCTTCGACACCCGTATCCAGCTGGCCCGTCGCGCGCAGCGCACGCTCGACGTGCAGTACTACCAGATCGAGAACGACGAAACCGGCCGCTACCTGATGCGCACCCTGCGCGACGCCGCTCAGCGCGGCGTGCGCGTGCGGCTCCTGATGGACGACCTCTACACCTCCGGCGAAGACGAGCTGCTGCTCGGCCTGGCCGCCACGCCCAACGTGGAGCTGCGCCTGTTCAACCCGTTCCCGGCCGGGCGCGGCAGCCTGCTGAAGCGCTTCAGCGCCTCGCTCTTCGACTTCAGCCGCGTGAACCGCCGCATGCACAACAAGCTGTTCATCGCCGATGGCGCGATGGCGGTGGCGGGCGGGCGCAACATCGGCAACCAGTATTTCAGGCGCACGGCGGGCGAGAACTTTCTAGACCTCGACACCTTCGTCACCGGCGCGCTGATCCCGCGGCTGGGCAGCCTGTTCGACCAGTACTGGAACAGCATCTACGTGCGGCCGATCCAGTCGGTGGTGGCCAGCGACCTGTCGCGCGAGGAGCTGCAGAAGCGCTTCGATGTCGCCACCGGCCCCGACACCACGCCACCACCGCCGCCGCCCGCGCCCAACGACCTGCTTGGCTACAGCCCGATGGCGGAAGACCTGAACACCGGCAAGCTCGGACTGATCTGGGCCACCGCAGAGGCCTACGCCGATTCGCCCGAGCGCGTGATCGGCAAGACCGCCTCATACGGCGGCGTGCCGCTGCTGGACGTCGACAGCGTGCGCTACAACGTGGTCGAGCAGATGCGCCGTGCGCGCTCCGAGGTGACCATCGTCTCGCCCTACCTCATTCCGGGCGCCTCGGGGCTGGAGGTGATGCGCGAGATCCGCGGCCGCAACGTGAAGATCAGCGTCGTCACCAATTCGCTGGCCGCCACCGACGAGCCGTTGGTGCACACCGCCTACCGCCGCTACCGGCCCGACATGCTCAAGCTCGGCGCCGACCTCTACGAACTGAGCTCCACGCGCACCCGGCGCAGCGTGCGGCTCGGCCTGTTCGGCACCTCGGTGGGCAGGCTGCACGCCAAGTCGGCGGTGATCGACCGGCGCATTCTTTTCGTCGGCTCGATGAATTTCGATCCGCGCTCGGAGACGCACAACACCGAGATCGGCCTCTTCATCCGCAGCCCCGAGATGGCGCAGCAGGCACTGAAGCTCATCGACGTGCTCAAGCAGCAGGGCGCCTACCGGCTGCGCTTTGCCGAGGGCAGCAACGAGTCGCGCATCGAATGGGTCAGCGACGACGCCGGCAAGCTCACCGTGCTGAGCGAGGAGCCCGACTCCGGCTTCTGGGACCGGACCATGCTCGAGTTGCTGGCGCCGCTGACGCCGGAGAGCCTGTTGTAGCGTCGGCTCAGTTGCCGCGCACGGCCGACCAGATCAGCCGCAGGCCCAGCAGCCCCATCACGCCGCCGGCGGCCCGGTCGATCCAGACCTTGTAGCGCAGGTAGGCCGAGCGCGGCGCTGCCGAGGAAAGCGCCAGCGCCACGATGGCGTACCACCCCGTCTCGATGCAGAAGATGACCGCCGGCACCGCCAGTGCGAGCACCAGCGGCACCTCGCGCGGCAGGAAGGCCGCGAAGATGCTGGCGTAGACCACGGCAGTCTTCGGGTTGCTGACCTGCGTGGCCAGGCCCAGCAGGAAGGTGCGGCCGCTGCGGCCCTGCTGGCGCGGCGACCCGTCCGTCTCCTGCGCCGCCACGGCCAGCGGCTGCCGCGCGCCGCTCCAGATGCGAAAGCCCAGGTAGACGAGGTAGGCGCCCCCCAGGCCCTTGATGGCCACGTACAGCGCCGGCACGGCCAGGAACGCCGCCTGCAGCCCGGCCAGCGCGGCAATCGCGAAGATCAGCCCGCCGGCACCCATGCCCAGCGCTGCGGCCAGTCCGTCGGTGCGCGAGGTCACGGCGGTGCGGGCCACCATCACGAAGCTGGGGCCGGGACTCATCGCGCCCACAGTCATGGCGCCGGCGATGCCGAGCAGCGAAAGGGTGGTGTCCATCATGGCCTTGCCTTCTCCGGTGTCACTGCACGTTGACCGCTTCGACCTGCACCAGCAGCTTCACCTTGTTCTCGAAGCCGAAGTTCAGCCCCCAGGTGATGCCCCAGTCGCTGCGCTCCACGGTCGTCTCGAAGTCGCCGCCGCACACCTGGCGGTTGATCAGCGGGCTCAGGTAGCAGTTGAAGCGCACGGCCTTCAGCGTCACCGGCTTGGTCTGGCCCATCAGCGTGAGCGTGCCGGGCACGTCGACCACCTTGCCGCCGCTGAAGTCGATGCGGTCGGCCACGAAGCGGCCGGTCGGAAACTCGGCCACGTTGAAGAAGTCCTTGCTCTGCACATGGCGGTTGAGTAGGTCGACGCCGGTGTTGATGGAGCTGATGTCCATCGTGATGTCGACCTTGCCGCTAGCGCCGGTACCGTCGATTTGCACGGAGCCGTCCTTGGTGCTGAAGCGGCCCCGGTTGGTGGTGGTGCCGTAGTGGCCCATTTCGTACATCACGAAGGTGTGCGTCGGGTCGACCACGTAGTTGGCGTTTTTCACCGGCCCGCCCGCGGGCTTGGCGGCCACGGCCGGCGCGGTGTATTCGGGCCCTTGTGGTTGCTGCTGTGCCGTGGCGCCGGTGAACGCGGCGGCCGACAGGGCCGCGGCGAGAAGGAGCTTTTTCATGGCGTTGGTTGTGTGGGTCATGAAAGAGAAAAGTGAGTGAGGGGAGGGCAGGCCCATTCGGCCGTTCACAGCGGCCCGAGGCCTGTAAGCGTGAACTTGAAGCGCACCTGCACCTCGTTGCCGACCATCGAGGTGTCGGTCCATTCGCCGTCGCCCACCTTGTAGTCGAGCCGCTGGATCGTAAAGCTTCCGGTGGCCACCGCGTAGTTGCCGCCGGCCGCCGCGATGCTGACGGGCACCGTCACGTACTTGGCCGTGCCCTTGATGGTGAGCTTGCCCGCCATCTCGAACTTGCCGTCGCCCAGCGCCTTGATGGCGCTCGACTGGAAGCTTGCCTGCGGGAAATGCGCGGCGTCGAACCATGGCTGCTTGGGCAACTCGGCATCGCTCATCGGAACGCCGAAGCCTGCGCTGGCCGTGTCGATCTGCAGCGCGACGCTGCCGCCCTCGGGCTTCTTCGGATCGAAGGCGACGTGTGCGTCGAACTTCTTGAACGTGCCTTCCACCGGCACGCCCATCTGCTTGGTGACAAACACGATCTGGCTCTTGTCGGCAACGAGCTTCGCGGCCGCGGGCTCGGCGCCGGCCGGCAGCGCCGTCGCGAAGGCCAGCGCCGCGAGCGGCGGCAAGAGGCGGAAAAACAGTCGCTTCATCATCGAGCAGATTCCTTGCGTGGCCCGGGCCACATGCGTTTCAGAAGACCGTCGCGGTCGATCCAGTGGTGCTTGAGCACGGCAGCCACGTGCAGCAGCGTGACGCCCGCCAGCACGAAGGCGCAGTTGCGGTGCAGCGGCTGCAGCACCGCCTCGGCGAAGTCGTGGTCGACAGGCACGAAGTCGGGCAGCGGCAGCACGCCGAACCACGCGACCGGCATGCCCATGGCCGAGCTGTAGGCCCAGCCGGACAGCGGCACCGCGAAGAACAGCAGGTACATCAGCGTGTGGCTGATGCGGTAGCTGGCCAGCTGCAGCCGCGTCATGCCCGGCGGGAGTGCCGGCGGACGGTGCCCCAGCCGCCACAGCAGCCGCAGCGCCGACAGCGCGAGGATCGTGATGCCCGCCCATTTGTGCCAGCTGTACACCTTCAGCCGCAGCGGCGAGAACGGCAGGCCTGTCATGTAGAGCCCGACGCCGAACGAGCCGACGATCAGGGCCGCGAGCAGCCAGTGCAGCGCGATCGCGAGCGGGTCGTAGCGCGGGTCGGCGGCGAGGGGAGGGGGGGATGTGTCGGTGGACATCGAAGGCAGGGCTGGCGGCCTGTGCGCGGAGCATATATCGGAAGCCATGACAGCACAGCAGGGGCCGTGCCAGCCCGGTGGCCTCGGTCAGCCCCGCAGCTGCTGCGCCTTCAGCAGCACGCCGCGCAGTTCGTCCGGCTGCACCGGCTTGCGCAGCGCATGCCAGCCGCGCTCGGCGGCGAGCCGCTGGGTGGCTTCGTTGATGTCGGCCGAAATCAGCGCGATCGCCAGCGAGGGCTTCTGCCGCTGCAGCTTTTCGGCCAGTGCGATGCCGTCAAGCGCGCCCGGCAAGCGGATGTCGCACAGCGCCGCGTCGAGCGCGCGCAGGTCGGCCAGCGCCAGCGCCTCGGCGGCGCTGGCATAGACGCGCGGCTCCACTTCCCATTGCAGCAGCAGGGCCGAGAGGCTGTCGGCCACCACCGTGTTGTCTTCCACCACCAGCACGGCGAGCCCGGGGCGCAGCGTGGCCCCGTCGTCCTGCGCCACCGCAGCAGGGCGCGTCGCCACCACCGCGCCTTCCGGTGCGGCAGGCAGTTCGAAGCTGAACACCGACCCTCGCCCCGGCGCCGAGCGCAGCGACACCGCAATGCCGAGCTGCGCCGCCAGCCGCCGCACGATCGCCAGGCCCAGCCCATGGCCGCGCTGCAGGTTGCGCTCGACGTTGCCGATCTGCTCGAAGTCGTTGAACACGCGCTGCTGCGCGTCGGCCGCGATGCCGATGCCGCTGTCGCGCACCTCCACGCGCCAGGCCCTGCCGGCGCCTCGCCGCCGCGCCCGCACCGCCAGCAGCACGCGCCCGCGCGGTGTGAACTTGACGGCGTTGTCGACCAGGTTGGCGAGCACGCGGCGCAGCGACACCGTGTCGCTCCAGGCGATTGCGTCGCGCGGGCAGCGCACCAGCACCCGGCCGTCGCCCGCCTGCCGGGCCAGTTCCTGCAGCAGCGGTGCCAGCGCCACTGCCGCCGGGCGCAGCGGATCGACCGCGGCCTCGATGCGGCCGATTTCCAGCAGCTGGTTGGTCAGCCCCTCCAGCGCCTGCTGCGCCCGCGCCAGCGAGCCCACCGTGTGCTGCACCGCCTCCATGTCCGCGCCGTTGTTCAGCTGCTGGCGCAGCACCTCGGCCTGCAGGCCGATGGCCATCACCGGCTGGCGCAGGTCGTGGTTGGCGGCCGAGAAGAAGCGCAGACGCTCGGCCTGCGCATGCTCGGAGGCGCGCAGGCCGGCCAGTGCCTGTTCGCGCAGGGTGCGTTCGTTGAGCCGCAGGCCGATGTTCTCTTCGAGCTGGCGCGAGCGCTCGGCCACCAGCTTCCACATCATCGCGATCAGGCCGATGCCGATGACCGCCACGGCCATCATCACCGGCGCGCCCATCCATAGGCCGGTAACGATGATCGGCGCCAGCAGCAGCGTGATGGCGAGCTGCGTGGCCGGCGTGTAGAACGACACCGAGAAGGCCGACGACAGCGTCATGCCCATCAGGATCAGGCCCAGCAGCAGTTGCAGGTCGGCGCTCGCGGGGTTGAACAGCAGCACCCCGGCCAGCCCGTGCGCCAGCTCCCAGATGGCCGTGCGCAGCGTGTGCGTGCGCTGCGCCTCGCGCAGCGTTTCGGGCGTGAAGGGCTCTGGCAGGCGCTGCGGGAAGAAGCCGCGCATTACCGTCACCCCCGTGACCAGTGCGATCCAGACCAGCGCGCGCGTCAGCGAGTACTGCCAGGCGAAGAGCGCCGCCACGCCGCAGTTCAGCAGGTACTGCACCAGCAGCACCGGACCGATGGGCCGGACCGACAGCCGCAGCACCTCGCACTGGATCGCGAAGCGGTCGTCGCTGCTGTCGCTGGCGGCGGCCGGCGCGGTCGGTGATGCGGGGGTGGGGGTCATCGGCGAATCGACTATATAGAGAAGGTGCGTGACGCGGCGACAATGGAGTCCCCTAGTCGGGTTCCCCGATGGCCTAATTTCCGTGAACGATCTCTCCTTTTTCCTGCCTTGCGCCGCCGGCGTCGAGGAATTCCTCGCCCAGGAGGTGCACGCCCTGACCGGCCGCGTCGGCCAGGACCTGCTCACGCTGCGCGGCGGCGTGCGCGTGCGCGCCGACTGGCGCGACGCCTTGAAGCTCAACCTGCACTGCCGGCTCGCGCAGCGCGTGCTGGTCGAACTGGCCCACGCGCCCTACCGCAGCGAGAACGACCTGTACGCCATCGCCAACGGCGTGGCCTGGGAGATCTGGTTCACCCCGAAGCAGACCTTCAAGATCGAGACCACCGCCCAGCACAGCCCGCTGCAGAGCCTGAATTTCGCCACCCTGCGCATCAAGGACGCCATTGCCGACCGCTTCCGCGCCAAGGCCAACGGCGTGCGCCCGAGCATCGAGACCCAGTGGCCCGACTGCCGCGTGTTCGCCCACCTGACCACCGACACCTGCACGCTTTACATCGACACCTCGGGCGAGCCGCTGTTCAAGCGCGGCTGGCGCCAGGACAAGGGCGACGCCCCGCTGAAGGAAACCCTGGCCGCCGCCATGCTGGCCGCCAGCGGCTGGTGGAATCCCGAAACGGGCGAAGTGTCGGCCCAGCCGCTGTACGACCCCTGCTGCGGCAGCGGCACCATTGCCATCGAGGCGGCGCAGATCGCGCGCGGCATCGCGGCCGGGTCGCTGCGGCGCTTCGGCTTCGAGAAGCTGCTGCCGTTCCAGGCGCACGTGTGGACCGCCATCAGGCAGGAGGCCGAGACGACCGTGCGCGAGGGCGGCGTGGCGATCTTCGGCTCTGACGTGTCGCACCGCATGGTCGACTTTGCCGAACGCAACGCCGAGCGCGCCGGTGTGGCGCAGGCCATCGAGTTCCGCGGCGGCGACGCGCTGCAGCGCATGCCGCCGGCCGAGGGCGGCGTGATCATGCTCAACCCGCCGTACGGCGAGCGCATCGAGGTGGGCGGCGTGGCCGGCACGGGGCGCTCGGGTGCGCGCGAATCGGCGCAGACCGAAGCAGGCGAAGGGGGTGATGGCGGCGAATTCTTCCCGCAGCTCGCCACCCACTGGAAGAAGAATTACGCCGGCTGGACCGCCTGGGTGCTCACGCCCGACCTCAAGTTGCCCAAGCAGATGCGCCTGAAGGAATCGCGCCGCGTGCCGATGTGGAACGGCCCTATCGAATGCCGCCTGTTCCGCTTCGACATGGTCGCGGGCTCAGCGCGGAAGTAGCTCGCCTTCGGGCTTCGGCTGCTGTTCTTTGGCTTCCTTGGGGCGAACGGCACAGGCCGCGTTGATCGTTCGCGTGACGAGGTCGCGCGCGCCGGCCAGGGTCACGGTGCGCACGTCGCTCTCCTCGAAATGCCTTACCGCGACCGGCTCGCCGACGAAATCCGGATGGCCGAAGTAGGTAGCGCTCACGTAGCGCGCGCTGCGGGCCTCGCAATCGACCTTGGCCCGGGCCTGGAAGGAGCGGAACCTGATGCCGTCGCGGCCCGTGCGGTCTTCCGGCAGGCTCATGCGCAGGCTCACGAGGCGGTTCGAGCCGTCCACCTCGACGCTGGTCGGCTCGACCTGCACATAGCCGCTGGTGGCGTCGCCGGGCGTGCCCGACAGCGTGAACCACTCGGCCCGGACACCCACGGAGGCGAGCAGGACGAGGCAGAGCAGCGGGAAACGTTTCATGAAAGAGGGCGGATGCTGTGATGAGGCAGGGCGCGCAAGCGCCCGGGAGCATTGTCGTCGGCCGAACCGACTCGGGCCTGACGCCGGCACTCGCATGGTGCAACATCGGCGATATCCCCCGCACATTCCATGACGTTGACAGAATCCTCCGCCCCCGTCGTCATCGACACCAACATCGCGCTCGACCTGCTGGTCTTCGAAGATCCGGCCTGGGAGCCGCTGACTGCGCGGCTGGCCGCGGGAGAACTGCGCTGGCTGGTTACGGCCGCCATGCGCATGGAGCTCGAACGCGTGCTGGGCTATCCGCTGATTGCAAGGCGCATGGCGCAGCGCGAACTGCAGGTGCCGGCGGTGCTGGCAGATTTCGACGCGCGGGTGCAGATGGTCGAGGGCATTCCGCCGCGCGCACCTTGCGTGTGCAGCGATCCTGATGACCAGGTGTTCATCGACCTGGCTGTGGCGCATCGGGCGCTGCTGCTGAGCAAGGATCGGGCGGTGCTGTCGATGAAGAAGAGGCTGGCGCTGCGTGGGGTGGCGGTGCAGGCGACGTTCGCGGCCTAGCTGCCTCAATGGTTCGGGTGTCGGGTATCAATTGACAACCTTTTAGTCATCGATCCTTGTCAGGACGCTGTTAGATTTTTCAGCAAGGCGAGGATGGTTGCGGCGAATAGGCATTGCAGTCCCTTGCTTTTTTTGCGGCACCGACGCCACCCCTTCAGCCTTTGCTATGACTGGAAACCATGCAACCATCTTTTGCGACTCTTTGGTCGAATCACCCCAATATCAAGGGCGACGATGACCTGCTGGACAAAGATACCTACAAGGACCAATGCGCGATCAACGTAGGCGCTGCCTTTATTCGTTCGAGCATGAGCCTCGACAACTTCCGAGGTGTCTATTCCTGGCAGAAAGACAGGCCGAAGTACCCGATTCGTGCGCAGGAGTTGGCGAACTGGCTGGATTCGGGAACCTCGGGTCTTATGTCGCGCACCGAAAAGTACACCGGCAAAGAAGGATTCGACAAAATCGCCAAGCGCACTGGAATCGTGTTCATCCAGAACTACTGGGGCGAGGGGAGACAAGGTGACCACATCGACCTCTGGAATGGGTCGCGGATGACAGAACTCATGTCATATTTCCGTGTGCAGTGGCATCTCTCTTGGGAGGGGATCATCACTGACATGCGTCTGGCGCAAGCTATTTGGTTTTGGCAGGTTTCATGAAAATCCTACTTCGCCTCATCTGCATTGTGCTGGGGGGGCTGGCGCTCAGTTTTGTTGTGGCAAAGTGCGTGCTCGTGCCCATTGGCCAGTGGTACGAAATGAACAAAGCGCAAAGCGAGAGCGATCTAACTCAAGCCTTTGTAATCGCCCTTGCGGTGCAGGCAATTTGCGCCATCGTGGGTGGTTGGTTAGGCGACTGGGCATTCCGCAAATGGCGGCAGAAGCGACTCGATCGCCAATAACTCGCGCAACGACTGTCGCTAATTCGGGAGAGGCGCCAGATACCACCGCCCCAGCAGCCGCGCCACCGCCCGCACCCGCTGCGTATCGCGCCCCCACCGCCGGCTCGCCGGCAGCTTCTGCGCCCACTTCATGCGCCGCGCTGCGTTCGCGATGCGCTCGCGCACCTCTTCGTTCACACCGGACAGCGCCGCATGCCAGTGCTGCCCGGCAGCCTGCGGCGCGGCGGCTTCCAGCATCATGGCCGTCGAGTGCAGGTAGCTCAGCCAGTCGCGCGCCTGGCATTCGGCCAGTGTCATGACCTCGGCCGGGTCATCCTCGAAATCGATGTAGCCGATCACGCCGTCGGGGCACTGCACGAGGTTGCGGTCGAAGGCCTGGCTCAGGTGCTGGCCGCGCACGTGCACGGCGGCGATTGCTGTCAGGCCCTCGCGCCAAACAGCCAGCAGCGCCGCGGGGCCCGCTGCGGCGGCCTGGTCGAGCCGCTCCTGCAGCACGACCGTCGCGCGGCCGCTTTCACCCAGGTCGGAGATCAGCAGGCCATCGGCCTGTTGTGCCAGCACCACCGGCACGCGCAGGCCGGCGGCCGCGAGCTGTTTCAGCCGACGCGCCTCGGTGGCGATGGCCGCTTCGCCGCCCGGGTTGGGCACCGGCTTGATGATGTCCAGCCGCGCCATGCGGGCGACCGCCGCCATCACGCGGTAGCCCCACTTGCCATGCCGGGGGCCGGCCTTCTTGAGCCACACGCGTTCGCTGCCGAAGCGGTGGCTGGCCACGTTCTTCTTCTGCTGGGGCAGGGTGGTGCGCAGGAACTCCGCGTAGTCGCTGGGCGCTGGCGGGTTCGGGGAAAGCGCGTCGAGGGGCGCGGGCGCCGAAGCTGCGCCCTTGCGCGTTTGCAGGCGCGCGTTGGCGCCTCGTCTCAAAGGATTCATCAGGTCGATACCTCCGCACTCCGTGCTGCGGTACGAGCTTGCTTGGGGCGGCCCGGCGCTGCACTCATGCGGCCATTGCAAAGCCCGTCACAAGCCCTTGCGGGCCCTGTGTGACGGGCTGGAAACTCTCAGCACTGGCCAGCGGCCAGTAGGTACGGAAAACATTGTGCTGCTCGTCGAGCGGGCCGAGCAGGGCGCCCGGCTGCACCTGCATCACCAGGTTGCTCAACAGGCGCACTTCGGTGTCGGAAATGCGGCGCACGATGTGGTGCGCGGTGATCTGCTGCGGATGGTCGAGGCCCGCGGCCTGCACCAGCTCCTGCAGCGCATGCAGCGTGCTGCGGTGGAAGTTGCGCACGCGGTCGGCCTTGGTGGGCACCACCAGCGCCTGCTGGCGCAGCGGGTCCTGCGTGGTCACGCCCGTGGGGCAATGGCCGGTGTGGCAGCTCTGCGCCTGGATGCAGCCCAGCGCCATCATGAAGCCGCGCGCGGCGTTGCACCAGTCGGCGCCCAGCGCCATCATGCGGGCCACGTCGAAGGCGGTGATCACCTTGGCGGCGCAGCCGATCTTGATGCGGTGGCGCAGGTTCACGCCGATCAGCGTGTTGTGCACCAGCAGCAGGCCTTCCTGCAGCGGCGCGCCCACGTGGTCGCTGAACTCGACAGGCGCCGCGCCGGTGCCGCCCTCGGCACCGTCGACCACGATGAAGTCGGGCGTGATGCCGGTGGCCTGCATCGCCTTGACGATGCCGAACCATTCCCACGGATGGCCCAGGCAGAACTTGAAGCCGGTCGGCTTGCCGCCCGACAGTTCGCGCAGCTTCGCGACGAAATGCATCATCTCGGTCGGCGTGGAAAACGCGCTGTGCGACGAGGGCGAGATGCAGTCCACACCCACCGGCACGCCGCGCGCCGCCGCGATCTCGGGCGTGACCTTGGGGGCTGGCAGCACGCCGCCGTGCCCGGGCTTGGCGCCCTGGCTCAGCTTGATCTCGATCATCTTCACCTGCGGGTCGCGTGCGTTGGCGGTGAAGCGTTCTTCGTTGAAGGTGCCGTCGTCGTTGCGGCAGCCGAAGTAGCCCGAGCCGATTTCCCAGATCAGGTCGCCGCCGTGCACCCGGTGATGCTGCGAGATCGAGCCCTCGCCGGTGTCGTGCGCAAAGCCGCCCATCTTCGCGCCCTTGTTGAGCGCGAGGATGGCGTTGGCCGACAGCGCGCCGAAGCTCATGGCCGAGATGTTGAATACGCTCGCGCTGTAGGGCTGCGTGCAGACCTGCGCCGGGTTGGCGCCCACCGGCTGCGGCGTGCCGCCGATCACGATGCGGAAATCGTGGTTCTCGAGCTTCGTCGGCTGCATCGAGTGGTTGATCCACTCGTAGCCCGCGATGGTCACGTTCAGCTGCGTGCCGAAGGGCCGGTTGTCGGGGTCGCCCTTGGCGCGCTGGTACACCAGCGAGCGCTGGGCGCGCGAGAAGGGTGCGGCTTCCGAGTCGCTCTCGATGAAGTACTGCCGCATTTCTGGCCGGATGAACTCCAGCAGAAAGCGCAAATGGCCGATGACCGGGTAGTTGCGCAGGATGGCGTGGCGGGCCTGCCGCAGGTCGTGCACGCCGGTACCTGTAAGTACCGCAAAGACTGCCACGCCGATCCAGGACAGCCACAGGTGCGGCGACACCAGCACGAACGCGAGGCAGGCCACCAGACCGACCACGCACAGGGCGAAGGCGCTGTAGCGCGTCGGAAACGGAATAATCGTGGGCATAGAAATAGTCTCGACCGGAGCCTGCTGCATCATAGAGGGCTGCCCCGAACTTGCCATGACGACCATTCCCGACCCCATTTCGCCCCCAGAGGCCACCTCCGCAGCCCAGTCCCCCCTCGGCCCCGACGATTTCGACGCACTCGACCAGGCGCTCGACGCCATGCGCGAGCACGACGAGGAAATCCCCCAATGGGAGTTCTGCGAGGGCTTCATGGCCGCGCTGATCTGCACCCGCCGGCCCATCATGCCGTCCGAATACTGGCCCGTGCTGCTGGGCGACAGCTTCTCGTCCGCGCAGCACATGGAGTTCGTCTGGAACTGGAAGCGCCGCTGGGTCGAGATCGAAGAGGGCCTCGATGCCCCCGTCGAAACCCTCGACGACGAACGCAGCTGGCAACCCGAGGTGCTCGACACCCGCGGCGCCATCGCCTCGCTGCCCGAGGAAGAACGTGCCGAAGTGGCCGGCGAAGCGATTCCCTCATTCGCGCAGGTCTGGGCGCTGGGCTTCATGTACGCGGTCGAGAACTGGCCCGAAGACTGGGCCACGCCGCGCGACAAAGATGCTGCGCGCATGCTCGACGACGCACTCGACAACATCGTTGCCCTCACCGAGGACGACAACGCCAAGCCCACGCTGTCGATGTACAGCGACGATGCCCCGCCCAGCGTGAGCCAGCAGCGGCTGGACGATTTCGGTGCCGCCATCTGGGCCGTGTACGACCTGCGCCAGCTCTGGAAGAGCCTGGGCCCGAAGGCCGAGACCATCCGCAAGGAAGCTGCTCCCGGCCGCAACGACCCGTGCCCCTGCGGCAGCGGAAAAAAATACAAGAAGTGCCACGGTGCCACCTAGCGCCGGCAGTGGCACTGGCAGCGCACCCCTGACGCCGCGCGCGGCCTGGGTGATGGTCCTGGCGCTGTGCGCCGGGGTCGCGCTGAGCCAGGCTTTCCGCACGGTCGGCGCCATCATGGCGAGCCCGCTGCAGGCCGACTTTCATCTTTCCGCCCAGGCCCTCGGGATCTTCTCGGGGGCTTTTCACTTTGCGTTCGGCGCCATGCAGCTGTTCATGGGCATCGGCATCGACCTGCACGGCGTGCGTCGCACGGTGCTGGTGGCCTTTCCTGTCGCCATCGCGGGTGCGCTGCTGTCGGCGGTGTCGTCCAGCTACCTCGTGCTGGTGGCGGGCCAGGCGCTGATCGGCGTGGGTTGCGCGCCAGCCTTCCTGGTGTGCACGGTGTTCATCGCGCGGCACTTTCCGGCGGCGCGCTTCGCCACCGTGTCGGGCATGGTGCTGGCCGTCGGCGGCCTCGGCATGCTGGCCACCGGCACACCGCTGGCGTGGCTGGTGCAGGCCTATTCATGGCGCGCGGGCTTCCTGGTGCTGGCCGTGGCGGCCGCGCTGGCATGGCTCGCAATCTGGTACTGGGTGCACGAGCCGGCCTCGGCCGTGCCGCAGGTCAAGGAGTCGATCCCCGAGGCGATCCGCCAGTTCGGCGCGCTGTTCGCCATGCCGCACACGCTGGGCATCATGGTGCTGGGGGCGGTCACCTACGCCGCCTTCATCTCGCTGCGCGGCCTGTGGCTCGGCCCGCTGATGATGGAGCGCCACGGCTATTCGCTGGTGCAGAGCGGCAACGTCGCGCTGGCGGTGTCGGTGATCTCGCTGTTCGGCGCGCCGCTCTTCGGCCGGCTCGACCGCGACGGCGCCGGGCGCCGCCGCTGGATCGTGATCTGCGCGCTCGGCTATGCGGGGCTCTTCGCGCTCATCGCGGTGTTGCACTCGGCCTGGCTCGACATCGCCGGCATGGTGCTGATCGGCGTGCTCTCGGGCTTCATCGTCTGGCAATACGCCGACGTGCGCGGCGCCTATCCGGCCACGCTCACCGGCCGCGCGATGGCCGTGTTCACGATGGCGATGTTCCTTGGCGTGGCGCTCATGCAGTGGGGCACGGGCGTCGCCGCTTCGGTGGCGTCGGCGCATGGCGGCGACCCGCTGACGGCCGTACTGGCCACCATCGCCGCGCTGCTGGTGCTAGGCATCGCGGCCTTCGCGTGGCTGCCCGCGCCGAAGGCCGATTCCGTCAGATCTTGAAGGCGCGCTGAATGTCCGGCCGCACCAGGTCGGCGTACTCGCGATGCTTGCGGATATAGCCCGCGATGAACTGGCACACCGGAATCACATGCAGCCCCTTGGCGCGCGCCTCGTCGAGCACGTGCCTCGCGATGCCCGAGCCCACGCCCTTGCCCTCGTGTTCCGGCAGCACCTCGGTGTGCGTGAACATGATCGCGTCGGTCAGCAGGTTGTACTCGGCATAGGCCGCGAGCTTGGCATCCAGCGTGGCCTCGTAGCGGTGCTGGGCTTCGTTGTTGGAAAAGGTGAGGGCGGTGTTGTTGCTCATGGCTGGCGTGCAAGAAAAGTGGCGAGGTTGGCTGCGGCGGTGGCGCGCACCTTGTTGCGCAGCATGGGTGTCCAGCCGAGCAGCAGGCCCGGCGTGCCGAGCGCCTGGCGCGACCAGGTCCAGAACGGAAAGCTGTCGCGGTGCGTCGCGATCAGCCCCTCGGGCGTGAAGGTGAAGCGCGCGTCGATGCTGTTGTCGACGAGGCGGCCAGTGGCGCTGAAGCGGTAGTGCGCGTCCCAGTGGGCGCTGCCGGTACTGTCGTCGGCCTTCACGTCGCGCCAGGTCAGGCGCCACACGTCGGCGCCCTTGGCTTTCGTGGCCGTGGCCAGCATGCGCCACATGCCGCCCACTTCGCGCCGCCCACGCAGCGAAAACGCTTCGTCGTCGAACACCGCGTCGCTTGCGTAGCAGGCTTCCATGGTGGCGGCGTCTAGCTTGGCGAACGCGCTGTAGAAGCGCTCGATGGTCTGGGCATTGGTGGCTGCGGTCATGAGGCCTTCGGGTTGGTTGGCGGGGAGTCACAGCACCTGGGGAATGGTGCGGGCGAGGAAATCATAGACCGAGCGGATGCGCCGGTCGGTGCGCACCTCGCGGTGCACCGCCAGCCACACGGGCAGCACCGGCAGCTTGATCGAAGGCAGCACGCGCACCACTTCGCCGTCGGTGTGGGCCAATGACTCGCTCACGAAGCCGATGCCCATGCCCTGGCGCAGCGCCTCCCAGTACACGCTGACGTCGTCGGTGCGAAAGCAGAAGTCCTCGCGCTTCAGGGGCGCGCCGAGCTGGGCGGAGCTGCGCAGGATGCTGTCGTCGCGGTCGTAGCCCAGCAGGTCGTGTTTGAGCAGGTCGGTGATCTGGCGCGGCGTGCCGCGGCGGCGCAGGTAGTCACGCTGGGCGAAGGTGCCGAGCGCGAACCGGCCCACGCGCCGGGCGATCACCGAGCCGGTCTCGGGCGGGCTCATCCGCAGCGCGATGTCGGCCTCGCGCCGCAGCAGGTTGCTGACTTCGTTGGTTGCCACCAGCTCGACCTGTATCTCGGGCAGCTCGCGCCGCATCTGGGCCAGCAGCGCCGGCAACAGGTGCCGCGCCGTGGCCTGGCTCGCCGAGATGCGCACCGTGCCGGCCAGCGCGGTGTTGGCGCCCGACACGCTGCGCGACAGCGCGAGCGCGCCGCTTTCCATGGCGCGCGCGGCCTGGGCGAGCCGCGTGGCCATTTCGGTCGGCCGCAGGCCCCGGCCGGTGCGCTCGAACAGCACCACGCCCAGCTGCGCTTCGAGTTCGGCGATGTGGCGGCCCAGCGTCGGCTGGCTCGCGCCCACGGCGCGCGCCGCTCCCAGCAGGCTGCCATGGTCGAGCGCAGCCAGAAACGCGCGCACCAGCCGCCAGTCGAAGCCCAGTTCCTTGTCGGGTCTCATCGGTATTCAGTTTTGAATAGCAGTTATCGAAGCTTGACGCATTGTGAACTGCGGGCGCGCTTTCGATAATCCGCGCAATGGATGAGCGAAGAAACTTTGTCCGGCTGCTGGGAGGCGGCGTTGTCGTAGCGGCGGGTGCGGCCGCGCTGGCAGCCTGGTGGCTGAACTCCGACATGCCGGCGGCCGCGCTGGAGGTATGGAACGGCCCCGGCAACGAGCCCGACGTGCGCAAGCGCGCCGTCGCCTATGCCGTCACTGCCCCCACCGCGTACAACTGCCAGCCCTGGCTGGTCGACCTGCGCGAGCCCGACGCCATCGTGGTCTATTGCGACCGCGAGCGCGTGCAGCCCGAGTCCGATCCCTTCGGCCGGCAGGTCGTCATCGGCCACGGCGCTTTCATCGAGCTGCTGGTGATGGCGCTCGCGCAGCAGGGCGTGCAGGCCAGCGTGCAGCTGTGGCCGCAGGGCGAGCTGATCGGCGAGCCGCGGCACTGGCCGCACATTCCGGTGGCGCGGCTGCGGCTGGCGGACGGTGGCGTGCCCGATCCGCTGTTCGCGCAGGTGCTGCGGCGGCGCACGCCCAAGCAGCGCTTCGACCTCACGCGGCCGGTGTCGGCCGACATATTGCAGGGCCTCACCTCGGTGGTGCCGGTGGGCGGCATGGTGAGCTCGGCCGGCACGGTCGAGATGGCGCGCGTGCTGCCCTTGCGCAGGCTCTGCGCCGCGGCCGCGCGCGTGGAGCTCGCCACGCCCGGCACCGCGATGGAAAACCTGCAGCTGCTGCGCATCGGCCCGCAGGAGATCCTCGAACACCGCGACGGCTTCTCGGTCAACGATCCGGCGCTGCGCATCGCCGTTGCGCTGGGGCAGTTCAGCCGCAGCACGCCCGCGCCCGAAGACAGCCCTTCGTTCCGCCAGACCCTGCAGATGTTCGAGGACCAGGCCCAAACCGCGATGGGATTCGTCTGGCTCAGCACGCGCGGCAACAGCCGCACCGAGCAGATTGCGGCGGGCCGCGCCCACGTGCGTCAGCAGCTGCGCGCCACCGACCTGGGCCTGGGCATGCACCCGATGAGCCAGCCGCTCGAAGAGTTCGCGGAGATGGCGCCGTGCCGTGCGGTCGCGCACGACCTGCTGCTGGGCACCGCGCGGCCGGGCGACAGGCACAGCCCGACGGTGCAGATGATGTGCCGTCTCGGTTACCCGATGGCGCCGGTGCCTGCCGCGCCGCGCCGGCCGCTCGGCGACTTCATGACGGCCTGAAGGCCTGAAGGCCTGAAGGCCGGAGCCTGCCCGCGCGTTCAGCGCGAGAGCAGCTCGACCAGCGTCTTCAGCGCGTGATGCACCGTGGCCGCGCGCACCGTGGCGCGGTCGCCGTCGAAACGGCGGCGCTCGGTGCGCACATCGCCATCGACCGACCAGCCGAACCACACCGTGCCCACCGGCTTGTCGGGCGTACCGCCGGTCGGGCCCGCCACGCCGGTCACGGCCAGCGCCACGCGCGACGGCGGCGAATGCGCGATCGCGCCCGTGGCCATGGCGCGTGCCACCGGCTCGCTGACCGCGCCGTTCGCCGCGATCACCGTTGCGTCCACGCCCAGCAGCTCGGTCTTGGCTTCGTTGGAATACGTGATGAAGCCGCGCTCGAACCACACGCTCGACCCTGCCAGCTCGGTGCAGGCCGCGCCGATCAGCCCGCCCGTGCAGCTTTCGGCGGTGGCCAGCATCCAGCCTTTTTTCTGCAGCAAGCCGGCCAGGGCCACGACCAGTTCGGGCGTGTCCTGGTCGGCGAGCGCCGTTGTAGAGGAAGAGTCCATCGGGTTCACCATGCGCGCCAGAGTGCAATGACCAGCAGCGTGCAGAACGCCGCCACCAGGTCGTCGAGGATGATGCCGAAGCCCGCGCGCCACCAGCGCACCTGCACCGCATCGCGCTGCTTGAACAGCGCGTCGGCCCAGCCCACCGGGCCGGGCTTGGCGGCATCGAAATAACGGAACAGCGCAAAGGCGATGGCCTGTGCGAAGAGGCCGGCCGGCGTTACCAGCCAGAGCACGATCCAGAAGGCGATCACTTCGTCCCACACCACGGCGCCGGGGTCGGCCACGTTCATGTTGCGCGCGGCCACGGTGCAGGCCCACCAGCCGATGGGCAGCGAGGCCGCGATGATCCAGCCGATGGTCGCCGGCGTGAACCAAAGCTGCATCACCGCGAAAGCCACCCAGGCCCACAGCGTGCCCACGGTGCCGGGCGCGAAGGGAGACAGGCCCGAGCCGAAGCCCAGCGCTATGAAATGCGCGGGGTGCGACAGCAGAAAGCGCAGCGTGGCGCGGCGCATCGGGGGTTGGGGCATGGCGCCGGTGGTCGTGGTGGACAAGGAAGAAGGAGAGGAAGAAGCGGCGTGCATCGGGGCAGAAGTGTCGCGCATCTGCGCCGGCACCGGTTCGGTGCGGTTTATTTATCAAAGTAATAGCTTGTTTAATTGGCGCCGGCCGCCTAGTATCCGGACTCCTTTCCAAGCTTCGTCTTCGCGCCATGTCTTCCTCTTCCGCCGCCCTGCGTCGTCCGCCTGCCACCGCCGCCTGGAGCGAATTGTTCAGCGGCCGCAATGGCTGGCGCGCGCTGGCACTGACAGGCGGCGTCGCGCTGCATGCCGTCAACGTGCACATCGTGACCACCGTGCTGCCGTCGGTGGTGCGTGAGATCGGCGGGCTCGACTGGTACGCCTGGAGCACCACGCTCTTCGTGGTCGGCTCGATCCTCGGCGCCACGCTGTCGGTGCGGCTGCTCGCGGTGCTCGGCCCGCGCGGCGCGTGCCTGGCGGCGCTGGCGGTGTTCAGCGCCGGCTCGGTCGGCTGCGCGCTCGCGCCGGCCATGCCGTGGATGCTCGCGGGCCGCACGGTGCAGGGGCTGGGCGGCGGCCTGCTCGCGGCGCTGAGCTACGGGCTGATCCAGCTGGTGTTCGAGCAGCGGCTGTGGCCGCGCGCAGTGGCGCTGGTGTCTGGCATGTGGGGCGTTGCCACGCTGTGCGGGCCGGCCGTGGGCGGCCTGTTCGCGCAGGCCGGGCATTGGCGCTGGGCCTTCTGGTTCCTGCTGCCAGTGGCGGCGGCGCAGGCGCTGCTGGTGCTCGTGCAATTGCGACCCTCGATGGGCGTGAAGCACGCGCGGCCCGAGGTTCCACCGCGCGTGCCGGGGATGCAGATCGGCCTGCTCGCGCTGTCGGTACTGGTGATTGCGGCCAGCGGCCTGTGGCCCGAGCTGCTCTGGCAGGCCGTCGGCGTGGCACTGGGGCTGGCCATCGGCTTCGCGGCCACGCGCATCGACAGTCGCGCCACCGTGCGCGTGCTGCCGAGCGGCGCCTATTCGATGAGCGCGCCGCTGGGCGCCATCTACGCGAGCGTGGCGCTGCTGCTGATCGGCAGCACCACCGAAATCTTCGTGCCGTACTTTTTGCAGTTGCTGCACGGCCACTCGCCGCTGGCAGCGGGCTATCTCACCGCCGCGATGGCGGGCGGCTGGAGCGCGGGCTCGCTGCTGTCCTCGGGCCGCAGCGGCACGGGGGCCGACCGCATGCTGCGCGCCGGCCCGGTGATCTGCACGCTGGGGCTGGCGGCGCTGGCGTGGCTGCTGCCGTCACCGGCGTTCTTCGCCGACGGCTTCGAGACATTGCTGATCGCCGTCGCACTGGCGGCCGTGGGGCTTGGCGTGGGCATCGGCTGGCCGCACCTCATCACGCGCGTGATGGCGCTCGCGCCCAGGGGCGAGGAAGGCCTGGCCTCCGCCTCGATCACCACCGTGCAGCTCTACGGCATGGCCGTTGGCGCGGCCGTGGCGGGGCTGGTGGCGAATGCGGCGGGCCTCACCGTGCCGGGCGGCCTCGAAGGCGCGCGCTCGGCGGCCGTGTGGCTGTTCGCGAGCTTTGCGCTCGCGCCGGCCTTGGCGGTGTGGCTTGCGTACCGCGCCGTCGCACGGCGCGGCTGGTGAGCGGGCCAGCCTTAGAAGAAGAGAAGGCTCAGGCCACCACGCCTTCCCAGGCCAGCGCCCGCCGGCGCGCCCGCACCCGCAGGCCTTCACCGCGCAGCAGGCCCACCAGGTCGTAGACCTCGGCCGGCAGGTGCGCACCGCGCCAGGCCACGTGCTGGTCGGGGCGGCACAGCACGAGGCGGTGCGTGTAGGCCTTGGGTACGTCTTCGGTCTCGATGTCCAGCACCGTGAGCGGCATGCTGTAGGCGGCCGCGGCCCGTTCGAGCGGCCGCACGTCCGCGCTGCGGTCGAAGCGCAGCATCGTGTAGCCGGGGCCGAAGGCGTCGTAGACCGAGCGGCCGTCCGAAAGCCAGAAGTGCGGCGCGCGGCAGCCCGGCACGGTGGACGGCGTGAACTCGCCCATCGAATAGGGCGGCGCCATGTGCTCGCCGTCCGCAATGATGATCGGCGAGCCGCTGTAGAAGTAGCCGAAGTTGAGGCCGCCGCAGCAGAACTGCTGCACGTTCAGCTCGTAGGCCTCGCGTCCGATGTCGGCGCGCAGCGCATCGCCGGCGGGGCCGGGCTCCTCGATGTTCGGCGGCACGGCGCGGCGCGCGCGGATCATCTTCTGCGCATGGTCCATCGCGAAGTTCGACACCTGCTCGGTGATCGGCTGGCGCTCTGCCTCGTAGGCGTCGAGGATGGCCTCGTCGCCCCAGCCCTGCACCACCGCGCCCAGCAGCCACGAGAGGTTGAGCGCGTCGGCAATGCCCGCGTTCATGCCGTAGCCCGCATAGGGCACCCACAGGTGTGCAGCGTCGCCAGCGATGAAAACGCGGCCCTCGCGGAAGCGATTGGCCACGAGGCGGCGGCCGATCCAGTCTTCCTTGCTGATGATCTCGTATTTGAAGTCGGGGCCCACGCCGAGGATTTCGCGCAGCGACTTGTCGCGGTCGACCGAATCGAACTCGGGCTCTTCGGCATTCAGGTGGTTGTGCACCAGCCAGGTCTCGTGCCCGTCGATGGCGAACATGGTGCCGCAGCGGCGCGGGTTCATTGCGTAGTACGACCACGCCGGCTTGCCCGGAATCAGCGCGCGTAGCTGCGGCGCGCGGATGAAGGTCGACTGCACGCGCTGGATCACGGCCGTGCCTTCGAGCCTTGCGCCGATCTGCTTGCGCACGGTGGAGGCGCCGCCGTCGCAGCCCACCATGTAGCGGCATCGGATGCTGCGCGTCACGCCGCTGTCCATGTCGGTGGCGATGGCGGTCACGCCTTCATCGTCTTGCGTGAAACCTGCGAACTGCGTGCGGTTCAGGAGCGTCACGCCCGGCAGCGCGGCCGTGTGCTTCAGCAGGATGGGCTCGAGGTAAATCTGGTTGATGCGATGCGGCGGCTCAGGCGTGGGCCACCACGCGTCGGGGCCCTCGGTTTCTGTGTAGCGATCGCGGCGGCACGGAATCGGAATGCGCGTGAGTTCGGTGCCTGTCACGCTGGTGCGGAACACCACGTCGTTCGGATAGTCCGCGGGCAGCCCCGCATCTCGCAGCTTCTGCGCCACGCCCAGGCGGCGGAACTGCTCCATGGTGCGCGATGCCACGTGGTTGCACTTCACGTTCGGTGGCTCCGCGAAACGGCGCGTCTCGCAGATGACGACCGAGACGCCGCGCGAGGCGAGGTCCATGGCCAGCGTAAGGCCCACGGGGCCGGCGCCGACGATCATCACGTCGGCCTGCAGTGCTGCTGCGGTGTGGTGGTCGGTCATGTTCGCAAGAGGGCGGAAGGGTGCGTGCCGTCAGTCGAGCCGGATGTGGGCGGTCTGGATCACCTGCGCCCACTTCTTCGTCTCGGATTGGATGTAGGCCTCGAAGGCGTCTGTCGAGCTCGGCGCTGGTTCTGCACCGAGGTTGCGCATCGCGGCCTTGATCTGCTCGTCGCCGAGCGCGGCGTTGATCTCGGCGTTGAGCCGCGCAACGATGGGCGCGGGTGTGCCTGCGGGCGCCACCACGCCGAACCAGCCCGTGGAGTCGTAGCCGGGCAGGCCGGCCTCGGCCACCGAAGGCACTTCGGGCAGCATCGGCACGCGCTGTGCGCTGGTCACCGCGAAGGCGATCAGCTTTCCCGCGCGGATCTGCTGCAGCGAAGCCTGCAGGTCGACCAGCGCGAGCTGGATCTGCCCCGCCATGGTGTCGAGCGCCGCGGGGCCCGAGCCGCGGTAGGGCACTTCAACCAGCTTCACGTCGGCCATCTGCGCGAACAGCGCCGCCGACAGGTGCATGGCCGTGCCGTTGCCGCCATGACCGATCGACAGCGTGCCCGGCTTCGCCTTCGCCAGCGCGATCAGCTCGCGCTGCGTGCGCGCCGGAAGGGAAGGGTGTCCCACGATCACGAAGGGCGTGGCCGCGACCATGCCCACGGGTTTGAAGTCCTTCACCGGGTCGAAGGGCATCTGTGCGTACAGGCTCGCGTTGGCCGTCAGCGCACCGGCCGCGCCCAGCCCCAGCGTGTAGCCGTCGGCCGGTGTCTTGGCCACCAGCGCGAGCCCCACGTTGCCGCCGGCGCCGGGCCGGTTGTCGACCACCAAGGGCTGGCCCAGTTTCTCGTTGAGCCGCGGCACCATCAGGCGCACCACCGCGTCGGCGCTGCCGCCCGGCGGAAAGGTCACGACCATGCGGATGGGCCTGTTCGGGAAATCGCCGACGGTCGAAGATGGCGATGGCGCAGGGGCCTGCGCGAAAGCCGAGCCGCCGGTCAATGCCGCGCCGACTGCGCCCAGCATGAGCTGCCTGCGAAGCGCGCTCTTCCCGTCGGCAAGAGGTACTGCCATCGAGGCTCCTTGAATGTGATGTGTCTTTTCAACGATTGAACGATGACAGCATTCATTCGTAAATCAAGATATTTCTAATGAAATATCATCTTTTCTGATGAATACGAACTTCAGTCCTACGATCCGCCAGCTGCGTGCATTCCTCGCGGTCTACCAGCTGAAAAAGCTCAGCGCGGCGGCTCAGCGGCTGTTCGTTACGCAGTCGGCGGTGAGCATGCTGATCCGCCAGCTCGAGGACGGACTGGACACGCGCCTGTTCGACCGCACCACGCGTTCGCTCAAGGCCACGGCGGCGGCCGAGCAGATGATGGTCACGGTCGAGCGCATCCTGCGCGACGTCGATTCGCTCTCGGCCGACTTTCGCGAACTGGCCACGCTCGAGCGCGGCCGCGTCACGCTGGCCATCACGCCCACGCTCTCGGCCTTTCTTCTGCCCGATGCCATGCGCGCGTTCAACGAGCAGCACCCCGGCGTGCGCGTGCTGGTGAACGACTGCGCGCCCGACCAGTTCATCTCGCGCATCCTCGGCGAGCACGTCGATTTCGGCATCGGCACGCCCGAGCGGCCCGGCGCCGAGGTCGAGGTGCAGCGGCTCATGCGCGACCACCTTGCGCTGGTGTGCCGGGAAGACCACCCGCTGGCCAAGGCGCGCGTGGTGCGCTGGACCGACCTGGCGCGCCATCCCGTCATCACCGTGCGCCCGGGCTACGGCGTGCGCCCGCTCATCGACGGCACCGCGGCCGATGCGGGCGTGGCGCTTGACGTGGTGAACGAGGTTTCGTTTCTCTCGACCGCCATCTGGATGACTGCCGCCGGCATGGGCGCGTCGATCATGCCCTCGGCCTTCGCGCGCGCGGAGGCCAATCCGTCTCTGGTGATCAAGATACTGAGTTCGCCGCGCGTGGCGCGCGACATCTCCATCGTCACCAAGCGCGGCCACTCGCTCTCGGCCGCGGCGCGTGCCTTCATAGAGGCTCTGAAGCGCTCCCTATAATTTTTAGATCCACAACACACGGGAGGGCCAGTCCCCATGAGAACTTTCATTCAACGTCTCGGGGCCCTGTCGCTCCTGGTGGTCTTCAGCTTCGCGCTGGTGGCCTGCGGCAACAAGGAAGCCGAGCAGCGCAAGGCCTTCACCACCTTCCTGCAGACCCGCGTGCTCGACAAGCCCGGCCTGCGCGTGCCGGTGCCTAGCGAGGAAGAGAAAACCTCGTTCGGCGACTACGCGAAGCACTACGCCGTGATCACCGACTTCAACGAAGGCATGAACAAGTCGGTGAGCCAGCCCATGACGCAGATCATGGCCAAGGGCGCGCTGCGTTCCATCGCCGACCTGCCGGCGCGCCGCGACGACCTCAAGGCCGCGAAGGATGGACTGACCGCCCTGCGCACCGCGCTCGACCAGCAGACCGCCAAGGCCGATGCCGCGCATGCGCAGCTCAAGCAGCCCGACGACCTGAAGCAGGTCTACGACAAGGCCTTCGACAAGACCGTGACTGCGCCAGCCACCACCTTCAAGGAAGTGTTCCCCGCGCTCGACACCGTGTTCAACAGCGCGCTGGCCATCGGCGACTTCATGGAGAAGAACAAGTCGAAGATCCAGGTCGCAGGCTCTTCGGTCACCGTGACCGACCCGGCGGTGCAGGCCGAGCTCAACAAGATGCTGCAGCAGCTCAACGGTCAATCGGCAGCCATCAACGCTGCACAGCAGAAGATGCAGGCGATGGTGCGCGGCTCCTGACCGGAGCGGCGCAGCAACGACAAGAGCTCAGACGAAGTGGTCGAACGAGCCGAAGCGCTGTGACACCGGCGCGCCGGTTGCATCGACGATGCGCAGGCCGGCATCGGCCTCGATGCGGCCGATGCGCGTGACGCGCGTGGCGCTGTTCAGGCCGGCTTGCGTGACCGCGTCGCGCGCAGAGGCGGGCGCGGTGAAGACCAGCTCGTAGTCGTCGCCGCCAGAGAGTGCGCAGGTACGCAAGAGCTCGGTGCGCAGGCCGGGCGCCTCGGCAGCGATCAGGGCCGTGGCCGCATCGGCATCGAGCGTGGCGCCCACGCCGCTCGAACCGAGGATGTGGCCCAGGTCGCCGATCAACCCATCGCTCACATCCACCGCCGAAGAGGCGATGCCGCGCAAGGCCTGCCCCAGCGCCACGCGCGGCGTGGGCTGCTCCATGCGCATGCGCGTCGATTCGAAAGCCTCGGCCGACAGCACGATCGTGCCGCGAAACACCTCGAGCGCCAGCCGCGCATCGCCCAGCGTGCCGCTCACCCAGATGTCGTCGCCCGCGCGCGCGCCCGAACGCAGCAGCGCCGCGCCGGCCGGCACTTCGCCGAACACCGTGATGCAGATGTTGAGCGGGCCGCGCGTGGTGTCGCCGCCCACCAGCTCGCAGCCATGCGCATCGGCCAGCGCGAACAGGCCGCGCGAGAAGCCCTCGAGCCAGGGCTCGTCGACGCCCGGCAGCGCGAGCGCGAGCGTGAAGGCCAGCGGCTTCGCACCGCAGGCCGCCAGGTCGCTGAGGTTCACCGCCAGCGCCTTGTGGCCCAGCCGCGCCGGATCGACGGTGGAAAGAAAGTGCCGGCCCTCGACCAGCATGTCGGAGGACACGGCGAGCTGCATGCCCGCAGCGGGCGCAAGCAGCGCGCAGTCGTCGCCCACGCCCAGCGGGGAGCGCGTGGCGGGGCGCTTGAAGTAGCGCGTGATCAGGTCGAATTCACCCATGGGGTTGGAGCATAAGGGGTGGACTGCCTCGGTGGCGGGCAATGCTACAAACCTGCAATGCCTGAATTCGGACTTCTTTGATGCGATCGATCGAGAACATGCTCGGCCTTTGGGCTTCGGGTCTTCTGTCTTCTCAAGCGCTTGTCGACTGGGCCGGCGTTGCCGTCGCGAGAACCGATGAGTTTCAGCAGGAGCTTTTCGATCTCGTGACCTACGGGCCCGAGCTGTGCCTGAAGCGGGCTCAATACGATTTTCCTCCGCGCCCGGCGCCGATGAGCTATCTCCAGCAGTTCTGCGTCCGGGCGGTCGAAACCGAATTCGATTCGACGGTTTCGGCACTGGCATTCGCGAACTGGGCCTCGCGATACTGCATGGGCGAGGAGTTGTCCGAGCCTGCTGTGTCCTTCGGTTACCAGCTCGATCACCTGCTCAGCGACTGCGAAGACGAAAAGGCCGCACTTGCGTTCGTGCGAAGCGAACTCCCGCCAATGTTGCCGCGGTGCCGTGCCGTGGCTGCACCGTTCCTCGACGACCAAGCCTGATTGGTACGGAAGAAAAGCGCGGCCTTGCCGGTTGTCAGCCCCGCACGGCTCAGGCCGCGCCGCGGAACCTCAGCGCCGCCTGCCGCACCACTTCGGCCAGCAGCCGCTCTTTGCCCTGCTTCTCGCGCAGCCAGCGCGCATCGTTGCGGTTGGCTTCCACGCTGGTGCGCAGCTCGCCCAGCGCCTGCGTGGCGTTGAGCGCCTCGCTGTGCCATTCGAGCTGGGTCATCGTCATCAGGATGTGGTCGCGCAGCGGCATGTGCTGGCCGGTGGCCGGGTCCACGTACACCGCATCGAGCCCGAAGCGGCAGGCCTGGAAGCGGTTGTAGGTGTAGACGAGGTAGTCGTCTTCCGTCGGCTCGAAGGGCTGCTCCTGCAGGAACCACGCTGCCAGCGACTGCACGTAGCCCGCGAGCGCGGCGGCGCGCTCGACGGTGAGCGGTGTGTCGAACACGCGGATCTCGATGGTGCCGAACTCGGGCTTGGGGCGGATGTCCCAGTAGAAGTCTTTCATGCTGCGCACGACGCCGGTACGGGTCATGCGCTCGAAGTACGCCTCGAATTCCTTCCAGCTCAGTGTGAAAGGCGCGCGGCCCGACAGCGGAAACGCGAACACCGAGTTCAGCCGCGCCGAGTCGAACTGCGTGTCCTGCCCCTGCACGAAGGGCGAAGACGCCGACAGCGCAATGAAGTGCGGGATGTAGCGCGACATGCGGTGCAGCATCAGCAGCGCCGAGTCGGCATCGGGGCAGCCGATGTGCACGTGCTGCCCGAAGATGGTGAACTGCTTGCTCAGGTAGCCGTACAGCTCCGACAGTTCGCGAAAGCGCGGTTTGTCATAGATGCGCCGCTCGTGCCACTGCTGGAACGCATGTGTGCCGCCGCCCACCACCGCGATGTTGAGCTTGTCGGCATTGCGGATCAGCGCCTCGCGAATGGGTGACAGCTGCGTGATCACGTCCTGCGCCGAGTGGCAGATGTCGGTCGAGATCTCGATCATGCTCGACGTCATCTCGGGCACCACGCTGCCGGGCAGCGGGGTCTGCGCCATCAGGCGCAGCATGTCCTCGGCGTACGGGGCCAGGTCGTAGTCGTGCGTGTTCACGAGCTGCAGCTCCAGCTCCACGCCGAGCGACAGCGCTTCCGACTTGTTGAAGGGTTCGAGCTTGACCGCGCGGCTCTCCGGGTCCGAAGGCAGCGGCGCCGAGCGGACGTCGTCGCTGTCCGGGTCGATAGGCGTGTTGTTGTGGTTGTTGGTTGCGGTGCTCATCGCTGCGTGTCCTCCGTGATGCTGAAGGCCTGGGGCATCCAGGGCACCGAGCTTTCGCCCGCCGCGTGGATGGCCACCGTGGCGAGCATCGCGCCCACCACCTCCATCAACAGGATCGAGGGCAGGGCCACCTGCGTGATCATCGTGCCCAGCAGCGGCGATGCCGTGGCGAAATTGGAGGCAATGAGCAGTGCAATCGACGACAGCGGCGACATCGCGCAGCCGACCCAGAAGGCCTGCTTCCAGCTCGCGCCGCTACCGGGGTTGGCGATGGCCACGCCCGAAATCTTGGCCAGCAGGCGCACGCCGATCACGGCCAGCACCACGCTGGCCACCGGCAACGTCCAGTCGGCCTGCGCCGCCACGATCGACACCAGCACGAACATCAGCATGGTCAGCAGCGAAGCCGCTGTGCCCAACTGTCGCTGCCAGGCCCAGGGCTTGGGGTTGAGCGTCTTCAACAGCACGCCGCCGATCAACGCTGCCAGCGGCGCCGAACCGCCGATGTGCGCGGTGAGCGCGGCGCCCGCCGCGATGATCGCCAGCAGCAGGATCGACGTGTTCTCGCTCGACGGGCTCATCACCCGCAGGGCTGAGCGCAGCGCCAGCGCCATGATCCCGCCGACCACGAACGACAGGCCCAGCACCACCGCCACCGGATACAGCTTCTGCAGCATCGTCTGCGGCGCGCGCTCGATCAGCCCGGCCTGCGCATAGCCCAGTGCCAGTGCGTAGAAGGTATTGAGCGTGGCCAGCGTCATCGCGCGTTCGGTCACGGGGCCAGCGGCGCGCGTGTCGATGATCACGCGGCTCAGCACCGCCGGCGAGGCGACGATGGCCATCAGCGCGATCGGGTTGGCCACCGGCTCGGGCAGGCCCAGCAGCGTGAGCACCCAGTACACGCCGAAGTAGGTCAGCGTGGCTTCGAGCAGGCTCTGCACCAGCACCATCGGGTTATGGCGGAACCAGCGCAGCGGCAGCCGCCCGCCGGCCTCGAACAGCACCACGGCCACGCCGAGTTCGAGCAGAAAGAGGCTGATGCCGCGCAGCGGCCAGATCGCGCCTTCGAAGCCGGCGAAGCCCACCACCGCGCCCACCAGCGAATAGCCGATGACCTTGGGAAACCCAAGATAGCGTTGCACCAGGTGGCCGGAAGCCGCCGCCGCCGCCAGCAGCAGCGACCACAGCACGGTGGGCAGGCCCGCCGAGGGGCGCACCCATTCGGACCAGAAGCCCAGCAGATCGTTGAGGAAGCTCGTCAAATTCATCCAGGCAGGAAAAAGCTCACCGGCCGGCTGCGCCAGCGGGCCCAGATCGCGCTGCGGATGCGGGCGCGGTCACCGAGGCTCACGCTGTGCGCGCGCAGCGCCAGGCGGAAAGCGAAGTAGAAACTCACGCTCACATTGAGCGCGCCAATGACCGGGATCGCCGCTACCGCCCACCACAGCGCGGGCTGCTGCAGCACCCCGAGGCCGGTGGATGCCGCGGCTGCGGCGATCTGTCCGGCCGAGAGTGTCACGTGCCGCACATCAAGGCCAAGCCCGAAGAAACCCGCGAACGCGGGCAGCAGCCCGAGCATGAGTCCCAGCGAGATGTTGGAGGCGAAGCCTGAGATGTGTGTGCGCATGAAATCGGCCCAGCGGCGGGCCCGTGCGGCGCCGAGAAAAGCGCCGATGCGGGGGTTGTAACGCATGGCGGAGTCCATGCGATGCAGGACAAAGGCGTTTTCTGTCCATCCGGCGACGATGCTGGCCGAAAACAGTAGGATGCCGGTGATTGCCGCGTAAAGCGCGGTCGGCCCCGCCAGCGAAAGCGATTTCAGCGTGGCTGCGGCATGCGCGGCGTCGAGCAACGGTCGTTCCAGCGCCAGCTGGGCCAGCAGCGCGATGCCCACCACCGCCGGCACCACGACCAGCACATTGCCCAGCACCGCCGCCACCTGCGAGCGCACGAGGTTCGCGACCTCGTCGACGAAATCGTTCACCGCGCCGTCCGAATCGATGTCGCGCAGCCGCGCCGCCATGGCCGGCGCCGTCATCGCGGGCTGCTTGGTGGCCAGCGTCAGGTGCAGCAGCTGGATCGCGACGAAGCTGGCCGCATACATCAGCCCCGCGCCCAGCCCGCTCCAGAAGGCCGACAGGCCCAGCGCATAGATGCCGAACTTCAGCAGCACCGTGATGGCCGTGAGCGCGCCCCCGCCCGCGGCCTTCTTCACCATCTGCAGGTAGCTGGCGCGGTCTCGGGTGATGTAGTGCTCGCCGGTCTCGGCGCTGCGCTCGGTCACCTTGGCGGCCAGCATCGATGAATTGGAGGCGATCAGCGCGCGGATGCTGTTGCGCTCGCCGCCCGCCAGCACCAGCCGGCCTACCAGCCGCGCGACGCTGGGCGCGGGGTTGGGCGCCATCAGGCAGTCGAGCAGCTCGCGGATGCGCAACACCCGCTCGCGCAACTGGCGCAGCCGGAACACCAGGCCGACCGAGATGCCGTTGTCTTCCAGGTGCGTGTAGACCGAGGCGGCGCCGGCCCGGCAGGCGTCGAGCCGGTCGCGGAAGGCCAAGAAGGCAGCCTGCAGCGCCTCCTCGTCGCGGGGCTCGCCGGGCCGGTCGAACATCTGCTCGCGCAGTTCGTCGAGGTCGGCCATCAGCGAATGGAAAGGGCGCCCCTGGCCCAGCACCTCGGTGCTCATGCGCAGGCGCAGCTCCGGCGAGAAACCGGCCGCCACCACCTGGCTGCTGCAGTAGGTGACGGCATCCATCACCGTGTGGCGCCAGCGCGGCGCGCCGTCGTCGTCCAGCGCCGCATCGGCCAGCAGCGCGCCGATGCGGGCCAGCTGCGTTTCGTCGAGCAGAGCGATCCAGCCCGCGTCGAACACGCCGGGCAGCACCATGCGGAACAGGTCCGACGCGTCGGTGGTCTCGGGCGTGCCGGGCAGGATCTTGCGGCGCAGCCGCTCGCCCAGCTCGCTGGCGAAGGCGGTGCGCGGCGCAAAGCCGTAGTCGGCCAGCAGCGTGGTCAGGTCGACCGCCTGCGTGAACACGCGCCACCAGGCGCGTAGCCGCTCGCGCAATTCGGGCCGCGCCTCGATGGCGTCGAGCAGCAGCTGCACGCGGCCAATTGCCGCCTGGGGCGAGGCGCGGTCGCCGCGCAGCCAGTCGAAGATATTGATGAGCCAGATGTGGCGCTGCGCCACGTCGGCTGTCGGGTCGAGGCCGGCAAGCAGCCCCTGCAAGTCGCGCGATGCGGCAGCCATGGAACGATCTCGTCAAGCGCCGGGGAACGCCGCGGAACCGGCTTTGCCGGGCCGCTGGTGTTGCCCCCGGCGAGGGGGTTGGCGAAGCGACACGAAGTGCGCGAAGCCTGGGGGAGTACCTAGTGAAGCACGCGGGAGACGGGGGCTCCGCCCACATCCGCTTCAAGCACGAACATCGGAATCGGCACGTCGAAGCGCTCGCCTTCTTCCGTCACCACGAAATAGCTGCCATGCATCGTCCCGCTGGGCGCCTGCAGGCGGCAGCCGCTCGTGTAGCGGAAGGATTCGCCGGGCGCCAGCAGCGGCTGCTGGCCGATCACGCCGAGGCCTTTGACCTCCTGCGCATGGCCCGAGGCATCGTTGATGAGCCAGTGGCGGGCGATCAGCTGGGCAGCCACCGTCCCCGTGTTGGTGACGGTGACCGTGTACGAGAAGGTGTAGATGTTGTCCTTGGCCGACGACTGTTCGGCCAGGTAGCGCGGTTCGACTTGCACGCTGAAGGGGCTGTGTGACATGGGCGCGATGGTAACTGGAGGCCTTTTCCCCATGTCCGCCTGGCGATGTCAGATCGTGTTGCCCTTCGGCGTGCTCTCGGGTGCCGCGGCCGGAACGGTCTGGAACAGCAGGTCGCGCAGCGCCGCGGTGGCGGCCGTGTCCGGGTCCCGGTCCGAGGTGCCGACCAGCACGATGCGCCAGACCTGGGTGCCGCTCTTCAGCAGCGTGGCGTCCACGTGCCGCGAGGCGTCCGTGGTCATCGCACCCTTCATCTGCAGGCCCAGGCGGCCCTTGACGTTGATGGGGCGCGCGCGCGCGTCCAGCTCCATCGACGGGCGCACCGCCATCGCCCAGATCCGCTGGTACTCGTCCAGGCTCACCTGCTCCATGCCACCTTCCACGGCGAAGACCGCGACCACGGTGTCCGAGAAGAAGGTGTGAACCACGTCGCCGGTGGTGTTGGACTGCTCCCGGTATTGCCACCCGCGCGGGATGCTCGCGCGCAGCTTCGTGACAGGGTTCGTCCACTCGAAGCCGGCGTAGAAGCGCATGCTTCTTTGCGCCTCGCGCTGGTTGATGAAGACCACTCCGGCCACGAGGCCCGCCAGTGCGGTCACGGCCAGGCCCGTGCGCAACACGCCGGTTCCGGCCGCCTGCACCAGATAGCGCTTCGCGTCGTAGGTGGCGGGGCGGCCCTCCTTCACCTCGAAGAACTGGCGGCCCATGGTTAACAGCGTGACGAAGGGAATGCCCAGGCCGAGGCCGGACAGGTACATCCACGCCACGCGTCCCAGGTACTGAAGGAAGGTTGGCCGCCCGCCGTCGCGCAGCCTGACCCGCACGCCGAACAGCAGCTTGCCCAGCGTCGTGCCGAACAGGCCGAAGACGATGGCTTCGAAGACCAGCGCCACGGGCAGGAAGATGATCCCGAGCGTTGGCGTGGACGACGGGTTTTCCATCCACAGGCCGAAGGCCGGCCAGATGCGGCCCACCACCGCGGCCATGAAGAAGCCGGCGGGCAGGCACATCGTCCAGACGTCGAAGAGACGGGCGAAAAAGCGGCGCCACGGGCCGGCCGCCGGCAGGCCGGGGTCACGCCTTTGCGGTGCTGGTGCCTCCAGGGGGCCGTCGGACAGCCACGGTTCCGGGTCGGGGCGCGCGGACTGCGGCGCGGGCATCGGGTGGTCCGGGGCTGCTTCCTCGTCGGGCAAAGGCGGCGCCTCGCGCACTGCGGCGGGCCCGAAGTCCGGCAGCAGCACTGGCTCCATGCGCATGCCGGGCAGCATCAGTTCCTCGACCTGGTGCAGGGGCTTCCAGGCCAGCCGCCCCGGACGCCAGACCAGCGTCTGCGCGTCGATGACGCCCGTGCGAATGCGTTCATGGATCTGCGCGACCGACAACGGACCCTGCCTGTCTTCGCCCCGTGCGTACCACCAGCCCTCGTCCATGGAAGCTCCCCCGTCTTGTAGTGCCGCCCTCTGCGGGCCACACAAATGTATCGGGAAGTACTCCTTGCTCCAAGGACAAGCGGGCGGGGCTGAAGCGACAATCGGGGGCATGAGCACCCCGTTTCGCATCGCGCCCTCCATCCTGTCCGCCGACTTCGCGCACCTCGGCAAAGAACTGACCGACGTGATTGCGGCCGGCGCCGACTGGATCCATTTCGACGTGATGGACAACCACTACGTACCGAACCTGACCTTCGGCCCGATGATCTGCCAGGCACTCAAGCCCTACGCCAAGACCGCCGACGGCACCCCGGTGCCCGTCGACGTGCACCTGATGATCCAGCCGGTCGACGCACTGGCGGCCTCTTTCGCGCAAGCGGGCGCCGACTACATCAGCTTCCACCCCGACGCCTCGCCCCACACGCACCGCAGCATCCAGGCCATCAAGGCGGCCGGCTGCAAGGCCGGGCTGGTGTTCAACCCGGGGCTGGGCCTGGAGGCGCTCGACTGGGCCATCGACGACATCGACCTGATCCTGATCATGAGCGTGAACCCCGGCTTCGGCGGCCAGAGCTTCATCGACTCTGCGCTGCGCAAGATCGAACTCGCGCGCAAGCGCATCGAGCAGAGCGGACGCGACATCCGCCTCGAGGTGGATGGCGGCATCAAGGCCGACAACATCGCGCGCGTGGCCTCGGCCGGCGCCGACACCTTCGTGGCGGGCAGCGCCATCTTCAACGCCAAGGACTACGGCGCCGTCATCACCGACATGCGCAAGCAGCTGGCGGGCGTCGTCAGCGCTTGATCTTCCCGCTCTTGTAGACGCGGTTGGCCTCCAGCCCGCGGTCGGT
Source organism: Variovorax sp. YR634 (assembly GCF_900106655.1). Taxonomy (NCBI): domain Bacteria; kingdom Pseudomonadati; phylum Pseudomonadota; class Betaproteobacteria; order Burkholderiales; family Comamonadaceae; genus Variovorax; species Variovorax sp. YR634. The sequence goes on from NZ_FNOL01000004.1 coordinate 393,132, forward strand.
ATCGACCAAACCGCGCTCCACGTCTTCATGGGCTTGGCGGCCCACCTCGGTCGGACGGCCGTCCTGCGTCTGCTGGCTGTCGGACGACTGGTCGTGCTCGTGCGGCAGGCGCGGCGCCGATTCGCCGCCTTGCTCCACCTTCGTCTTGCCGCCGCCGGCATCCTTTTGAGGATCGGCCGGCGCGGTCTTGCTCTTGCTGCTCTTGCTCATGCGGGGCTCCTTCAATGAAGAACGAGCCTGTGTCGCGATTGCCGCCGGGGCGGTAGGACATGCAAGGCAGCCCCTGTAGGCGGGCGTGGGCCGCCATGATGCTATGAAATAAGTAGCGCCTTTGCGCGCAGGGAAGGGGCTCCGCAATAATCCCCGGATGTCTTCCGACCCCTCAGATCCATTTGCCGGCATTGCCACCGACAGCCTGCGCATCCACACCTTCGCCTCGCTGAACCCGGGCCCCCGGTTGCTCGTGATGGGCGGCGTGCATGGCGACGAAGTCTCCGGCACCCTGGGCATCGAGCGCATCCTGGGCGAGTTCGAGGCCGGCACCCTGCAATTGCAGCGCGGCGAGCTGACCTTGGTGCCCGTCGCCAATCCGCTCGCACGGCGCCGCCTGCAGCGCGAGGGCGAGCGCAACCTCAACCGCCTGTTCCGCCCGACCGAGGCACCGGCCGACTACGAAGCCCGCGTGACCAACGTGCTGGCGCCGCTGATCGCGCGCCACGAAGTGCTGCTCGACCTGCATTCCTTCCAGAGCGAGGGCGAGGCCTTCGCCATGATCGGCCCGCGCGACAACACCGGCACGCTGGAGCCCTTCGCCCGTTCGTATGAAGAGGGCCAGCTCGCGCTGCACATCGGCACGCCCATCGTGGTGGAGGGCTGGCTCGACATCTACGCCGCCGGCCTCGCGCAACGCGCGGGCGGCACGCCGGCCGACGAGGCCGCGCTCGACTTCGGCCGCGGCACCAACGAATACATCCGCAGCCGCGGCGGCTACGGCGTCACGCTCGAATGCGGCCAGCACCTGGACCCGCAGGCACCCGAGGTGGCGTGGCGCGCCATCCGACGCACGCTTGCGCTGCTGGGCATGGCGGCGCTGCCCGAAGGGCTGTCGGGTGCGCCGGTGCAGCCTCCCAAGCTGCTGCGCCTGGCCAGCGTGACCGACCGCCTGCACGAGGAAGACAGCTTCGTGCGCGACTGGGCCACCTTCGACGAAGTGCAGCGCGGCGAGCCCATCGGCATGCGCCACGACGGCACGCTGTTGAGTGCGCCCGAAGACGGCTTCATCGTGTTCCCCAACGCGATGGCGCTGCCGGGCGCCGAGTGGTTCTATTTCGCGCGCCCGAGCGAGCGCCGGCTCGGGCCGGTGGCCGGCGCGGCCTGACGAAGCCTGACGCCGCGCTCCTACATCGCCCGCACATGGGCGGCGCACATTCCAAGACTGAAGGAGTGTGCCCATGCCAGTCTCGAAAAAAGCCCCCGCGCCGCGCGTCCTCTGGAAGGGCGCCATCAGCTTCGGCCTCGTCCACATCCCGGTGGCGCTCTATTCGGCCACCACCGACCACGGCATCGACTTCGACTGGCTCGACAAGCGGACCATGGACCCGGTCGGCTACAAGCGCATCAACAAGAAAACCGGCAAGGAGATCGCGCGCGAACAGATCGTGAAGGGCGTCGAATACGAGGACGGCGAGTACGTGGTGATCAGCGACAAGGAGATCGCGGCCGCCTACCCCAAGACCACGCAGACCATCGAGATCGAGACTTTCGTGCCGGCCAACGGCATTCCCTTCGTGTACCTGGAGCGGCCCTACTACGTGGCGCCCATCAACCGCGGCGCCAAGGTGTACGCGCTGTTGCGCGAAACCCTGCAGCGCAGCGAGCGCGTGGGCGTGGCGCGTGTCGTCATCCAGACCAAGCAGCACCTCGCCGTGCTGGTGCCCGTCGGCCCCGGCCTCGTGCTGAACCTGTTGCGCTGGGGCGCCGACATCCGCCCGTGGACCGATCTGCCATTGCCCTCCGAAGATGCAAAGAAGGCAGGCCTGAGCGAGCGCGAGCTCAAGATGGCGAAGCAGCTGGTCGACGACATGAGCGCCGACTGGGACCCGAACGAATTCAAGGACGAGTTCAAGGACGAGATCCTTCGGTTGATCGACAAGAAGGTGAAGGCCGGCCAGACCGAGACCGTGACGCAGCCCGAGCCTGAAGAAGAGCAGTCCACCGAAGGCCGCGGCGCCAAGATCATCGACCTGACCGAGTTGCTGCAGCGCAGCCTGCGCGGCAAGGCGAAGGCTGCCGGCGAAGAAGAAGCTCCCCCACCCAAGGCCGCGGCGAAGAAGCGCAAGCCCGCCGCCAAGACAGCAGAGCGCAAGGCCCCGGTCCGACATCGCCGCGCCGCCTGACGCCGGCCTGCCGCCATGGGTACCACCGCATCGACCGCGCGCAAGGCGCTGGCGCGCTACCACGGCAAGCGCGATTTCACTCGCACGCCCGAACCCAAGGCCGGCGGCAGGAATGGCAAGGGCGTGCTGTCCTTCGTCATCCAGAAGCACCATGCGAGCCATCTGCACTACGACTTCAGGCTCGAACTTGACGGCACGCTCAAGAGCTGGGCCGTGCCGAAGGGACCGTGCCTCGACCCGACCGTGAAGCGCATGGCCGTGCACGTCGAAGACCACCCGATCTCCTACGCCGGCTTCGAGGGCACGATCCCGCCGAAGCAGTACGGCGCGGGCACCGTCATCGTCTGGGACCGCGGCGACTGGCTGCCCGACGGCGATGCGCGCAAGGCGCTCGCGGCCGGCAAGCTCAAGTTCGAGCTGCGCGGCGAGAAGCTGCACGGCCACTGGACGCTGGTGCGCATGCACGGCAAGGGCGACGAGAAGCACGAACCCTGGTTGCTCATCAAGGAGCGCGACGGCGATGCGCGTGCGCTCGACGACTACGACGTGCTCGAAGAACAACCGGCCAGCGTGATCACCGGGCGCGGCGTGGACGAGGTGGACCAGCCGCCGAAGAAAGTCGCAACGAAGAAGGCGCCCGCAAAGAAAGCCGCACTTCCCGCCACCTTCCAGCCCCAGCTCGCCACTCTCGCGGCTTCGCCACCGCCGTCTCCCAACGACTGGCTCTACGAACTCAAGTTCGACGGCTACCGCCTGCTCGCGCGCATCGACAAGGGCAAGGCCCGCTGCTTCACCCGCAACGGCCATGACTGGACCGCGAAGCTGCCTGCGCTCGCCAAGGCCCTCGCGAAGCTGCCCACCGATTCGGCCTGGCTCGATGGCGAGATCACCGTCGACGGCGAAAACGGCGCACCCGACTTCCAGGCGCTGCAGAACGCCTTCGACAGCGGTGCGACATCGTCCATCGTCTACTGGCTGTTCGACGCGCCTTTTCTCGACGGCGAAGATCTGCGTGACATGCCGGTCGAAGAGCGCCGCACACGGCTCGCGCAGCTGCTCGGCAAGAAGCCGCCCGCGCTGCTGCGCCTGAGCGAAACCTTCGACGCCTCGCCGCGCGACTTGCTCGCGTCGTCGGCGCGCATCGGCTTCGAGGGCATCGTCGGCAAGCGCAGGGGCTCGCCTTACGTGTCGCGCCGCTCGCCCGACTGGATCAAGCTCAAGAACCAGCAGCGCCAGGAATTCGTGATCGGAGGCTACACCACGCCCAAGGGCACGCGCTCGGGCTTCGGCTCATTGCTGCTCGGCGTGCACGACGAGGCCACCGGGCGCCTTCGCTACTGCGGCAACGTCGGCACGGGCTTCGACGCCGACCGCCTCGCCGACATCAAGGCGAAGCTGGGCAGGCTGGCCACCGAAGACTGCCCGTTCACCCCCACGCCGCGCGGCATCAAGGCGCAGTGGGTCAAGCCATCACTCGTGGCTGAAATTTCATTCGGCGAATGGACGCGCGAAGACCGCGTGCGCCAGGCCGTCTTTCAAGGCCTGCGCGCCGACAAGCCCGCGCGCGACATCCGCCGCGAGCGGCCGGAGGAAGGAAAGAGAAAGAGCACCCCCATGTCCCAGAAGATCACCCACGCCGACCGCGTGATCGACAAGCACAGCGGCATTACCAAGGGCGAGCTCGCGGCCTACTACGACGGCGTGGCCAAGCTCATGCTGCCGCACCTGCGCGGCCGGCCGGTGTCGCTGGTGCGCGCGCCCGAGGGCGTGGGCGGCGAGCTGTTCTTCCAGAAGCACGTGCAGAACCGCGAGATTCCCGGCGTGCGCCTGCTCGATCCCGCGCTCGACCCGGGCCACGAACCGCTGCTGCAGATCGACACGAAGCAGGGCCTGCTCGGCGCCGCGCAGATGAACGTCATCGAGCTGCACACCTGGAACGCCACCTCGCGCGCCATCGGCAAGCCCGACCGCATGACCTTCGACCTCGACCCCGGCGAAGGCGTGGCATGGCCGCAGATACAGGAGGCCGCGATGCTGGTGCGAACGCTGCTTGACGAGCTTGGCCTGCCCTCGTTCCTGAAGACCAGCGGCGGCAAGGGGCTGCACGTGGTCGTGCCGATACGGCGCCAGTACGACTGGGATGCCGTCAAGGGCTTCTCGCAGGCCGTGGTGGCGCATCTCGCGCAGACCATACCGGCGCGCTTCGTCGCCAAGAGCGGGCCGCGCAACCGCGTGGGCAAGGTCTTCGTCGACTACCTGCGCAATGGCTTCGGCGCGACCACCGTCAGCGCGTGGTCGGCGCGTTCGCGCCCGGGGCTGGGCGTGTCGGTGCCGCTTGCGTGGGAAGAGTTGCCCGAGCTCACAAGTGCTTCGCAGTGGACCGTCGCCAATGCGGCGCAGCGCTTCGAAACCGGCAACAAGCCCTGGGCCGCGATGGAGCGCAACCGCAAGGGGCTTGCTGCGGCGATGAAGCTGCTCGGCTACAAGCTGGAGTGATGCCCGCCGCCAGTCGAGAGTTGCGCGCGAAACTGCGAACCAGCCTCATCGAGGCCGTGCCAGCGTCGCCGCGAGCTCCCACAACGAACCCATCTGCCCCGAATGAAAGAGCAAAGGCGGCGTGTCGGTCCGCGAGAAGCGATCGACCCGGCCGAGGATGATCGTGTGATCGCCTTCCTGGTGGCGTGAATAGGTCGAGCACTCGAAGGTTGCCACGCTCTCGACAAGCCTTGGGCATTCGTTGGGTCCAACTTCGAATGCTCCGGCGTAGCGCTCGAACTTGTCCGCCGCGGGCTTGGCGAAATGCCAGGCCAGGTCGCGCTGCTCTGCGGTCAGCACGCTGAGGTTGAACGGCCGCGCCGCAAGGAATGCGTCGGCGCTGCGCGTGTCGTCGCGGATGCTCCACAGGATCAAGGGTGGATCCAGCGACACCGAGGCGAACGAGTTGATCGTCATGCCCTCGCGCTTGCCTTCAGGTGTCGTGGTCGTCACGAGGCACACCCCCGTGGGAAAGGCGCCAAGCGCCTGTCGCAGCTGGCGGGCATCGACCGTGTCGGCCGCGTCGCCCGTGATGAGAGCCCAGGAGTACATGGCCGATACCCCGATCAGTACTGGCCCTTCGGCTCGAGGCCGAGCAGGTATTGCCCCACCATCGAAGAAACTGCATCCCAGTTGAGGCTGATGTGGCGCGAGATGGCGTTCGTGTCCCGCCACATGCGCTGGATCGGCTGGTCGAGTGCCAGGCCTGCGCCTCCTACGCTGGCGAACACGGCTTCCACGGCATCGCGCGAGAGACGTGCGGCGAAGGCGTGGTCGCGCCGGTTGCGAATCCGTTGCTGGATGCTGATGACATGGCCATCGGCTGCCATCTGCTCTACCTGCGCGGTGTCGCGATAAAGGAGAAGCCGCGCTGCATCGACGCTCGCCGACGCTTCAGCCAGGCGAGACTGCACCGGGAAGAACTCGCTCAGCCTGCTTCCGCCTCCCGCAACAGCCCCTCGCGTGACGCGCGAGCCGGCCAGCCCGATCAGTTCGTCCACCGCGCCTTGGGCCGTGCCGATGATCGGCGACACGAGGCATACCGGCACCGCCGACAGAAAGGGGATGCGGTAGATCGGGTTCGTGTTGACGGCGGCGCCGGGAGGGTTGTTGGAGGAAGCCTGCGCAAACGTCAGCTTGCGGTGCCCCGGAATGAATGTCGGCTTGTCGATGACGATCGCCTTGGATCCCGTTCCGGCTTGGCCCGCCACGTGCCAGTTGTCCTCGATCGACCAATCCGATCGGGGTGCGAGCAGAAAGCCGGCCGTTGGCGCAGCGCCCTTTTCTTCCGGCGGAAACTGAACGCCCAGCAGTGCCCACTGGGAGTTGTCCACGTTGGACGCGAAAAGCCATTTGCCATGCACGAGGTAGCCGCCGTCGACCTTCTCGGCCATCGTCGCCGGTGCATACGAGCCGCACACGATTGCGCCGGGGTCCTCGCGCCAGACGTCGTCCTGCGCCTGCTCGGGGAAGGTCGCGACCAGCCATTGATGGATGGCGCCCAGCGAGCAGCCCCACGCCGACGAGGTGCAGCCTCGTGCCAGTTCGCTGACCACGTCGATGAAGGCGGTGAAGCCGTACTCGAACCCGCCGTAGCGCGCCGGCTGCATCAGCTTGAAGAAGCCCGCGTCATGGAACGCACGCGTCGTCTCTTCCGAAACGCGGCGATCCTGTTCGGTGCGTTGAGCCCGGGCGCGCAGCACCGGCACCAATTCGCTTGCAGATGCAACTATTTTTTCGATCGAAGGGGCGCCCATCACAGGCGACTTTCGGCCTGGCGCAGGGATGTCGACGTGATTGAGTTGAGCGAGCGGGTTCGTTGCGGCATCAGTCATGGGTGTCTCCAAAGGATGTGTGGCTCTGCGATCAGAGGGCTCAATTGAAGCGGATAACATTTGCAAATGCAATCAATATTGGCTTGGGGTTTACGCTATATCGGTGATGTTTTTCGCTTGTAAGATGGCCTATGACCAAGAGAAAGCTGGCAGTGGCCACCCCCGTAAAGCAGCGCAAGACAAGCCCCGAAGCGCTCCCGGAATTGATTGCAGAAGCAGATAAATCTGTGAATCACGATCTGGAACGGGCAATCCCTTACTTGCTTGCACGTGCGGGAACCCGAATGGGCCAGTCGTTCAGCAGGGAGCTCAAGCAGTTCAACCTTTCGCTGACCGAGTGGCGGATCTGCGTCGCGCTGCACCATCAGCCACATCAGCGCCTCTCCGACCTGGCGTTGCACACATCGACCGAGCCTTCCACGCTCTCGCGAACTGTCGACGGCCTGCTTCAACGCGGTGTGGTGGTGCGCGATCGATCCGACGAGGATGCGCGGGCCCTTGCGCTCGCACTGACCGAGGCAGGGCGCGACCTCGCGTTGCGGATCATTCCGCTGGCCCAGTTGTACGAGCGGGTGTCGCTGTCAGGACTGAGCTTCGCGCAGGCCGAGTCGCTTCGGGACATGCTCCGGATGGTCTACGACAACCTGGCCGTGCTGGACAACGAATGACGGCTCGATAAACGGCCGGAGACGACGCGGTGAACATCAACTCCATTGATCTGAATCTCTTCCTGGTCTTTCAGGCGATCTATGCCACGCGCAGCGTGACGCTCGCGGGTGATCGGCTCGGCATGACGCAGTCGGCGGTGAGCAACGCCCTCAAGCGCATGCGCGAGCGTTTCAGCGACACGCTGTTCGTGCGCTCGGCGGACGGGATGATCCCCACCCCCGTCGCCGAACGCCTCATCGCCCCGATCGAGGAGGGAATCGCCTGCCTGGTGCAGGCGGTCGATCAAGGCAGAACCTTCGATGCGCAGACATCGGGCCGCACGTTCAGGATTGCCGTCAACGACATCGGGCAACTGGTCATGATGCCCGAGCTGCTCATGGTCGCTCGCGCTGCTGCACCCGGGGTTCGCTTCGAAACAGTGGACGTCTCCATGGCCGACGCCCGGCAGCGGATGCTCCATGGACAGATCGACATAGCGCTCGGCAGCTGGGAGCCGATGGGGCCGTCGTTCTACCAGCAGCGACTGTTCGACGAATCATTCGTCGTGCTGATGTCGAAGACTTCGCCGTTGGGCACACCCGCAAGCATCGAACTCGACGACTACCTCGCGGCGGAACACATTGCGTACCGGCCTCAGGGAACGACCGACTCGCAATTGCAGCAGACCCTGGATCGGGCGGGTGCGCTCGATCGCCGGCGGGTCGTCCTTACGGCCGCTCACTCGCTGGGCCTGTCGTCGATCGTCGCCGCATCGGGCCTGCTGCTGACTGCGCCGGCCCGTCTCGCCAGGGCGATGGTGGCTTCACGCGCGGATCTGCATATCGTCGATGCGCCGTTCGAGGTCACGCCATTCGAAATACGGCAGCAGTGGCACGAGCGATTTCATCAGGACAGCGGAAATCGCTGGCTGCGCGAACTGATATTCGGCCTCTTCCATGAGCGATCACGCCGCGATCCACAGGTGTAGACGTCGTACGGTGCGCCTGGATTGGCCTGGCGTCGCGGTGCCGGAAATGGCGTTGACGGATCCTAGTCGTTCCTGGAGTCGTTCAACACGAAGTCGTATTCGAGCGTGTAGAAGGGAACGTCCATGCATGTGCCATCCGGCGCGACGCCGGGCTCATTGCGTTTCCACTCGGCGATGAGCGAGCTGCGCACGCCGAATACCGCGTCGGAGTCGAGATAGCGACCTTCTGCGCGAAACACGTGGGTGATGAGCGTCTCGTACCCCGGCGCCCGGATCATGAAGTGCAGGTGTGCCGGACGCCACGGGTGGCGGCCGAGCTCTTCCAGCAGTTGCCCCACCGGGCCGTCGTGAGGAATCGGATAAGGAACGGCCACGACAGATCTGAACCGGTAGCTGCCGTCCCCGAGGCTGCTCAGATGGCCTCGACCTTGCGCATGCTCCAGCTCCGGACGCTGAACGTCGTACCAGCCTTCGTCGTCGGACTGCCAGACGTCGATGCGCGCATCGGCGATCGGCTTGCCGTCGATCCCGCGGACCGTTCCGCCAACGAAGCAGGGTTCACCGCTCGCGCCATTGGCGATGTCGTCGCCGTTCCTGTACGCCAGGGCGTCGGGTACGTAGAAGGGACCGAAGACTGTCGCCTCGGTGCATCCGGCAGGGCGCCGGTTGCACTGTGCGGTGACGAGCGTCGAAAGCCCCAGCACATCGGACAGCAGGATGAACTCCTGCCTCTTGTCGTCGGTGATGCTTCCGGCGCGCGTGAGGAAGTCGATGCCATGGGACCACTCGGCTTCGGTGAGCTGCACCTCGCGCGCGAAGTCGTGAAGGTGGCGCACCAGGCTGTCCATCACGGTCTTCAGGCGCGCATTGGAAGTTGCACCGTGCGCTTTCCGGACTGCGCTGGTGATGGTCCATTCGTCGATGTCGATCATTAGGTCCCGTGCCTGCCCGGGTGAATCAGGACTGCTTCAGCTTGAACAGCGACAGCGCGTTCGTCCGGCCGATCTTCGTCCGATCGGCCTCGCTGATGCTCGCGTCGTTGAACCAGTTTGACGCGTGATCCACGTTCTCGAAAGGCCAGTCGGTCGAGAACAGGATCCGGTCCGACCCGATTTCCAGCATCGCATCGATCAGCGTCTGGGTGCGGAAGTTGCCGGAGGTCGTGAGATAGAAGTTTTCCTGGAAGTATTCGCACAGCTTGCGCTTGGCCGGATAGCCCTTGGGCGCCTTGACCCAGGCATTGCGGTGGTCGACTCTCCACATGTTGTAGGGCAGGCCTTCGCCCAGATGGCCGAGGATGATCTTGAGACCGGGATGGCGATCGAAGAGGCCGCTGGCCATGAGGCGCAGGGCGTGGACGGCGGTTTCCTGTGCAAAGGCCCACGTAGGGCCGAGCAGCCACGGGTGGCCTTCGTAGATCTGCGCTCCGCTCGCGAGCGGGTTGCGCGGATGCAGGTAGAACGGCGCGTCCAGCCGCTGCGCCGCCTCCCAGAAAGGGGCGTACTGCGGCGCGTCATAGTAGGTGGCGTTGTCGGTCGTGCCGATCTGCGAGAAGCCGTTGACCAGGGCGCCGCGGAAACCCAGCTCGGTCATGCACCGCTCGAGTTCCTGGGTGGCCCTTTCGGGGTCCTGCATGGGCAGGGCTGCGAACGCCTGGAAGCGGTCGGGCCGTCGCGCCACCTGCTCCGCCAGAAAATCGTTCGCGCGGATCGCGAGCTCGCAGGCTTTCTTCGGATCGGGCACCGCCTGCACGGCAGGTGCATTCAGCGAGAGGATCATCATTTCCATGCCGTGCTCATCCATCTGGCGCAAGCGCCCTTCGTGAATGTCTAGGAGGCGGCTGCTGAGCTCCCGCCAGTAGTCTCCCGGCACGAAGCCGGCTGAATCCTGAAGCGTCTCGGGAATCGCAAAGTGTTCCTCGAGGCCGATCTTGCCTTGCATGACCATCTCCTTTGTGCGCGCGGGCTCTGCCGTTGCTTGGGTTCCTGGCAGCGCCACGTTGGCGTTCGCCTGGCTGCTGAATCTATGCAGGCGCCGGGATGTGGTCCAACGAATATCGGTGATAGCGCGCATTCGCCAGGCGCATGAAAGAGCGGGCAGGGCACCGCGACAGTCCGATCCATGGGTAGACCCTCCCCAGAATTTCCAGGATTGATAGGGAACATCCGAAAAATGCGTTGGACCCGCCACTGCGAGGCGACCATCATTCAGCCCGTCGCGGAACAACCCTCGCCGTGAGATCTATTCAGTCGGAGACAAGAGCCATGCGCCAAATCGATCTTCACAAGCTGGCCGACGACGCCCGCTTCAACCGCTTTCACGGGCGCGTGCTTTTCTGGTGCGCGCTGATCATCGTGTTCGACGGCTACGACCTGTCCGTCGTCGGCATTGCGCTGCCTTCGATCATGGCGAAGATGGGCGTCGACGCGACCAACGCCGGATTCATGGTGAGCTCGGCGCTCTTCGGAATGATGTTCGGGGCCATCTTCCTCGGCACCATTGCCGACAAGATAGGCCGTCGCTGGGCGATCGCCATCTGCATTGGCCTGTTCAGCGTTTTCACGGCCGCAGCCGGCCTCGCCGACGACCCTTTCACCTTCGGTGCAATGCGCTTCCTCGCCGGGCTCGGCATCGGAGGCGTGATGCCGAACGTGGTCGCGCAGATGACCGAGTACTCACCCAGGAAGATTCGCGCGACCCTGGTCACCCTGATGTTCAGTGGCTACGCAGTTGGCGGAATCATTGCAGCGCTTCTGGGCAAGGGGCTCATCGAAACCTACGGCTGGCAATCGGTGTTTTTCGCGGCGGGCCTGCCGGTCCTCCTGATTCCCGTCATCCTGAAGTCGGTTCCGGAATCGATGCCATTCCTGCTCGCCAAGGGCCGCAGCGACGAGCTGAAGGAAATAGCCTCCAGGCTCGATCCCGGCTATCGGCCGCAGGCGACGGACCGATTCGTCGTGCCGGCGCAAGACAAGGCCGACAGCGCGCCGATCAGGCACCTTTTTCGCGAAGGCCGCGGCTTCAGCACCGTGATGTTCTGGATTGCGTTCTTCATGTGCCTGTTCATGGTTTTTGCGCTGAGTTCGTGGCTGACGAAGCTCATGGCCAGCGCCGGCTACAGCCTGGGCTCGGCGCTGACGTTCGTGCTGGTGCTGAACGCGGGAGCCATGGTTGGCGCAATCGGCGGCGGCTGGCTCGCCGACAGGTTCCACATCAAGTACGTGCTCGCGGCAATGTATGCGCTTGCCGCGGTCTCGCTGACGCTGCTTGGGTTCAAGATGCCGACGCCTGCGTTGTTCGTCCTTGTCGGACTGGCTGGTGCTTCGACGATCGGCACGCAGATCGTCGCCAACGCCTATACCGGGCAGTTCTATCCGATGGCGTTCCGCTCTACCGGTCTCGGGTGGGCATTGGGTGTGGGCCGCAGCGGTGCGATCCTCGCGCCGATCCTGATCGGCGTGCTTGTCGGCATGAGCTTGCCGCTGCACCAGAACTTCATTGCGATCGCCATTCCAGCTGTCATCGGCATGATTGCCGTGCTGTTCATCAATCACGAACGGTCTGCGTCGATGCAGCACGCCAACGCGAGTTCCGAATTGAACCAGGCTCCCGCGAGCATGCCGGCAGTGCGGGGAAGTTGAGCTTGCCAGGCCAGCCGTCCACAGGCGCACGATCCGGATGGTGCTGTTCGGGTACGCGTCAGCCAGCGCCCACCAGCTCCCAGTGATTCGCCAGGTGCATGAGATGAGCGCGCGTGTACTCGGATTTGCCCAGTGCGCCGTAGGCGAAGTGCGGTGCGAGTACCCCGCTGTGTCGTTCGAAACGATTCAATGCGTCCATCAGGTGCTCCACCGCAGCGTTCAACGGCTGGCCTGAAGCGATCGTGGGCGCGCCGGGTATCGGCTCTTCCAATCCATGGCTCATCTTGCCGCGCGCCGAGAACACTGCAAATGCCATGGCGCCCAACGAGGCGCGAAACCAGGCAGGCTTCAGCTGTGGAAAGCCATCCAGGGAATATTCGATGCTTTGCGCCGCGTGGTGCAGCACATGGGCGAGATCCCAGCCTGAGCGGGTATGCAGCGGTGCCTCGCGAAGGCGCTCGAGCGTGCGCATGGTGTGAGAAAGGTCGGTATTCATGTGGAGCCGGATGCTATGCATCGGGTCGCACCGAGACTGTCAAATTTTTGACGATCTCTGATTTCGGTTTCCCGCGCCACGGTTTGCAGAGTCCGGCCTGGCCCCGATCGATTCGTGCTGCACGCGCCGCAGGTTGATGCTCACTGCAGCACTTCCTCGGTAGTCACCTCGAAGCGCTGCAGCGTGTTCGCGCCGAACACCATCGTGATCGGCACGTCCGCCGCGTCGCGCCCGCGCGCGATCACCACTCGGCCGATGCGCGGCGTGTTGTGCCGCGCGTCGAAGGTGTGCCAGCGGTTGCCCAGGTACACCTCGAACCACGCGCTGAAGTCCATCGGAAAGCGCACCGGCGGAATGCCGATGTCGCCGAGGTAGCCCGTGACGTAGCGCGCCGGTATGTTCATGCAACGGCACAGCGTGATTGCAAGGTGCGCGAAGTCGCGGCACACGCCCGTGCGCTCGCGAAAACCCTCCAAAGCGGTGCGCGTGGCCCGTGCATTCTGGTAGTCGAAGCGCAGATGCCGGTGCACGAAGTCGCAGATTGCCTGCACGCGCGACCAGCCCGGCGCCACGTTCGAGAAGTTGGCCCAGGCGAACTGCAGCAGTTCGCCGTCGACCTCGCAATAGCGGCTCGGCAGCACGAAAGGCAGCGTCTCCACCGGCAGGTCGGCCGCCGCATGCTCGCTGGCGCTGAAGTCCACCGGGTCGGGCCAGCCTGTGTCGAACACCACCGCGTGGTTGCGCAAACGCACGCTGCTCACCCCGACAGGAACGTGCACGCGCGCGCAGCTGTTGCCGAAGCTGTCCTGGTAGTGGTCGGTGGCCAGCGGCGGGCTGAGGGTGATGTTCTCGCCGCCTTGCAGGTCCTGGGCACGCGACGGGTGCACCTGCAGCATGTAGATCACCGCCGTGGGGGCGGTGACGCCGAGTTCGATGTCGAAGCCGATCCTGATCTGCATGGGGTTCTTTCTTCCCTGAGGGGATCCGGGCGGTGCGGCCGGTGCGCGAGGCAGTGCGATGAAAGACAAGCACGATCAGTGCCGTCCCGTGGGCCCATGCTATGCGACGAATCTTTCAGGCTCCACAGCCAGTACCCGCGAAGCAGCGTAGGCGGGTGCGATGCGCTGTCGGTGCGCTCCTACCTTGCACACACTCTTTCTCCCACAGACGGGGGAGGGCGGCCACTACGGGTCGCGCGCGGTGCGAAACATAACCTTGCAATTCGCTTGCATCCCTGGAGGGACCTATGGAGCTTTCATCGTTTTTCGACACGCTCGCCAGCACCTGGGGCGACGAAATCCTCGTGTGGGCCGTTGCCGCCGTGGCAGGCTGCATATGCCTCGTCGCCGTGGTCAACGTGCTCGACATGTTCCTCGACAGCAACAACGAAACAGGCTGAGTGCCCACCCCATGAAAGATTCCAGCAGATCCACGATGACGCCACAGAACAAGGCCGCCGCAGGCCGCCGCGCCAGCGCCACCAAGGCGAGCGACGGCAGCAACGCCAAGCAGCAGCAACTCGAAGGCTTCACCGTCGAGCATCCGACGACCCTCACCACCAACCAGGGTCTGCAGATACCGGACAACCACAACTCGCTGAAAGCGGGTGTGCGCGGCCCCACGCTGCTGGAAGACTTCATCCTGCGCGAGAAGATCACGCACTTCGACCACGAGCGCATTCCCGAGCGCGCCGTGCACGCGCGCGGCTCGGCGGCGCACGGCTACTTCCAGGTCTACAAGTCGATGTCGCAGTTCACCTGCGCCGACTTTCTCCAAGACCCGGACCAGAAGACGCCCGTTTTCGTGCGCTTCTCGACCGTGGCCGGCTCGCGCGGATCCGCCGATACGGTGCGCGACGTGCGCGGCTTCGCCGTCAAGTTCTACACCCGCGAGGGCAACTACGACCTCGTGGGCAACAACATTCCGGTGTTCTTCATCCAGGACGCGATGAAGTTCCCCGACCTCATCCATGCCGTGAAGCCCGAGCCGCACCACGAGATGCCGCAGGCCGCGAGCGCGCACGACACCTTCTGGGACTTCGCTTCGCTCATGCCCGAGAGCACCCACATGCTGATGTGGGCCATGAGCGACCGCGCCATTCCGCGCAGCCTGCGCATGATGGAAGGCTTCGGCGTTCATACCTTCCGCTTCGTCAACAGCCGCGGCGAGAGCCACTTCGTGAAGTTCCACTGGAAGCCCAGGCTCGGCATTCATGGCCTGGCATGGGACGAGGCGCAGAAGATCGCGGGCAAAGACGCCGACTTTCATCGCCGCGACCTGTGGGAAGCCATCGAGAACGGCGACTTCCCCGAATGGGAGCTCGGCGTACAGATGATTCCGCAGGACAAGGAACACTCGCTCGGCTTCGACCTGCTCGACCCCACCAAGCTGATTCCCGAAGAGATGGTGCCCGTGCAGAAGATCGGCAAGCTGGTGCTCAACCGCAACCCCGACAACTTCTTCGCCGAGACCGAGCAGGTGGCCTTCCATCCGGGCCACGTGGTGCCCGGCATCGACTTCAGCAACGACCCGCTGCTGCAGGGGCGCCTGTTCTCGTACACCGATACGCAGATCTCGCGGCTGGGCGGCGCCAACTTCCACGAGCTGCCGATCAACAAGGGCGTGTGCCCGTTCCACAACTTCCAGCGCGACGGCATGCACCGGCAGACCATCGCACGAGGGCAGGTGGCCTACGAGCCCAACACGCTGGGCAGCGGCACGGAGTTTCGTGTGGACGGCGGCCAGCACGGCTTCCAGTCTTTCCCCGAAGAGATCGATCCGCCCAAGGTGCGCCGCCGCAGCCCGTCGTTCGACGACCACTTCACGCAGGCGCGCCTGTTCTTCAACAGCCAGAGCGCGGCCGAGAAGGAGCACATCATCGCGGCCTTCCGCTTCGAGCTGTCGAAGCTCGAAGTGCCCGCCATCCGCCAGCGCATGGTCGACAACCTCGCGCATGTGGACGAGAAGCTCGCGCGCCGCGTGGCCGAGCCGCTTGGCATCGGCGAGCCCGATGCCAAGGCGGCGGCAGGCCGCGCGGGCTTTCGTGACCACCGCATCGAGTTGCCCATCGACGAATCGCCCGCGCTCAGCATGGCCGACACCGGCGACGGTTCGATCCGCACGCGCAAGATCGCGATCCTCGTGGCCGACGGTGTCGACTCGGCTTCGCTGAAGCCGATACGCGATGCGCTCGAACAGGCTGGCGCGCAATGCAAGGTCGTCGGGCCGCGTCTGGGCACCGTGGCCAGCGCGTCGAAGCGGCAGATCGAAGTCGACATGACGTTCGCGAACACGCCGTCGGTGATGTTCGATGCGGTGCTGGTGCCAGCCGGCGGCGAAAGCGTCGCTGCATTGGCGGGCATTGGCGATGCGGTGCACTTCGTGCTGGAGGCCTACAAGCACTGCAAGGCGATCTGCACGGTGGGAGAGGGCGTGCAGCTGCTCTCGACACTGGGCATTGCCGCCGACTCCGATGCTCCAGCAGGCGTGATCGTGGCCGCCACGCCGGTCACCAACCTGGGCGATGCGACTGCCGCAACGCAGATCGCGCATGACTTCATCGTCGCCATCGCGAAGCATCGCCATTGGGATCGCGTGAACATCGACGCGGTACCGGCCTAGCAAGCTTTTGACGTACCTGTCTGCAGGCCGCAATGCGGCCTGCAGCGCGTGGCGCGTCGCGCCGACGCAGGCAATCAAGCAGGCAATCACCCATGACGGGTCCGGGTTTCTCGGGGGCTACACACATGGTCCATATAAACGCGCGCTGTCTGCTCGCTGTTCCCCCCTTCATTCAAAGAAACCCACATGACTCATCCCGCACTGAGGCCGACCTGGCAGTTCAAAGCTCTGGCACTGACACTGGTCCTTGCGCTGACCGCCTGCGGCGGCGGTGGTGGCGGGACCTCCTTCCCGCTGATCCCCGGGCCTTCTGCGGGCACCACGCAGCCGAACACGCCGCCGTCGACAGACACACCGCCGCCGGTTGTGGAGCAGCCACCGCCCACATGTACAGCCGCCGTTCCGGCCAATGCGCCGGTCAGGGCCATCTCATCCGTTCAAGGTACGGGCGACACGAGTCCTCTGGCAACGCAAGCAGTGACGGTGCGTGGCGTGGTCGTCGGTGACTTCCAGAACACCGGCATCACGACCGTGAAGCTGAATGGATTCTTCATGCAGCAGCTCGTGCCCGATGCCGATCCGCTGACCTCGGAAGGTGTCTTTGTCTATGCACCGAACAACGCCACACGTGTGGCCGTTGGCGATTTCGTTCAGGTCTCCGGTGTGGTGACCGAGTTCGGCCAGACCGCGGGCGCCGATGCAAAGCCCGACAGCCTCACGCAGATTGCGGGCACGACAGCGGACCCACTGGCCATCAGCGTCTGCGCTTCCGGCATTGCAATCAGCCCGACACAGATCACGCTGCCGGTGGCCAATGAATCAACGCTGGAGCGCTACGAAGGCATGCTGGTCGAAATTGCGCAGCCCCTGGCCGTGACGGAACTGTTCGAGCTGGGCCGCTATGGCCAGGTGGTGCTGGCACTGAACGGACGGCAGTTCAACGCCACCAACGGCAACGCGGCGGCAACCCATGCGCAGAACCTGCTTTCGCGCATCGTGCTGGACGATGGCTCCTCGCGCCAGAACCCGAACCCCATTCCGTACCTGAGCGCAGCAGGCACCGACGGCACCCGGCGCATCGGCGATACGACGCAGAAAGTCACCGGCATCCTGAGCCACAACTTTGCGGCTTATCGCATCCAGCCGACGGTGGCGCCCGTGTTCGCGCAGGCCAATCCGCGCTCGCCGACCGCACCGGTGGTCAGCGGCCCGCTCAAGGTGGCCAGCTTCAACGTGCTCAACTACTTCACCACGTTCGTGAACGGAGAAACCTCATCGGGCCAGACCGGCCAGGGTTGCTCGTTCGGCACCGGTCCCGCATCCGCGGCCAACTGCCGCGGCGCGAACAACCTGAACGAGTTCCAGCGGCAGCGGGCCAAGATCGTGGCCGCCATCGCAGGCCTCGATGCCGACGTGGTGGGCCTGATGGAAATCCAGAACTCCGACGTGGCAACGAACGACCTGCTGGCGGCCCTCAACGCCAAGGTCGGCCCGAACACCTATGCCGCCGTCAACAGCGGCGTGTTCGGCACGGATGCCATCAAAGTGGACATCCTGTACAAGCCCGCGAAAGTCCAGCGCGTGGGCAACGCCGTTCTTCCGACGGGCACGGACCTGGCCGACTACACCGCTGCAAGCGGACGCCCGCCACTGGCCCAGCGATTCAGCGCCGTAGGCAACAACGGCGGCTTCTGGTTCGTGGTCAACCACCTGAAGAGCAAGGGCAGTTGCCCGACCACGGGCGACGTCGACCAGGGGCAGGGCTGCTTCAACCTGGCGCGTACCCAGCAGGCGAACGCACTGAACAGCTTCGTCGCCAAGCTCAAGGCCATGGACGAGGACGAGACCGACGTACTGATGATGGGCGACTTCAACAGCTACCTGCTGGAAGACCCGACCAAGGTGCTCGAAGCTGCCGGCAACGAAAGCCTGCTCAAGCGCATGCCCGCCGACAACCGGTACACCTATGTCTTCGGCGGCGAAACCGGCGCACTCGACCATGCCTATGCATCGTCTTCGCTGGGCTCGCAGGTCAGCGGCGTGAGCGTGTGGCACATCAACGCCGACGAGCCTACCGCGCTGGACTACAACACCGACTTCACGACCGACGACCGCTATGCGCCCACGCCCTTCCGGGCATCGGACCACGACCCTGTGCTTGTCGGCCTGACCCTGGCGGCCGATGCCGCGGTGACGCAACCCATCGTCAGTGCGTCGGTCCCGACGGCCGCAAAGGTCGGGGAAGCCTACAGCGTGAACATCTTCGAAGCCACACCCGGCGGCGCGACCACGCTGACTTCTCTTGCAGTCGATTGGGGAGACGGCAGCGCCGCCACGACAGCGCCTGGCACCGGCACGGTGACGCATACCTACGCGGCCGCGGGCACCTACAACGTGGTGACCACGCTGACCAACTCTGCCGGCCAGGCCGCAACGCAATCGAGTAGCGTGAACGTGAGCGCGGTGGTCGTGGTAGTACCGCCCGGACCGCCGGATCTGTTCTTCAGCGAATACGTGGAAGGCACGGCGAGCAACAAGGCGATCGAGATCTACAACCCGACCGCATCGGCGGTGGACCTGAGCCTGTATACCGTCAGGCTGTATTCCAACGGCACGGCCACGCCGCCAACCAACTCCCAGGTGCTTTCCGGCTCCTTGCCGCCTGGTGGTGTTCTGGTGCTGGCGAACGCCAGTGCGACGGCTGCCTTCAAGCCCGCAGGCACGCTCACCAGCGGCGTAGTCAACTTCAATGGCGACGATGCCCTGACGCTGGAAAAGTCGGGCGTGGTCATCGATCGCTTCGGTCAAGTCGGCTTTGACCCTGGAACCGAATGGACCGCCGGCGGAGTCGGCACGCTGAACCGGACCCTGCGCCGCAAGCCCGATATCAAGGCGGGGGATCGCAACCCGGGCCTTGCTTTCGATCCGTCGGTGCAATGGATCGGTTTGCCGGAGGACACCTCCGACGGCCTGGGCGCGCACACGGTAAATTGACCTAGCGCAAGCACCCTCTTAGTCCTTTAGCGCTAGACCGTATTGAGAATAGGCGCGGCAGGAGGCCGCTCCTAGACTTTCCCCCCGAGGCCTGAACGGCGCGCACTCCCGCGGCGTCGAACATCCGCAGCAGCGGATGCATGGGCCGCACGCAGGGGGTTCAATGGCGTGGTTTTCAAGATGGGGATGGGAGCGCCCTGCACGTCATCGTGCGGGCTTCGCAGGTGCGCTCGGTCTGGCTGGCATTCTTTTCCTGGGCTACGGCTCTTTGGCATCGGCGCAGCAGGCGACGAGCGCCGAAGCCGCGGCCAGCAAGATGGAGCAAGCCCGACTGGCCGACACCGACACCTTGCTGGCATTGACCAGCGAAGGCGCTGTTCTCTATGGGCAGGACGCGGTCAAGCTCTCGGGCTACCAGTACTGCAGCCAGGCCGTTGCGCTGGCCGAGGCCGGCGAGTTTCGCCAGAGCGTGCGCGCCGCGAGCAAGGCGCTGCACCTGGCCAACGCCACCAACGACCCGAACCTGATGGCCATGGCCAATCGCGACCTGGCCATCGTCTACAGCTACTCGGGCCAGCTCGAAAAAGCCGAGGAGTTCGCACGCGAAGCGCTCAGGCACCAGGCGCGCGACCCCAAGCTGGTGGTCGGCCCCGTGCAGAAGGTGATTGGCGACGTGCGCACGCGCCGCGGCGATTTCTCCGGCGCGGTTCTCAGCTATGACGAAGCTCTGGCCAACAGCTCGCAGCGTTATGCGCCGCTGGTGCAGGCCTCGCTGGTCAACGCGCTGATCGAATCGGGCGACCCCGCACGGGCACGCGAAGTGCTCGGCACCATGGCGCCGCCGAAGGACGCACCGCTCACCGCGCAGCTCGACCGCACCCGCGCCCGCCTGCTGCTGGCCGAGAACAAGCCGGCCGAGGCGCGCGACATGTACCGCGCGCTCACGGCGCGCCAGGTCGGCGCGGACACCGAGTACTACCGCCTCTGGGCCTGGGACGGCGTGGCGCGCAGCGAACTCGCGCTGGGCCAGAAGCAGGCCGCGGCCGAGGCCGTGGGCCGCGCGCTGGGCGACGTCGACAAGGTGCGCGCCAAGTTCCGCAGCGAAGAATTCAAGATGGGCCTGTTCTCGGACCTGCAGACGGTGTTCGAGCGCGGCGTGGCCATCTACAGCGACGCGGGCGATGCGCGGGCCGCATTCGAGGTGAGCGAGCACAGCCGCTCGCGTGCGCTGCTCGACGCGGTGCGCGGCCGCGCGAAGATCAACGAGCAGGCCGCCAACACCGTCGACCTTGCCACGCTGCAGCGCACGCTGGCGCCCGACGAACGCGTGGTGCAGTTCCACTCGCTGCCCGACCGGCTCGTGGTGTGGGTCGTGAGCTCCAGCAACATCACAGAGAAGACGGTGGCGGTGAAGCGCGACGAGCTCAACGAGCTGGTCGAGACTTTCCGCAACTCCATAGTGCGCGGCCGCCGCACCGCCATCACCAACGCCGACAAGCTGGGCGCCGCGCTGCTCGGGCCGCTCGGCCTGGCACCGGGGCAGCGGCTGATCGTGGTGCCGCACGGGCCCTTGCACTACCTGCCGTTCCAGGCGCTGCGGCTCGACGGCCGCTACGTCATCGAGACGCATCCGGTGGCGGTGGCGCCGTCTATCAGCATCGCGGTGCAGCTCGCTCAGCGCACGCCGCGCGTGAACGCATCGCTCACGGCCTTCGGCAATCCGCGCATCGAGGACAAGTACGACCTGCCCGGCGCCGAGACCGAAGTGAAGCAGCTCGCGCAGCTGTTCCCGCGCAACACCGTGTACATGGGCGCGGCCGCCACCAAGACGCAGTTCCGCGACGTAGCCTCGCGCTCGCCGCTGATGCACGTGGCGGCGCATGCCGAGGCGGACGCGGTCGATCCGCTGTACTCGCGCATCCTGCTGGCCAACGAAGGCGGGAAGCAGAATTTTCTGGAGGCGCACGAGATCCTCGAGCTGCCGATGGACGGCACCGCGCTGGTCACGCTGTCGGCCTGCGAATCGGGACTGGGGCGCATCGCGCAGGGCGATGAGGTGCTGGGCTTCACGCGCTCGTTTCTCTCGGCTGGAAGCTCCAGCCTGATCGCCTCGCTGTGGCCGGTGTCTGACGACGCGACCGCGGTGCTCATGAGCACGCTCTACGGCGAGCTGGCCAAGGGCCGCGACATCCAGAAGGCCATGCAGGCCGGGCAACTCGCTGTATTGAAGGACCCAAAGATGTCCCATCCCTTCTTCTGGGCGCCGTTCAATTTGATCGGTAACTGGCGCCTGACGGTGGGGAGCTGAGCCATGCGCAATGCCATGAAAAGAAACCGCTCTCTTGCTCTTGATTCGCGCAGCGCACTGCGTCCCGTTGCCTGGGCCGCCGGCGCGCTGGTGTCGGCCATGTTCTTCATGGCTGCCGATCGCGCGCATGCCCAGGAGCAGGCGCAGGCTGAACCGCAAGCCACGTCGGCCAACGATGCCGGCGACAGCACCGAACTGCTGCCCACCAAGGACCCCTGCGGCACCTGCGACCGTCCGCTCGCGCAAGCAACCGGCGCCGTCGCACCGCAGAGCCTGCCCGCACCACCACGCCCCACAGGCGCGACATTCAAGCTCAACGACCTGCGGCTCAACGGCGTGAAAGCGTTGACCAACGAAGAGCTGCAGACCATCACCGGCCCCTACATCGGCCGCGACGTCACGCTCACCGACCTCGAAGAGCTGGCGAAGGCCATCACCGCCCGCTACAAGGAACGAGGCTACTTCCTCGCACAGGCCGTGGTGCCCGTGCAGACCGTGCGGGACGGCATCGTCGAGATCAGCGTCATCGAAGGCCGCCTCGGCAAGGTCGACGTGGTGGTCGCGCCCGATGCGCCCATCGCCGAGTCGCGCGTGCGCGGCTTCCTTGCGCCGCTGCAGCCCGGCGAGGCCGTGAGTGCGCCAGCGTACGAACGCGCGATGCTGCTGCTGTCCGACCAGCCTGGCGTCAAGGTGTCATCGGGCCTGCAGGAAGGCGCGCAGGCCGGCACCACCGACCTGTCGGTCGAAGTGGCCGCCGCGCCGCGCTGGGCCTTCACGGCCGAGGCCGACAACCACGGCACCAAGGAATCGGGCCGCTACCGCGTGGGCGGCACGGCGCGCTGGCTCAGCCCCTTCGGCATCGGCGACAACCTCGACATGCGCGTGATGGTGTCCGACAGCAACGCGCTGCAATACGGCCGCATTGCCTACGAGGCGCCCATCGGCACCAGCGGGCTGCGCGCGGGCGTTGGCCTGTCGCGGGTGAGCTATGAGCTTGGCGGCCAGTTCGTCGACCTCGATGCGCGCGGCCGCGCCAACGTGCTCGACTTTTCGCTGAACTATCCGCTGATCAGACAGCGCCAGCAGAACCTGTTTCTGCGCCTGGGCGTCGACGTGAAAGACCTCACCGACGAACTGCGCGCGGCCGACTTCAGCTCGAAGAAGCGCGTCAACGGCCTGAGCCTGGGATGGACCTGGGAGCGCCGCGACGAACTTCTGGGCGGCGGCTACTGGGCCAGTTCGGGCACGCTGTACCACGGCAGCCTTTCGATCCGCGACCCGGAAAGCCGCGACTTCGATCGCAGCATCACGGGGCACAACACCGAAGGCGGCTTTACCAAGCTGAGCTTCCAGCTCTCGCGCCTGCAGGCCATCGTGCCGCGCCACTCGCTGTACCTGTCGCTGGGCGGCCAGTGGGCCAGCAAGAACCTCGACGCCTCGGAAAAACTCGCGCTCGGCGGCGCACGCGCGGTGCGTGCCTACCCCTCGGGCGAACTGCTGGTGGACCAGGGCGTGATCGGCACGGTCGAATGGCGCTGGTCGCTCAACGAAGAGCTCACGCCCTTCCTGTTCTACGACGCCGCGCACGGAAAGATCGTGCGCAACCCGACGCCCTACGACGGCATCAACAGCCACAGCCTGCGCGGCTACGGCGTGGGCCTGAGCTGGTCGCGGCCGGGCAATTTCTCGATCAACGCCACGCTCGCCTGGCGCGCCGGCACGCCGCCTGCGCAGACCGACGGCGGTGGCCGCAACCCGAGGCTGTACGTGCAGCTCATCAAGGCGTTCTGACCATGAAGCAACGCAATCGAATTTCACAACAGCGGCGGCTTCAACTGCGGCCCGTTGCGCTGTCGCTCCTGTGCGCAGGCCTCGCGCCGGCGATGGCGCAGGTACTGCCCGCCGTTTCGACGCTCCCTGGCGCCATCGTCGGCAACGTCACGATGACGCGGAACGGCAACGTGCTGAACATCAATCAGCCGTTCCAGCGCGGCATCGTCAACTGGCAGACCTTCTCCATCGGTGCGGCCAACACGGTCGACATCGCACAACCCAGCACGCGTGCGGTGCTGCTCAATCGCGTGGTGGGTGACGGCGGCACCATCCAGGCATCGCGCATCGACGGCACGCTCAAGACCTCGCTGATCGGAAGTCCGAACCTGCCGGGCGGCAGCGTCTTCCTCATCAACCCGAGCGGCATCGTGTTCGGCAAGGGCTCGTCGGTCAACGTGGGCGGGCTGGTTGCATCCACGCTGGACATCGCCAACAACAACTTCATGCCCGCGGGCTCGGAGAACAAGGCCTTCGACAAGAGCGAGCAGCTTGTCTTCGTCGGCCCCTCGGGCAGCATTGCGCAGGTGAGGGTGGAGGGTGGCGCGTCGATCACCGCATCGCAGGGCGGCACCGTGGCGCTGGTCGGCGGCTCGGTGCGCAACGACGGCGAGATCAACGTCGCGCGCGGCTCGGTGGGCCTGGTGTCGGCCAGCAAGCTCACGATGAACCTGGACTTCGACGGCGACGGGCTCACGACCTTCAAGGTGCCGCTGGACGGGCAGACCACCTTCAAGCTCGCGGACCTGCAGGCCGCTGACGAGAGCAAGTCGACGACCGCGCAGCTCATGAACACCAGCAACATCACGGCCAATGGCGGTCGCGTGGTGCTGATGGCGGCCGCGGCGGATGTCGATGCACGCCAGCTCGTGGTGAGCCAGACCGGCGTGATCCGGGCTCTCTCGCTGTCCACGCGCAACGGCGAGATCGTGCTCGACGGCGGCCAGTCGCCGGCGCGCTCGAACGAGATGCTGCTCGGCGGCACCCTCGACGTGACAGGCACCGAGGCGGGCGTGGCCGGCGGCTCGATCACTGCGAGCGCGGACTACGTGCGCATGTCCGGCCTGACCGCCGATGCAAGCGGCAGCAAGGGCGGGCAGATCCAGATAACGGGCAACAGCGCAGTGAGCATGTCGCCCGATTCGGTGCTGCGCGCGAACGCAACCGGTGCCAACGGACAAGGCGGCACAGTGGACCTGAGCGCCGACTACACGCACGTCTCCGGCCAGATCCAGGCGCGCGGTGCGGGCAGCGGCGCGGGCGGCACCATCACCACCACGGCGCGGCAGGTCGAGGTGACCGAACTGGCGCAGATCGATGCGGCGGGCGGTGCGAGCGGTGCCAACGGGACCTGGGTGGTCGAGTCGAAGGGCACGCTCAATGTGGACAACACTGTGCCGCCCTACGACCCGTCGGACTACGCGCAGAACACGGCCGACACGCGCATCAGCACGACAGCCATCGGCAACACGCTGGGCCGCTCGACCGACGTGACGCTGCGCACCGGCTCCAACGATGGCGAGTCGCACGACGTGCGATTCCAGGACAACGCGAGCATCGTCAAGTCGCAGGGGCGCGACGCGCGGCTCACGGTCGATTCGCTGCGCGACATCCAGATGTCCAGCGGCTCGTCGATCCGCTCGGAAAGCGGCGCGCTGCACGTGGACTTCAACGCCAACTCGGCCGGCGGCACCGACGGCGGCGTGATCGAACTCAACAACGCGAGCATCGCCACCAACGGCGGCAACATCCGCTTCTACGGGCAGAGCGACGCGGCCAACGGCTATGCGGTCGGCGGCATCGCGCCCACCGATGGCGGGCCGAATATCGGCCGCGCGGGCATCTCGCTCTTCGACAGCACGCTGAACACCTGCGCGATGGCTTCGGGCGCCTGCGGCGGCAGCGGCTCGATCGTGCTGCGCGGGCAAGGCTCCAGCAGCTCGGCCGGCGACCCGAACTACTACGTGAGCGCTGACGGCGTGCAAGTCTCGGGCAGCAGCCTGGCCACCGGCGCGGGCAACATCGCGATCACCGGCGCAGGTGGCATCGGCGCGGGCGGCGTGCTGCTGGACGGCACCGAGAGCAACGACACGGTGCTGCGCACCGGCACCGGCGATGTGAACATCACCGGCAGCTCGCGCAGCTGGACGGCCACGGACCCCGTTGCTGTGTACGGCAGCACTGTGGACTTCGTCGACAGTTCCTTCCCCGACGTGACCACGGGCAACATCGGCGGCATCTCGATGCGCGGCGCGATCATCGATGCCGGCGGGCGCGTGGCCATCGACGGCACCGGCAGCGACATGCAGGGCCTGACGGCGAACAGCGCCTTCCTGACCTCGGCATCGGCCGCCAACGGCGGCGCCGGCGTGAGCTACGGCGCGGGCAACGGCGTTTCCATCCTCGGGGGCAGCATCACGGCCGGCAAGGGGCGCGACGTGTCGATCTCGGGCACGGCGGGCGGCAAGGGCTTCGACGTGGCGAGCGGCGCCGCGACTGTCGGCAACGACGCATCGGCGGTGGTGCTCGGAATGGAAGCCGGCGGCACCGTGCGCGCCGAGGGCGGGCGCATTGCCATCGACGGCCGCGGCGGCGACGTGCGCGTGGGGCGCGTGAACCTGCGCGACCTGGAGTCGGGCACCACCATTCTGCCGGTGCTCGACGTCTCGAGCAGCACCGGCGCGGGCGGCACCGTCAGCCTCAACGGGCGCAACGTGCTGGTGACCGACGCGTTCGACAACGTGACCACCATCGACGCGGGCGGCGCGGGCCAGTCCGGCACCATCGACGTGCGCGCCACCGGCACCATCGCCATCAGCGATCAGGCCAGCCTGCGCGCCGACGCGAAGTCGGCCACGGGCAACGGCGGCACGGTGAACGTGATCGCGGGCGACACGCTGCGCGGCTACGGCAGTCTGTCGGCGCGCGGCGGCAGTGCTGGCGGCAACGGCGGCAACATCGAGACCTCGGCGCAGCACTTCGACCTGACTGGCCTGCGCGTGGACGCCTCGGCGCCCGTGGGCAGCGCGGGCTCCTGGGTGATCGATCCGTTCAACGTCAACATCGCGCACGGCACCGCCTCGGGCAGCCTCACGGGCAACCCCTTCGACCCGCTGGCCAACTCGACCATCCAGGACGGCGACATCAACAACGCGCTCGACGGCGGCACCAGCGTGACGATCACCACCGGCACGGGCGGCAATGCCTTCGACGGCAACATCACTTTCGCGGCCGATGCCGCCATCGTGCGCAGCAAGGGCGCCGCGCCGCTGACCTTCGAGCTCGACGCGGCGCACAACATCAACGCCTTCAACAACAACTCGATCCAGTCCAACTCCGGTGCGCTCAACGTGGTGTTCAACGCGGGCGTGGGTGGCCAGAACGGATCGATCTTCCTGAGCGGCATGACGATCGCCACCAACGGCGGCAACGTCACGATGACGGCCGACACCCGCCCGACGGGCAATACGGCCATCCAGATGACCAACACGACGATCGACACGCGCACCACGGCGCTGGGCGATGCGGGTCCCGGCGGCTCGGTGCAGATCACAGGCCAGCGCGGCACGCCCACCTTCTCGGGCTTCACCGCGACGGTGCAGCTCAGCGGCGTCGGCATCCAGAGCAGCACCGGCGACGTGTCGATCTCGGGCACCGCTCCGGGCGGCACCGGCGTGCGCGTCGGCGCGGGCACCGGGCCCAGCCAGATCCTCACCACCAGCGGCGACATCTCGATCTACGGCACCGGCAGCGGCGTGACGGACCCCAGCACAGGGCCGCTTGCCGTGCAGGCCGTCGATCTCAGCAACGTCACGGTGCGCAGCATCGACGGCAATATCGGCATCCGCGGCCTCGTGACGCCAGGTGCCCAGAGCGGCACGTCGGGCGGCGTGCTGATCGCCAACAACGCGCTGGTCACCACGCTCGGCGCGGGCAACATCGACGTCGCGGGCGAGTCGCAGGCCAACGGCACGGGCATCACCCTTGGCACCGGCGGGCGCATCGACGGCAACAACAATGTGGTGCTGCGCGCAAGCAACGACGGTTCGACCGACGCGCTCGTGCTGACCGGCACGGTGCGCGCGGGCAACGTGCTCAACCTTCGCCCCGGCGGCGTGGACGCTGCCGGCAACGCGGTCGACCTCACGGCCAACCCGATCACGCTGGGCGGCACGGCGGCCACGGGCTTCGCGGTCTCGGCCGACGAGTTCACGCGGCTCGACGCGCCCACCATCGTCGCCGGCAGCAATGCCCATGCGGCAGACATCAACGTCGTCGGGCCGCTCAGCGTGCCCAACGCGCTCACGCTGCAGAACGGCGGTGGCGGCAACATCCAGCTTGGCGGCGCACTCACGGCGTCGAAGGTCGGGCTGATCTCGGGCGGCAACATCACGCAGACAGCCGCTGCGCCAATCACTGCCGGCACGCTGCTGGCGCGCTCCACCGGCGGCAGCGTGCTGCTCGACCAGGCGGCGAACAACGTCAGTGCAGACACCGTGGGCGGCGGCGCGGCCGGGGCCTTCCGCTATGTCGATGTCGACACCGTGAAGCTGGGCTCGGTAAGCGTGACCGGCTACGACGCCGCTGGCAATGCGCCGCAGGTCGTGTCGGCCACCTCGATGGCGGCCGACACCGTGTTCGTGCGCACGCTGAGCGGCGACCTGCTGCTGGGCGCCAACGTGAGCAGCACGAGCGGCACCGATCTCGTGGCGGCCTCGCGCTTCCAGAACACCGGCGGCTACACGATCGGCGGCGCGCCGTGGCGCGTGTGGGCCGACACCTGGGTGGGCGAGACGCGCGGCGGCCTGGCGGGTTCGGGGCTGTACCCCAACCTGTACCACTGCGCGTATTCGGGCCTGTGCGCGGTGAGCATTCCCGCGGGCGCCAACCACTTCATCTACGCGCAGCAGCCGGTGGCGACGGTGATCGTCGCCAACGCGAGCCGGCCCTTCGGCTATCCGAACCCGCTGTTCAGCTACGGCATCGGCGGGCTCATTCTGGGCGACACGGGCGCGGGCTTCGCCGGCTTCCTGTTCTCGCCGGCGCTGCAGGCCAGCCCGCAGGGCGCGTACCCGATCAATGGCACCTTCACCTCGGCCGAGGGCTATGCGGTCAACGTGGTGCCGGGCACCCTGTTCGTCGGCGGGCTGCCCAACCTGCCGCGCCCCGACGTGCTGCGCGACCTGCCCGCCACCTGGGTGTACGACCGCAACATCGGCCCGCCGCCGATCTGCTTTGCCACCGGGCCGCTGGAAGGCGACCGCGCCACGCAGGGCAGCGACGTGCTGGCGCGCGAATGGTCGCGCGTGCGCTCGCGGCCCAACCTGTCGAGTTGCGTGGACACCGAGAAACGCAACGGCTGCGCGGACTTCTGATCCGCGCCCGGTTCAGGCGACGCCGCGTGCGCGGCGGTTGGACATCACGACGTTGTCCTTCGGGATGTCCTGGCCTTCGCGCATCGCGGAGATCCACGCTTCGGTCGAAGTCACCGCAGCGAAGTTGCTGTGGAAGACAACGCTGAACACGCGATGGATTTCTTCCGCCGTGACCTTGCCCGCCGCGTTCTCGTACGGCAGAGCGCCGCTGGCGTCGGCCAGGAATTCCACGTTCAGGCCGCGGTGCATGGCCTCGAACACGGTGGAGGCGTCGCAGTTCTGCGTCATGTAGCCGGCCACGCTCAGCGTGTCGATCTCATGGCGCGCGAGCCAGTCGGCGAAGTCGGTGCCGGTGAACACGCTCGGAAAGCTCTTGGTGATGAGGTGGTCGTGCGGCCGCTTCGCGATCTCGGGGTGCAGCTGGCCGTTGTGCGTGTCGGCTTGGAACACCGGTGCGCCCTTGGGCGCATGGTGGCGCACCACGATCACCGGCGTGCCGGCGGCGCGTGCCGCATCCATGGCCTTCGTCACGTTGGGCAGCGTGTCTTCGATGGGCGGAAACTCGATCGGCAGGCCGCCGCCCTCGAAGTATTCGTTCTGCACGTCGATCACGACGAGGGCGCGGCGCGGGGTTGTGGCGGTGTTGTTGCTCATGAAAGGCTCCTTCTCTCTGGTTGTTCGGATGGCCTGATTCTTCGCCTTTGCGCCGTTTCGCGACAGTGGCCCGAAAGCCATTCATCGATAAGATCGGGCCATGCGCAATCCGGCCATCGAAACCATCGCCGTCGTAGCCTTCGACGGCATCAGCCCCTTCCACCTGTCCGTGCCCTGCATGGTCTTCGGCGAAGACCGCACGGAGACCGGCGCGCCGCGCTTTCGCATGCGGGTGTGCGCGCCGGAGCCCGGAGCGCTGCAGACCAACGCGGGCTTCACGCTCGTGGTGCCGCACGGGCTCGAGGCTATCCGCCGGGCGCAGATCGTGGTGGTGCCTTCATGGCGCGACGACGGCAGCGCGGCGCCGCCCGAGCTGATCCGCGCGCTGCAGGCCGCGCACCGGCGCGGCGCCACCGTGGTCGGCCTGTGCCTGGGCGCCTTCGTGCTGGCCGAGGCGGGGCTGCTCGACGGCCGGCCCGCCACCACGCACTGGAAGCTGGCGCCGGCCTTCGCCAAGCAATATCCGAAGGTGCAGCTGCAGCCCGAGGTGCTGTACGTGGACGACGGCAGCGTGCTCACTTCCGCCGGCACGGCCGCGGGCATCGACTGCTGCCTGCACCTGCTGCGCGTGCGCTACGGCGCCGAGACGGCCAACCGCGCCGCGCGGCGCATGGTGGTCGCGCCGCACCGGCAGGGCGGGCAGGCGCAATACATCGAGCAGCCCGTGCCCGCAACAGCCGAGCGCGACCGCCTCGCGCCGCTGCTGGAGTGGCTGGGTGGCCACCTCGACACGCCGCACGAGCTCGACGACCTCGCGCGGCGCGCGCTCATGAGCCGGCGCAACTTCACGCGGCGCTTTCGCGAATCCACCGGCACCACGGTCGGCCAGTGGGTGCAGAACCAGCGCCTTGCGCTGGCGCAGCGGCTGCTGGAGACCACCGACCATCCGGTCGAGCGCGTAGCGACCGGCGCCGGCTTCGGCTCGGCGGTGTCGCTGCGCAAGCATTTCATGTCGGCGTTCAAGGTATCGCCCACTGCGTATCGCCGGCAGTTCTCGCGGGCGTAGAAAGCGCCGGGGTCAGGCGATGTGCACGTGCCGCCGCGTGGTCAGCAGCGCCCGCAGCTTCGCTGGCGCAACCGGCTTCGTCAGCAGCATCACCCCGCCATGTCGCAGCCGTTGCAGCACCTCGGGCCCGGTGGCGCCCGACACCAGCACCGCCAGCGCGTCGGGCTGCAGGCGCTTGGCGGCGTCAATCACGTCCACGCCGTCGCCTTCGCCCGCCAGTTGCAGGTCGCACAGCACGGCGTCGTAGTGGAGGTCGCCGGTGCCCAGCCGCGCGATGGCCTCGGGGCCGTTGGTCACGCATTCGACCTGGCAGCCCCATTGCTCCAGCAGCGCGCGGCTGCCGTCGAGGATGGCGGGGTCGTCGTCCACCACCAGGCAGCGCAGGCCGGCCAAGGGCGCGACGGCGAGCGGCGGCGGCTCGGGTGGCGTGATGTCCGCCAGGCGCGCCTCGGGCAGCGTGAAGCTGAAAGTGCTGCCTGCCTGTAGCGCCGATCGCACGGTGATGCGGGTTCCCAGCAGCGCAGCGATGCGCGCGCAGATGGCCAGCCCCAGCCCGAAGCCGCGGCGCCGGTCGCGCTCGGTGTTGGCCACCTGGTAGAACTCTTCGAAGATGCGGCCCTGGTGGATCGGCGCGATGCCCACGCCGTTGTCGCGCACCTCGATACGCACGCCGGCCGGGCTGCGCCGTGCGGCCACCAGCACGGTGCCGCCCTCGGGCGCATGGCGCAGCGCGTTGGTCACGAGGTTGCCGACGATGCGCCGCAGCATTGCCGCGTCGGTGCGCACGGCCAGGCCGCGGTCGCTCCAGCGCAGCCGCACGCGGGCCTCGACGGCGGTGGCGGCGTGCTGCGCATCGAGCTGGTCGAACAGCGCGGCGAGCGGTACCTTGGCGATCGCAGGCGTCAGCACCTGCGCATCGAGCCGCGAGATCTCGAGCAGGTCGTCGAGCAGCACGCCCATGAACTCGGTGCTCTCCTGCAGCCGCAGCACGGCCGGGCGCTGCGTGGGCGAGGCGCCGGGCAGCAGGCCGTCGATGAACAGGCCCATGGCATGCAGCGGCTGGCGCAGGTCGTGGCTCGCTGCCGCCAGGAAGCGCGCACGCGACAGCGCGGCCTGCTCGGCCTCGGCCATGCGCTGCAGAGCGACGGCGGTGGCCTCGCGCACGCGCTCCTCGCTGACCTGTCGGTTGCGCTGCAGTCGCTCGGCGAGGCGGTCGATGTCGTGCGCGAGCACCGCGAGTTCGTGCGTGCCGCGCGTGCCGCCCTCGACCACGTCGCAGCGCACCTCGAAATGCCCCGACTCCAGCGCCGCCACCGTGCGCGACACGCGCCGCAGCGGCCGCGCCACCGTGCGCGCCATGTGGCGCACCGAGGCCCATGCAGCCACCAGTGCCACCAGCGCAATGCCGATGCCCGCGAAGAGCGAGCGGCTGCGCTCACGCGTGTAGGCGGTGGTGTCGCGGAAGGTCTGCACGAGACCGATGGGCGTGTCGCCCGCAGCGGTGGAGCCGGCGGGCGCGAAGGCGCTGGCGCGCGAGGCCTCGCGCAGCGTGACCGGCGAGGTGAACATGCGCAGCTGCGCCAGCGACGGTGTCTTGGGCCCGGCCGTGACGTACACGCCCGCGCTGTTGCTGATCTCCACGCGCGTCACCTGGCCGCCGCGCAGCGCGGCATTGGCCACGTTCTGCAGCGCCGGCAGGTCGCCCGCGTAGAGGCTCAGGTCGGACATGGCCGCCACCTGCCGTGCCACGGCCTGGCCTTCGGCGTCGAAGGCGGCTTCGAGGGTCTGCAGCCGGTTGTGCGTGAACCAGCCGGTGAGCGCCAGCGCCACCGCCGCGCACGGCACCACGCCAAGACGGAACAGATCGCGCTGCAGGTTGCCGCGCACGACCAGCGTGTGGGGCGACTGGGGCGGCGGCGTGGGCATGGGCGCGGGCGCACCGGCCCCGTTTGTTCCCGGCGGGCCTTGAGAGGGCGGTGCGGTGCTCATCGCGGGGCTGCGAGCCGGTCGGTCAGTTCCCGTTCTTCCGGCATGCGCAGGCCGAGTCCGCGTGCCACGGTGGCGTTGACGCGCACGGTGGCGGGCGTTGCCGCTTCCACCAGCGGCGCATTGCTGTTGCTGCTGCCCGTGCCCGCGCTCGCCACTTTCTGGCCGAGCAGCCGGGCCTGCTGCGCGAGTTGCGATGGCGTCGAGACCGCCGCGGCCAGGCCGCCCGAGCGCACCAGCCCTTCGCTTGCGCCGAACACCGGCAGGCCCGCGCTCGCGCCGGCGCGCAGCACCGAGAGCGTGGCCGCCTGGCTGTCGCCGATCAGGTCGGGCAGCACCATCAGCGCATCGCTCAGCGGCACCACCTGGCGCAGGGCGTTGGCGAGCGACTTGGCGTCGGGCGCGTATTCCACGCGCAGGTCCCAGGGCGGGTTCGCGCCTTGCGCCGCGCGCTGCAGTTCGCGCACCAGCGGCTCCGACTCGGGCGTGGCGACCACGCCGATGCGGTGCTTCTGCGGCAGCACGGCGGTGATCAGCGCGAGCTGGTCGGCCATGGCCGGGTCGCGCAGCAGCACGCCCACGCGCCGGTCGCCGCGCCGCAGGGCGGGGCTGCTGGCCTTCAGGGTTTCGTATTCGAGCCGGCTCAGCATCGCCAGCACCAGCGGCTCCTGGCCCGGCCGCTCGACGGCGGCGCGCGCGGCGGCGGGGCCTACGGCCATGGTGAGCGGCGCGTCGGAAGCGGTGCGCAGGCTGCGCGTGCGCACGCCGGCGTTCGCGGCGCGCTCGGTGTCCGTTGCCTCCGCGGGCGGTTGCGGATCGGCGCCGCCGGGAGTGAGCCGTACCAGCTCGAACTTGCCGCCGGGTTCCTGGTCCGCGCGCAGCTGCTGCACGAACTCGGAAGACGCCGCGGCATCGTCGCCCATCAGCACCGTGAGGCTGGCGGCCGAGGCCGGGGCAGCGAACAAGACAGACGAGACAGCAGCACCGGCCCACACGAAGCCCACGGCCAGCACGGCGCGGCGCAACCTTCCGCAGAAGGGCGAGAGAAAGGAATTCACGGCAACAAACATGGACTGCTTCCGCAGCGAGGGGCGATAGTCCAATGTAAGGACGGACCCGGCTTGGCGCGATAAGGCGGAGGGCTTATGTCCGTGTCGGCGAGGGCCTGCTCGTGTGACGGATGTCACGCGGTGGCAGCCGCACGGCCTATGTCCGATGGACTACCTACGCACCTACCGCGAGGGCTGCGACGGCCCTTTGCGTCTGGATGGCCTGGCGCAGCACGCGCGGCGACACCGGCTTGTAGAGCACCGTGATGCCCGCGCTCGCCACTTCGCGCAGGCGGTCGGGCTTGGTCTCGCCGGTGACGAGCAGGCGCGCGGTGCCGGCGCCGATGCCGCGCGGATGGCGCTCCAGCGCGGCGATCACGTCGAGCCCGTTGTCGCCGCCTTGCAGCAGCAGGTCGCTGATGACCACGTCGGGCGGCTGCTCCCAGGTGTCGGCCAGCGCCAGCGCCTCGGCGCGGGTCTGCGCGGGCAGCACCTCGGCGCCCCAGTTGGAGAGCACCACCGTCAGGCCTTCGAGGATGGTGCGCTCGTCGTCGATCACGAGGATGCGCACGTTGGCCAGGCTTTCTTCTTCCTCGACGGCGGCAACGGCCGGCGACCCCGCCGCCGGCGGAAGTGCGGCCGGGGCCGAGCGCACCAGCACCCGCACGCAGGTGCCCTTGTGCAGCTTCGAGCTCAACTCGACGCGCGTGTTGAGCAGCTCGGCCAGGCGCTGCACCGTGGCCAGGCCCAGCCCCATGCCGCGCGCGCCGCGCGCCGCCTGGCGGCCGGTGGGCTCCACCTGGTAGAACTCCTCGAACACCCGCGCCTGGTGCTGCGCGGCAATGCCCACGCCGGTGTCGACTACGTCGATGCGCACGCCCCTGCCGCGCCGCCGCGCACCGATCAGCACGCCGCCCTCGATGGTGTGGCGCAGCGAGTTCGACACCAGGTTGTTCAGGATGCGCGACAGCATCACGTAGTCGCAGCGCACCCACATGTCGGTCTTGCGCACCACCAGCCGCAGGCACTGCTGCTCGGCCACCGGGCGGAAGTTGCGGCTGATTTCATCGAACAGCCGGTCGAGCGGAAAGTCGATCCACTGCGGCTGCAGCACGCCCGCGTCGAGCTGCGACAGGTTCAGCAGCTCCGAGAACAGGCGGTCGAGCGAATCGACGCATTCGCGAATGTGGCCGATGCGCTGCAGCTTCACCGGGTCGGTCTCGCCGTTGGCCAGTCCGTCGGAGAAAAGCGTGAGCGCATGCAGCGGCTGGCGCAGGTCGTGGCTGGCGGCGGCCAGCAGGCGGGTCTTGGCCTGGCTCGCCACTTCGAGCTGCTGGTTCTTGCGGGCCAGCTCGGCCGTGGCCTCGTTGATGCGGCTTTGCAGCAGCCGGTGGCTTTCCGCGAGCGCGCGTGCGGCCTGGTTGAAGCCGTGCTGCAGGTGGCGCACCTCGGAGGTGCCCTCGATGGCCACGCTTGCGTCCTCGCCCGCGCCGAGCCGGTCAACCGCCTTGCCGAGCGCGCGGATCGGCTCGCTGATGCGCCGCGCCGCCCACCAGCCTGCCAGGCTCACGCCGAAGAGGCTGATCGCCAGCACCAGCCCCACGTTGAACCAGACCGAGCGCCGCGCGCTTTCCACCGCGGCCAGGCTCATCTCGACCATCACCTGGCCGTTGTGGCGGCCGTCGTCGCCCACGATGGGCACCACCACCTGCAGGCCGTCGGCGCGGGCGCGGTCGACGGTTTCGGAGTTGGCGACGATCTCGCCGTCTTCCGTCCAGATCTGCACCTGCTGCACGTTGGGCTGGTAGGTGCCCGACTGGGCGGTGCGCGCCAGCGCGCGGCGGTCCATGCGCGCCAATGGCGCCTGCGCCACCGTGGCCACCTGCAGGGCCACCGTTTGCGCATTGGCGCGCATCAGCTCCGTGAGGTTGCCCAGGTGTTGCCGCGTCAGCACGGTGATGGCCGCCACCGTGGCCAGCGCCGCCGGCACCAGCGCCAGCAGGATCAGCTGCTGGGCAAAGGTCAGGCGGGCCAGGCCGCGCAGGACGCGGAAGTTCCAGTTCATGGGGGCATCGGACGCATGGGCGCCGAGCTTAGGAGGCCGGTCCGGAACCGGGAAGACAGGAAAAACATCACAAAAATTGCTTGCAATTGATATTTAATGGCGTCCGCGCTGCCCATGTTAGACCCGCCGATGCGCAACGGCCCTATCTCTTTAGGACCACAAATGCAGGCTTCCATGCGCCGATTCGTCGATTTCTCCGGTGTCCTCCGAGCGGCGGCACTGGCCTTGCTCACGGGCTTTCCGCTGTGGGCCGCGGCCCAGGCCGCCCCTGCGCCGGACGCGCCGATCCGCTTCGGCATCCTGCCGCTCGGAGGCGCCTTCGAGTCGCGCAGCGACTGGGACCCGCTGCTGGCCGAGCTGAGCCGCGCCATCAACCGCCCGGTGAGCGTGCTGTCGGTCAATTCGTACGAGGCGCTGGAGCATGCTATCCAGCGCGACGAGGTCGACATGGCCTTCCTGTCCGGAAAGATGGCGCTCGACGCCGTGACCCAGCGCCGCATGAAGGTGGTGGCGCAGGTGGTGCGGCACGACGGCCTGCCCGGCTACCGCGCGCTGCTGCTGTCGCGCAAGGCGCCGCCCTTCAACTCGCTGAAGAACATGCTCGACCAGCCCGAGCGCTGGCGGCTGGCGCGCGGCGAGAAGCAGTCGGTGTCGGGCTTCATCGTGCCCCAGCTGCAGCTCTTCCTGCCGAACCACATCGCGATGGAGACGCGCTTTCGCAGCGAGATCGTGGGCACCCACCAGGCCAACGCGCTGGCCGTGGCCAACAGCGAGGCCGACGTGGCCACCAACAACACGGCCGACTTCGAGCGCTTCAAGCTGCGCTTTCCGGCCGAGACCGAGCGGCTGCAGGTGCTGTGGGAGTCGGACCTGATCCCGCACGCGCAGATCGTGGTGCGCCGCGAATACACGCCCGAACTGCGCAAGCGCGTGCAGGCCTTCCTGACCGGCTACGGCCGCGCCAAGGGGCCGCGCGGCGATGCCGAGCGCGTGGTGCTCAAGTCGCTGCACGACCTGGCCGGCTTCGTGGCCGCCGACAACAGCTCGCTGCAGCCCGCGGCCAAGCTGGCCTACCAGCTCGCCAAACAGAACGCCATGACCGCGCAATGGGTGAACGACGCCGCGCGCGAAGCCCGCCTGCAGCGCATCGAGAGCGGCTACGCTGAGCAGGTCAGCGTGCTCAAGGACGTGACGCCGTGATGAAGCCTTGGCGCGTGGCTGCCGTGCTGGTGCTGGCCTTCGCCGCCATGCTGGCCGGGCCGCTGCCGGCCATGGCGCAGGGCGCCGCCGCATCATCCGAAAAGACAGCAGAGAAGGCCGCGCCGGTGCCGATCAGGATGATCCGCTTCGGCGTGCTGCCGCTGGGCGGCACCGTCGAGTCGCGCGCTCTGTGGACCCCGCTCATGGCCGACATGAGCCGCAGCCTCGGCATTCCGGTGAGCGCCTATTCGGTGCCTACCTACGAAGAGCTCGACCGCGCCATCGGCCGCGACGAGATCGACATGGCCTTCCTCTCGGCCAAGATGGCGCTCGACGCCGTGATGCAGCGGCGCATGAAGGTGGTGGCGCAGATCGCGCGGCACCCCAGCGTGCCCGAGCACCGCGCCGTGCTGCTGGTGCGCAAGGCGGGGCCGCTCAACACCCTCGAAGCCGTGCTGGCCCAGCCGGAGAAATGGCGGCTCGCGCGCGGCGACAGCCGTTCGGTCACCGGCTTCATCGTGCCGCAGAGCCAGCTCTTCCTGCCGAACAACATCGAGATGGAGACACGCTTTCGCAGCGAATTCGTCGGCACTCACCAGGCCACCGCACTGGCCGTGGCCAACGGCGACGCCGACGTGGCAACCAACAACACCACCGACCTGGAGCGCTTTCGCCAGCAGTTCCCGGTGGAGGCCGAGCGGCTGCAGGTGGTCTGGCAATCGGAGCCGCCGCCCGGCGCGCCGATGGTGGTGCGGCGCGACTTCCCGCCCGAGTTCCAGGCGCGGCTGCAGAACTTCCTGACCGGCTACGGCAAGGGCAAGGGCCCGCGTGCGGACGCCGAGCGCGAAGTGCTCAAGACCCTGCGCGCGGCCTACGGCTACGTTGCGGCCGACGACAGCGCGCTGCTGCCGGAGGCGCGGCTGG
This sequence comes from Variovorax sp. YR634, assembly GCF_900106655.1. Taxonomy (NCBI): domain Bacteria; kingdom Pseudomonadati; phylum Pseudomonadota; class Betaproteobacteria; order Burkholderiales; family Comamonadaceae; genus Variovorax; species Variovorax sp. YR634. The sequence continues at coordinate 430,743 of NZ_FNOL01000004.1, forward strand.
AGCACCAGTTGGGCAAGCAGCGCGCCATGGCCGCCTCGTGGGTCAATGACGCGGCGCGCGAACAGCGGCTGCAGCGCATCGAGAAGACATATGCGGAGCAGGTCGAGATCCTGCGCGCGGCTCCGGCGCGCTGAACGCCCGCTTCGACTCTCAACCTAGTCCCTTCGCCGTAGCTCCAAATCCCCCCGCCTAGGCCATTAGCTAGGCCTTAAGGCGGATTTGCCTCCCGTCCCCCGCGCCGGAAACTTCGTGTTTCTTTCAGGCACCCTTGCCGTTGACGGAGTGCGGATGAGTTGGCGAACAAAAGTGGTCTGGAGCGAGGGGATGCTGTTGCAGCCTCAGCACCTGCAGCAGAGCGAGCGTCATGCCGATCATGCGAGGCATGTGCTCCTGCGTTCGACCACCCCCTACGCCTGGGGCTTTGCCGAGCTGGAGATCGACCCGGCCGCGCTCACGCTGGGCAAGCTGGCGCTGGTGCGGGCGGTCGGCGTCTTCGGCGACGGCACGGTCTTCGACATGCCGGCGGTCGACCCGCTGCCCGAGCCCATCGACATTCCTGCTTCCATGCGCGACGAAGCCGTGGTGCTCGCGCTGCCGCTGCGCCGCGCCGGTGCGCGCGAGGCCGACGCCGAGGAATATGAAGAGCTGGTGCGCCACCGCGTGCTCGAATCCGAAGTGCCCGATTCGAACACCGCCGGCGAGCGCACGGCGATGCTGCAGCTGGGCCAGCTCCACACGCGCCTGATGCGCGCCGGCGAAGCCACCGACGCCTGGACCACCATCGGCGTCGCCCGTGTGGTCGAGCGCCGCGTCGACAACCAGGTGCAGCTGGACCGCGCCATGCTGCCGCCGCTACTGGACGTGGCCGGCCATGCCGTCATCCGCGCCTGGCTCGACGAACTGCTGGGCCTGCTGCGCCAGCGCGGCGAAGCGCTGGCGGGCCGCATGACCCAGGGCGGCACCGGCGGCGTGGCCGAGATCGCAGACTTCATGCTGCTGCAGGCCGTGAACCGCAACGAGGCCATCTTTGCGCACCTGGCAAAGAGCGCGATGCTGCACCCGCAGCATTTCTTCGAGCATGCGCTGGGGCTGGCCGGCGACCTTTCGAGCTTTCGCGATTCGCGCCGCGTCGCGCGCTTCGGCCCCTACATCCACGACGACCTTGCACTGAGCTTCCGCCCGGTGATGGACGACCTGCGCCGCAGCCTCTCGATGGTGTTCGAGCAATCGGCCATCCGCATCGAGCTGCACGACCGCAAGCACGGCGTGCGCGTGGCGATGGTGACGGACGTGGAACTGCAGCGCAAGGCGACCTTCGTGCTCGCGGTGAATGCGAACATGCCCAGCGAAGCGCTGCGCGCGCGCTTCCCCACGCAAGTGAAGGTCGGCCCGGTCGAGCGCATTCGCGATCTCGTGAACCTTGCGCTGCCGGGCGTCACGCTCACGCCGATGCCGGTCGCGCCGCGGCAGATTCCCTTCCACACCGGCGCCAACTACTTCGAACTCGAAACGCGCAACAGCGACCTGTGGCGCCAGCTCGAGCAATCCGGCGGCATCGCGATGCACATCGCCGGAGACTTCCCGGGCCTCGACCTCGCGTTCTGGGCCATTCGTTCCTAGCCACATCGGGCTGACGGAAACGGAACACCATCATGAGCACACCTCCCGACCCCTTCGCCGCCTTCGAGTCGGAACGCACGGTCATCAAGCCCAAGCCGCGCACGCCCGGCGGCACGCCGCCTGCGCCGGCACCGGCGCCTTTCTTCGGCGGTGCCGATCCCACGCCGGCCGCCGACGTCGGCGAGCTCGGCCTGCTCAATCCGCTGGTGTCGGCCGCCGGCAAGCTGCTGGTGTTGATCGGCAAGCTGCGCAACCTTGCGCAGCCGCCCAATGTGCCGGCGCTGCGCGCCTCCACCGCCGACGCCGTCAACCAGTTCGATGCCAATGCGCGCCGCGCCGGCGTCAGCAACGAATCGGTGCTGGCCGCGCGCTACGTGCTGTGCACCGCGCTCGACGAAGCCGTGGCCAACACGCCGTGGGGCGTGCAGGCCGGCTGGAACAAGCAGAGCCTGCTGGTGCAGTTCCACAACGAAACCTGGGGCGGCGAAAAAGTCTTCCAGCTGCTCGCCAAGCTCGCGCAGGACGTGCCCACGCACCGCCAGCTTCTGGAGCTGATCTACAGCGTGCTCGCGCTCGGCTTCGAAGGTCGCTACCGCGTGGTCGACAACGGCCGCGCGCAGCTCGACTCGGTGCGCCAGCGCCTCGCGGACCTGATCGCGAAGGACCGCCCGGCCGTCGAGCCCGAGCTTTCGCCGCACTGGCGCGGGCAGGGCGCGGGCACGGTGCGGTTGCGCGAGTCGCTGCCGCTGTGGGTGTTCGCGGCCGGCTTTGCGCTTTTGCTGGCTCTGGCGTGGTTCGGCCTGCGGCTCACGCTCAACTACCGCTCCGACACCACCTACGCCGCGGTGTCGAGCCTGCGCGCGCCCAACATCCAGATCGCGCCGCCCGCCCTGCCGGCGAAGACGCCGCGCCTCGCACGCTTTCTCGAACCCGAGATCAAGCAGGGCCTGGTCACGGTGACCGACGAGTCCGACCGCAGCGTGGTGCGCCTGCGCGGCGATTCCTTCTTCGGCTCCGGCAGCGCCGAGCCGATGGCGCAGTCACTGCCCGTGCTGCGCCGCATCGGCCAGGCGCTGGCCGAGGTGAAGGGCGAGGTGCTGATCACCGGCCACTCCGACAACCAGCCGATCCGCTCGCTGCGCTATCCCTCCAACTGGCACCTCTCGGCCGCGCGGGCCGATGCGGTGAAGGGCGCGCTGACGACGCTGGTCGACCCGGCGCGCATGCGCTCCGACGGCAAGGCAGACGCCGAGCCCGTGGCCGCCAACGACACGCCTGCCAATCGAGCGAAGAACCGCCGCGTCGACATCGTGCTGCTGACCGAACCCGACCGGCTCGCTGCTGCCACACCGGCTGCTCCCGCACCAGGAGCGACGAAATGATCAAGAAAATCTTCGGCTTCCTGTTCAGCCCGCTGCTGCTGACACTGCTCGCGCTGATCGTCGTCGCGCTGCTGATCTGGTGGATCGGCCCGCTGGTGAAGATCGGCTCGCTCGCGCCGCTCGAAAGCGAAATGACGCGCGCCATCGTCATCGGCGTCATCGTGCTCATCGTGGTGCTGCGTGCGCTGTACCGCCGCTGGCGCGCGCGCCGTGCGAGCCGGCACCTGACAGACGGCCTCATGAAGGCGCCGGCTGCGAAGACCGACGCACCCGTCAACGGCGAGCAGAAGATCCTCGACACGCGCTTCAGCGAAGCCGTTGCCACGCTCAAGCAGATGCGCCTGCATGCCGCCGGCAAGAAGCCCGGCTTGCGCGACTGGATGTCGATCTCGGGCGGCAGCTACCTGTACGACCTGCCGTGGTACGTCTTCATCGGCGCGCCGGGCGCGGGCAAGACCACGGCGCTGGTCAACTCGGGCCTGAGCTTTCCGCTGGCCGAGAAGTTCGGCCCCGGCGCCATTCGCGGCGTGGGCGGCACGCGCAACTGCGACTGGTGGTTCACCGACGAGGCCGTGCTCATCGACACCGCCGGGCGCTACACCACGCAGGACAGCCACCAGTCGGAAGACAAGAGCGCATGGGAAGGCTTCCTGGGCCTGCTGAAGAAGGCGCGCCCGCGTCGTCCGCTGAACGGCGTGTTCCTCACCGTCAGCGTGGCCGACCTGCTGAGCCAGGGCCCCGAGGCGCGCACCCAGCTTGCGGCCTCGATCCGCGCACGCCTGCTCGAACTCGACGGCAAGCTCACCACGCGCCTGCCGGTGTACGTGCTCGTCACCAAGAGCGACCTGCTCTACGGCTTTACCGACTACTTCGACGACCTCGGCAAGGAACAGCGCGCGCAGGTCTTCGGCTTCACGCTGCCGGCCAACGAGAACGTGCAGCTGGAAGAGAAGGGCCTTTCCACGGCCTTCAACCGCGAGTTCGCGCTGCTGCACAACCGCGTGAACGACGGCCTCATCGCGCGCATGCAGCGCGAGACCGACGGCACGCGCCGCGCGGCCATCTTCGGTTTTCCGGCGCAGTTCGGCTCCATCGGCTCGCTGCTGTCCGACCTGCTCGAACAAGTGTTCACCGGCTCGCGCTTTGCGCAGCCGCCGTGGGTGCGCGGCGTGTACTTCACCAGCGGCACGCAGGAAGGCAGCCCGATCGACCGCGTGATGGGCAGCCTTGCGCGCAGCTTCGGCATCGAGCGCGCCATGCTCGCGCCGCAGAAGTCGAGCGGGCGCAGCTACTTCCTCACCTCGCTGCTGCGCGAAGTGGTGTTCCCCGAGCAGCGCCTCGCCGGCGCCGACGTGAAGCTGGAGCGCCGCCGCCACACGCTGCGCGTGATCGGCGTGACGGCGATGACGCTGGTCACCGTCGGCCTGCTCGCGGCCTGGGGCTACAGCACGCTGCAGAACATGAACTACCTGAAGTCGGTCGAGGCCCGCGTCGAGCCCGCCAGGCAGAACCTCGCGGCGCTGCCCGCGCGCGTGCAGAACCTGGTCGAGGTCGCGCCCGTGCTGCAGAGCCTGCGCGACATCTGGAAGACGCCCGACAACCACCAGGGCGACGAGCCGCTGTCGATGACGCTGGGCCTCTACCAGGGCGACAAGCTCGACGCCGCCGCCATGCTCACGCACCAGCGCGCGCTCAACGACGCCTTCCTGCCGCAGATCGCCAAGCGCATCGAAGACCAGCTGCGCACCGCGCAGAAGGACAACCTCGAGTACACGTACGAGGCGCTCAAGAGCTACCTGATGCTCTACCAGCCCGAGCACTTCGATGCCGAGGCGCTCAAGGCCTGGATCACGCTCGACTGGGCCCGCAACCTCGACCGAGGCATTCCCGAAGACCAGCGCAAGGCGCTCGAAGACCAGCTCGACGTGCTCATCGCCCAAGGCCCGCCGCGCTCGCCGCTCAAGATGGACGAGAACCTGGTGCGCAGCGTGCGCGCCGTGCTCGCGAGCTACCCGCTGGAACAGCGCGTGTTCAGCCGCTTGAAGCGCCAGCGCGCCACCAAGGACATTCCAGCCTTCAGCGTGGCCACCGCCACCGGCCCCTCGGGCCCGCTGGTGTTCGAGCGCATCAGCGGCAAGCCGCTGACCGATGGCGTGCCGGGCATGTTCACCTACGACGGCTATCACAAGCGCTTCCAGAACGAAGTGACCGTGCTCACCGGCCTGCTCGCCAACGAAGACCCGTGGGTGCTGGGGCAAGACCGCAACGCAGCCGACCGCCTGCGCGACGTGGCCGCGCTCGGCGCGCTGACCGATCGCGTGCGCCGCCTGTATCTGGAGGAATACGTCAAGCAGTGGGAAGCACTGCTCGCCGACGTGCGACTGATCCGCGCCACCGGGCTGGAGAAGAACATCGAGACCGCGCGCATTCTTTCGGGCGTCGATTCCCCGCTCGCGAACTTCCTGCGCGCGGTGGTCAAGCAGACCACGCTGATCCCGGCGGCCGACGCCAACAAGGACGTCGTCAGCAAGGCGACCGAAACGGTGCGCAACACGCGCAAGGGCCTGGAAGACCTGTTCGGCAGCGACCCCGGCCGGCAGGTGGCCCCGGGCAAGCGCATCGAGAGCATCGTCGACGACCGCTTCGAGTCGCTGCGCCGCCTCGTCACCGCCGGCGGCCCCAACCAGCCTGCGCCCATCGACGACGCGCTGAAGCTCTTCAACGAGGTCTACGTGTACCTCAACGCCGTCGACACGGCCGTGAAGGGCCGCACCTCGCCGCCGCCCGGCGACGTGGCCGGCAAGCTCAAGTCAGATGCGGGCCGCCTGCCAGAGCCGGTGCGCTCGATGGTCGAGAACCTCAGCCAGTCGGGCGCCGCGCAGGCGCAGACGGCGGAGCGCGGCAACCTGAGCCAGGACCTGCGCCCCGTGGCCGAGTTCTGCGCGCGCGCCATCGCGGGCCGCTACCCCTTCGTGAGCACAAGCAAGCGCGACGTGCTGCCGGAAGACTTCGGCCAGATGTTCGGCCCCGGTGGCCTGATGGACGACTTCTTCCAGAAGCGCCTGGCCGCGCTGGTCGACACCAGCACCAAGCCGTGGCGCTACAAGCCCGTGGCCGAACGCGGCGCCATCACCACGCAGGCGCTCGCGCAGTTCGAGCGGGCCGCGCGCATCAAGGACATCTTCTTCCGCGGCGGCGGCCGTGGGCCGTCGATGCGGCTGGACTTCAAGCCGGTGGAGATGGATGCGGGCATCACCCAGTTCATCCTCGACGTCGACGGCCAGCTCGTGAAGTACGCGCACGGGCCTGTGGTGCCGATGGCCGTGCAGTGGCCGGGGCCGAAGGGCAGCAACCAGGTGCGTATCCAGGTCAGCCCGCCTTCGACCACTGGCAGCTCGGGTGCCGCTGTGGATGGGCCGTGGGCGCTGTTCCGTGCGCTCGACGACGGGCAGCTCGAGGCCGGCGATGCGCCTGAGAAGTTCTTCATCACCTTCCAGATCGGAGCCCGGAAGACGCGCTTCGAAGTGACGACGAACAGCGTGCAGCATCCGATCCGGTTGCGTGAGCTGCGGGAGTTTTCTTGTCCGGAGGGGCTGTGAACGAGGCAGCTTCTTCACCTTCGCCTCTCTTTGCCTCGACCGCGTTGCCGGGGTGGTTCGGCAAGCTGCCGGGCATGGGGGATTTTGCGCATCGGCGGCTGCCTGAGGCGTTTCGTGCCGTGTGGGATCAATGGCTGCAGCGGGGCATGGCCCGGCTGCGGGATCGGCATGCGGATTGGACTGAGCGATACCTCGAAGCGCCTATCTGGTGCTTTGCGCTGGGGCGGCAGGTGGCGGGGGAGCAGGCGTGGATCGGGGTGCTGATGCCTTCTGTCGATGGGGTGGGGCGGTACTTTCCGTTTGCCCTGGCTATGGAGCTCGATCGGTCCGTTTCCGGGCAACTGCAGGGGGAGGCGCTGGCTATGGCGTTGCAGTGGTGGGCTCATGCTACGCAGGCTGCGTTGGAAGGGCTTGATGGGGATCTGGATGCGCTGCGGTTTGATGCGGTGTTGCATCGGCTGTTTGTTGATGGCGCTTCTGCTGACGGACGTGAGAGTAGTGTCGATTCGCTGGAATTGCCGCTGGCGGGGGCGTCGCTTTGGCTGAGTGATCCTGCTGCTGAGCATGGGGTTCGGATGCTCTGTACTGGGTTGCCTCGGGATGAGCAGTTTGAAGCCCTGTTTTTTGGATTTGCGGAGGAGGGGTGATGAAGGCCTCTCTTTGTTTTGTCTTCCGAGGCCGGGTCTCGCCCCGGCGGGCGACTTACTTTCTTTTGCTTCGCCAAAAGAAAGTAAGGGCGATTTCAAATCCCAAGTGCAACGATGGGTTGAATGTCGACATTCTGGTTGAAGCAGTCCTCGAAGAGGACTTGAGCCGGTGTGCGGAAGCCC